>JAGWAJ010000013.1:45097-55394 GCA_021296475.1 Acidobacteriota bacterium
GTCGGCAGCCGGCGCGCGCGTGGCGGGCGAGGCGCCGGGGCGGCCGGCGGCTCAGTACGTGAGGAGGAGATCCATGGCTACCCAGTCGACGATTGGGCTCGGAACCAGGGCGGCGCTCCTAACAGCCGCTGCGCTGCTGCTGGCCGGTGCGGACATGCTGCCCGGCAGCCTCGCGCTCGCCCAGGACGGCGCCGCCACCGGCGTCATCGCCGGCCGCGTGACCGCCGACCAGGGTGAGGTGCGGGCCCTCCGCGTGAAGGCGCACGACACCGTGCACCGGATCGCCTACACGGTCTACACGCGCGACGGCCGCTTCCGGATCTACAACCTGCCGCCGAGCACCTACGACGTCAGCGTGGTCGAGGAAGCCTTCGAGGCGCCGGCCCTGACCGTCGAGGTGAGCCCGGGGGCGACGACGATCGTCGACATCGCACTCACGGCGCTGGGGGCGGGGCCCGAAGAGGGCGCGGCGGCGCGCGGGGCGACGGCGCAGCGGAACTACGGCGGGGCGTCCGGAGACGACCGCGTAGCCGAGATCGTCGACTTCGACACGCTCTATCCGCCGCACCCGGCCCGCGACATCATGCTGCGCTCCTGCTTCGGCTGCCACGGGCCGGCCGGCTTCCACCGCCGCGGACCCCGGAACGAGCGGGGCTGGCGCGCGGCAGTCGACCGCATGTTCGACGTCGACGGCCGCGTCGCCAACATGGCCCCCGGCGTGCCGCAGGTGACGCACGACCTGGTCTCGGTCGAGGAGAAGGAACTCATCATCCAGTACCTGACGTCCCTCTTCGGGCCGGGCTCGGAGCCGCGCGACCTCGAGCTCGACCCGCTCGTCCGCGACGAGGACGCGCTGTCCGAGGCGGTCTACATCGAGTACGAGCTGAACCGGGGGCCGCAACGGCGGCTGGCCAACGGCGCGCCCCCGCGGGGCAGCATCCACAGCGTCTTCGCGAGCCTCGTCGAGCCGGGCGTCATCTGGGTGTCCGGCAACGGCTCGAACTCCATCATCCGTCTCGACAGCCGGGACCCGGACTTCCAGCGCCGCACGACGGAGTACTGGATCGACAACCCGGAGAACATCAACGTCACGCCGCACGGAATCGTGGAGCACCGCGGCCGCGTCTACTGGGTGGAGCTGACCGGCGATCACTTCGGCGAGCTCGATCCGGCCACCGGCGAAATCGTGCGCTATCCGATGCCGACGAAGGGCGCCGGCCCCCACAGCGTGTGGGTCGACTCCCGCGGGAGCTTCTGGTACACCTACTTCGCCTCCGCCGGCCGGATCGGCCGCTTCGACCTCGCCGCCCGCGACTTCACCGAGTGGGAGCCGCTGGCCGGCTTCAGCGGCTACGGCATCGTCGTCGACCGGCAGGACCGCGTCTGGGCGGTCGGCCTGCACACCCCGGCCATCTTCATGTACAACCAGGAGACGGCGGCGTGGCGCTCCTACCCCCTCGCCAACCCGGCGCGCCGCCCGGCCATCGACGCCGACGGCAAGATCTGGGCGGCCCACTACTTCGGGAACGCCATCTCGAAGATCGACCCCGTGACCTCGGCCGTCACCGAGTACACGCTGCCCCTCAAGGACGGCAACCCCTACGACGTCTGGCCGGACGCCGACGACAACCTGTGGGTGGAGAACGGCATCTACAACTCGCTGGTGCGGTTCGACCAGGTGACGAACGAGTTCACCTACTTCCCGTTCCCCGAGCTCGCGGCCCACACGCCGAAGCTCGACCGCGACGCCGAGGGCACCCTCTGGTTCACGCTGCGCGGGCCGTCCGGCCCCGGGGTGGCGGCGCTCAAGCCGCATGGCAACGTGCCGGCAGCCCGGGAGGCCGCGCAGTAAGAGCCGCGCAGTAAGAGCGGTAAGGTGAGGTGCTGGGCCCCTCGAGCCGGCGCGTCGCCGGTTCGGGGCCAGGAGTCTGCGCCGAAGAAGGGTGCAGACTCCTGGCAGGCATGGCTGGGCGCCGAGCGGAGCCGCAGGCGACGATTGGCGGGCCCGGGGCCCGTCGACGCGTGATCGGGTGGTGCCGGCGACGTCGGCGGCCCGCCGGCGAGTGTAGACTCGCGGGTGTGGACCGCACCGCTCCGCCGCTCCCCGACCCGGTCATCGAGGCGTACAAGACCGGTGTCGACCGAACCCTGCTGCGAGAGAACCTGAAGCTCAGTGTCGAGGACCGGCTGCGGCAGTTGATGGAGCTTCAACGGTTCGCCGACGAGCTGCGGAGAGCAGGTCGCGCCGCGCGGCGCCGGCCGTGACCGACTTCGCCAGCCTCCTCCGAACCCTCGCCGACCAGGACGTCGCATACATCCTGGTCGGCGGCGCGGCCGCCACGGTGCACGGCTCGGCCCGGTTGACGCTCGACGTCGACGTTGTCTACCAGCGCACGCCCGACAACCTGGCTCGGCTCGTGAACGCGCTCGCGGCTCACGCCCCCCGCCTCCGCGGGGCCCCTCCCGACCTCCCTTTCCGCTGGGACGCCGAGACGCTCGCGCGCGGTCTCAACTTCACGCTGGCGACAACGCTCGGCCCCATCGATCTGCTCGGAGAGATCGCCGGCGGAGGTACGTACGAACGGCTCCTGCCGGATTCCGAGGAGGTAACGGCGTTCGGCGTGACGTGTCGCTGCGTGACCCTCGAGCGCCTGATCCACCTCAAGCGGTCGGCCGGACGGGTCAAGGACCTCGAAGCGATCGCCGAACTGGAGACGCTACGCGTCGAGCGCGACCAGCAGTGACGAACGGTGTCCGGAGCCCGCGCCGTCGAACGGGGCGGACCATGGAAGGGTGGTGGGCTACTGTTCCTGCCCGGCCTCGAGTTGCGCGCGGAACTCGGCCTCGAGCTCCGCCTCCCACTCGACCCGCTCCCGAATCTGGTCGCCGCGGGTCTGCAGGCAGTCGAAGCAGACGCTGCCGGGGATGGCGTGCCCGGCGCCGTCGGCCGGGATGCCGCGGGCCTCCATCAGCTCGCGCAGGAGCCCTGCCGTGTGCTTCTGCGCCTTGTAGAAGTCGGAGTAGCTGAAGCCGTCGGCGATGGCGAGCGGAGAGTAGCCGCGAGCGGTCCGGGCGTCGAGGTCGGCGCCCTGCTCGACGAGGTACTCGACGACGTTGTTGGCGCCGCGGAACGCGGCGCCGTGCAGGGCCGTCTCGCCGCGGTAGTTGACGGCGTGGATGTCGTTGCCGAGCTCGACGCACATCCGCACCGCCTCGAGCACCTCGTCCTCCTGCCCCGGCAGCGAGCCGCCGTCCTCGCCGGGGTTCCAGATGGCGAGACCGGCCGCGACCATCAGCGGGGTCGTGCCGTCGGCGCTCGGGGTGACCGTGTCGGCGCCGGCGTCGACGAGCACGCGCATCGCCTCGGTGTCGGTCACCTTGGCGGCCAGGAAGAACGGCGTCGCGCCGAGGCGATTCAGCCGGTTGCGCTGCCCGTCCTTCATGCCGTTGGTCGTCATCCGGGCGTCGACGTCGCCGCCGAGCGCGATCATCTTCTTGAGCACGTCGATGCTATCGACGCTGCCGCTCGGGATCGGCGCCGGGAAGCCGAAGCCGGTGTTCATCCGGCGCGTGCGCAGCAACTGGTGCAGTGCATTCCAGCCTGCGCCGGCCAGGTTCGGATCGGCCCCCCGGTCGAGCATGTAGTCGGCGAGCTCCCAGTTGGCGTTGGCCACCGCGACCACCAGCGCGCTCTGCCCGTCCGACAGCGTGTCGTTGATGTTCGCGCCGGCCGCGAGCAGGATGCGCATGGCGTCCAGGTGGCCGCCGCGCGCCGCGAACATCAGCGCGGTGAATCCGGTGGGCGGCGGCGCGTAGAAGAGCCGGTTCCCGTTCGGCGGACGCGTCGCAGACTCGGTCTGCGCGTGCAGATCGGCTCCCAGCTCGGCCAGGGCGTGCACGGCGTCCGCATTGTTCCGGGAAGCGGCCCACATCAGCGCCGTCTGGCCACGGAAACGGTCGCGGGCGTTGGGGTCGGCGCCGCGGACCAGCAACGCTCGAATCGACGCGGCATCGCCGGTGCGGGCGGCGGTCATCAGCACCGTCTCGCCCTCCGGCAACGTGGCGTTGGGGTCGGCGCCGGCGTCGAGGAGCGCCGCGAGGATGCCGGCGTTCCCGTTCTCGGCCGCGAGCGAGATCGGCTGCACGCCGTACCGGTTGGCCACTGAGACGTCGGCGCCGGCTGCCAGGAGCAGGTCGACCAGCTCGGCGGCGTTGCGGTGCACGGCCCAGTGGAGCGCGGTCGCGCCATCCGGCTCCGCCTCGTTCACGTCGACGGCCCGATCACCGACCAGCGCGCGCACCGTATCGACGTCGGCCGACTTCACGGCCGCGACGAGCGGTGCATCACGACGCGCTGCCGCCTCCGCCGGAGCGCCAGCCAGACCCGTGGCCAGAAGGGCGGCCGCAGCCAGCACCGCCGGCCCGTACGACCCTCTCACTTTGCTGTCATGCATGCCGCTACCTCGTGCCCCCAGCCGGCCCCGAGCCGGCTGCCGCGAGCGTCGATCCCAGCCCACCGATCGTCGCCTGTCCGCCGGCCGCTACACCCCCGTCAGCGGTCCCGTGCTGTCGGAGATGCGGTCGACCTTGACGCCGACCTTCTCGAGCAGCGTCAGGCCCAGGTTCATGAACGGGGTGTGCATCTCGTAGACGAGGTGCCGGTTGCCACCGAGCTGGCCGCAGCCGCCGCCCATCAACGTGATCGGGAGGTTGTACGGCGTGTGCTGGTCGCCGTCGCCCATTCCGGCCCCGTGCAGCAGGATGCTGTGGTCGAGCAGCGTCCCGTCGCCGTCCGGCGTCGCGCGCATCTTGTCGACCAGCTTGGCGAAGAGCGTCATCTGGTACTGGCTGATCTTCGTGTACTGGGCGATGTTGTGCGGGTCCTGCTGGTGGTGCGAGACGGTGTGATGCGCCTCCGGGACCCCGATGCCCGGGTAGGTCCGCCCGCTCGTCTCGCGCGCCATCTGCATGCAGCTCACGCGCGTGATGTCGGCCTGATACGCCAGCACCAGCATGTCCTGCAGCAGACCTACGTGCTCCTCGTAGTCGTCGGGGACGCCGGCCGGCTGGTCGACCTGCGGCAACGGCGTGGTGGTGTTGGTCTCCTCGGTGCGCTGAATGCGGCGCTCGATGGAGCGGATTGACTGCAGGTACTCGTCGACGGCCGCACGGTCCTGGACGCCGACGCGCCGCTCCAGCCGGTGGATGCTGTCGGTCACCGAGTCGAGAATGCTGCGGTCGGTCTTCATCTGCGCCAGCCGGGCCTCGACGCTGCCGCCGTCGCCGAACAGCCGCTGGAAGACGACGCGCGGATCGCGCTCGTGCGGCAACGGGGTCGTCTCCGTCAGCCAGGACGTGGAGTTGCGGTAGGCGCAACTGTAGCCGTTCTCGCAGTTGCCGACCTGGTAGTTCGACTCCGTGGTGAGCTCCAGCGAGCGGAGCGCGGTGTCCGCGCCGAGCTTGTCGGCCGCGTACTGGTCGATGGTCTTGCCGGCCCGGATGTCCGCCCCCTCCGTCCGCTTCGGGAGGATGCCGTTCAGCCACCCGCCGTGGGCGCGCGTGTGGACGCCGCCGCCCTCGTTCGGGCTCACGACGCCGGAGTTGCTGAGGCCGGTTACGACCGTCATCCGGTCCCGGTGCGCCGCCAGCGGGCTCAGCACCGGCGACAGCGCGAAGTCCGGCCCGCCCTTCCCTTCGGGATGGAAGACGCGCGGGAGGATTCCGTTCGGGATGTAGAAGAACGCCAGTCGCGGCACCGGCGCCGTCACCGAGCGGGCTGCGGCCGACAGCGCCGGCACCATGGCGTCGAGCAGCGGCAGGGCGACCGTTGCGCCGAGGCCACGCAGCACGGTCCGGCGAGACAGCGATTTCTGGGTGACGATCATGACTGCGATCTCCTCATCAGGAACGGGTCACTCGCGACGATGCCCAGGATGACGCTCTGGATCCGGTAGTCGTCTTCCGACGCACCGCGCACGATGCGGCGGAGCGACGGCATGTCGTAGTAGTCGAGCCCGCGGCCGAGGGCGTAGGTCATCAGCTTCTCGGTCACGGTGGTGACGAACTGCTCCGGGTCGGCGACCAGCGCCTGCCGCATCCCGGCGACGTCGTCGAACGCGCGGCCGTCAGGCAGCACGCCGGACGGATCGATCGGGTTGAACGACTCGTCGACCTCCCGCCAGCGCCCGATGGCGTCGAAGTTCTCTAGCGCGAAGCCGGTTGGGTCGATCATCGCGTGGCACGCCGAGCACGCCGGATTGTCGCGGTGCGCCTCGAGCCGCTCGCGCACCGTCGGGCGCTTGGCCTGCGTCCGCTGGTCGTTCAGCGCCGGAACGTTCGCCGGCGGGTCCGGCGGCGGGGTACCCAGCAGGTTGTCGAGGATCCACTTGCCGCGCAGGACCGGCGACGTCCGAATGGCGTGGGACGTCAGCGTCAGGATGCTGCCGTGGCCGAGAATCCCGCGCCGCGGGTCCGCGGCCGGCAGCTCGACGCGCCGGAAGTGGCTGCCGGCAACGCCGGGAAGGCCGTAGTGATCGCCCAGCCGCTCGTTCAGGAAGGTGTAGTCGGCGGTCAGCAGCTCCACCATGCTCCGGTCGTTGCGGACGATGCTGTCGACGAAGAGCTCCGTCTCGCGCAGCATGCTCTGCCGCAGCGACTCGTCGAAGGCGACCGAGAACGGGTCGCCCGGACGCACCGTCGTCTCCAGGTTGCGGAGCTGCAGCCACTGGGCTGCGAAGTTGGTCGTCAGCGTCTCGGAGCGCGGGTCCGCCACCATCCGGCGCGCCTGGCGTTCGAGCTCGGCCGGGTCGCTCAGGCGGCCCCGCTCGGCCGCGTCGAGCAGCTCGTCGTCCGGAATGCTGCTCCAGAGGAAGAACGACAGCCGCGACGCGAGCTCGAGGTCGGAAAGTCGGTACGGCGTCCCCGGCTCGAGGTCCTCCGGTTCGGCCGCGACGCGGTAGAGGAACTCCGGGCTGACCAGCAGCCGCCGCAGCGCGAGCTCGATCCCGTCCTCGAAGGTGCCGCCGCTACGTCCCCGCTCGTAGAAGTCGAGCAGCACGCCGAGCTCGTCGTCGTCCGGCGCCACCGGCCGCCGGAAGGCGCGGCGCGCGAGGTTGGAGAGGATGTCGTGCGCGCAGGCCGATTCGTCGCCCCCTCCGGCCGGCCGGCAGGAGAAGATGCGCTCCCGCGAGGGCGTCTCCGCCACCCCCGTGCCCCCGTACGGCCCGGCAATGGTGACGCTGCGGACGAACGGCTGCCTGCCGGCCAGGCCGCCCGTGTTCCCCGCCACGCGCGGATTCGGGAACGGCTCGCGGACCTGCTCGACCAGCGCCGACGGCTTCTTGAAGAACGTGACGCCGACCTCGCGCGGGCCGGCCGTGACCGGCACCCGGAAGTCGATGATGGAGGCCTGCGCGTACGGGTTGTCCGGTGCCCCGTCCGGCGCCGGCCCCAGCGTGACGAGCTTCACCGGCTCGCCGTCGACCGTCACCTCGAGGTCGTGGTTCTCGGTTAGGTTCCGCGTGCCGGTCAGCTCGACCCGCACGTCGTAGTCGGCGTCCCGCGGGAAGAGGTGCTCGACGTAGAGGCCGCCGCGCGTCCCGAACGGGAGCTCCTCGACCCGTCCGTGCTGCGGCAGATCCTGCGCCGCCTCGTAGGTGTCGGCCGCGACCGCCGGCGGCGGACTGCCGACCGCGAGGCGGCTGATGGTCCGCGCCGCATCGAGGTAGCGCTCCATCAGGGACTGCGACATCCGCAGGATGCCGCCGATGTTGTCGAACCCGAAGCTCGCGTCGTCTGCCGGCAGGAAATCGACCTCGTCGATCTCCACCGCCAGCAGGTCGCGGATGGCATTCCGATACTCGGTGCGGTTCAGGCGGTGGAAGGTCGCGGTGCGACCGGGGTCGCGCGTGACCGCCCAGGCACGGTCGAGCTCGTCCTCCAGCCAGGTGAGGAAGCCCTCCAGCTCGGTGGCATCGGGCCGCGGCCGCCCCGCCGGCGGCATGACGCCGCCGCGCAGCTTGCGGACCACCTTCTCCCACTCCCCCGCGTGCCGCCCGACCTCGGCGAGGTCGAGCGTATCGAGCGTCAGGCCGACGCCGCGAAGCTGGCTGACCAGCGCCGACCGCGGCCGGTCGCGGCCGCTGACCACGCCGTCGTTGTGGCAGGTGACGCAGTAGCGGTCCACCAGAGCGCGGTGCGCCGCGCGCTCGGTCTCCCCTCCCGCCGCCCCCACGGCCGCTACCGCCGGGTCTCCCCCTGCGGTCTGCGCGGCCAGGGAAACCGGCGCAAGCGACCCGGCAGCCGCGTACGCAACGAGAACGACCCCCGCCCACAGACCCGACACCTTGCGTCTCGTCATCTGGATCCCAGAATCGTAGTGGGTGCCCGCGGGGGTGTCAACGACGGGGCTCCCAGGCGCCGCTCGCCGCGGCCGGGCGCGAATTCCCCAAGACCGCCGGGCAGGTGTTCCGACCGGTACGCGCGAGCCCGAATCACGCGTCCTCCTGCGCGCCGCGACGGCCGAGGTTCTCATCGAGCTTGATGTTCAAGCCGAGGTCTGCAGATGCTCGTTGCGGGATCGGATCCACGCCCTCAGAGCTCGGGCTGCCGGCCGCACGACTCGGCCATCTCCCAGCCCGTGCCGTCGTCGGTCGCACGCCAGTAGCGGATCGCGGGAAGGCCCGGCGCGTCCTCGTATGGGTCGATGCGAACGAAGCCGTAGCAGGGCGGGAGATGCTCGGGTCGCAGGGCGCGGAGCAGTTCCGCGTCCGACAGCCCGTGCTCGCCGCGCAGGCGCCCGAACTGCACCGGCGTGATCGTCCGGTGCCAGGGCCCGCCGTTGACCACCACCGGTGCCAGGGCGTTGCGGACCGGCGAGAAGCCGTCGACGATCACGGTGCGCCCGAGCCGCGTCAGTTCCAGCACCCGCTGCCGCCAGTCGACCAGATGCGTGTGGTTGTGGACGAAGACCGCTATCGGCGGCGCGTCCGGGGCACGAGCCGCCTGGGCCTCCTCCAGGCGACCGCCGTAGAGCCGGTCCCGCGTCCGCCAGAAGTAGTCGAACAACCCGCCGCGGCTGTCGGGATGGCGCGGGCACTCGCGCACCGGCGGGCCCTGCGGATCGAATTGCGTGAGCACGCGCTCGAAACGCCGTCGGGCGCGCCGCGCCGCGGCACGGTAGTCGCAGAGGGCGATCAGTTCGTCGTCGCCCAGCCCCTCCATCATCTCATCGAGGCGGCCGGCCGCCTGCGCCTGCTGCGCCAGCGGCCTGAACGGGTGGTCGCTCGGGAGCGAGTCGACCAGGAACGACGGTCCCTGCTCCAGCACGGCGCCGAGATTCCACGAGGGCGGCTGCACGTCCCCGGCGTCGAGGTCGACCCGGAACTGCTGCCACGGCATCCGAAAGAGGACGTAGCGGAGCAGGGCCGGTGCCGCCGCTCCCAGGTCGCTCGTCCCTTCGGCCGCCAGCCCGTGCGTCAGCCCGGCGCCCTCGTCGGCGAAGTTGTCGATGACGGGATAGCGCGCCTCCAGCTCGTCCAAGACCCGGTCGACGGCCCGCGCCGGCCCCGGCCGCGCCAGATGCCGGCGGCCGTCGCGCTCGACGAACGGCGCCGGCCACGCGTCGAACCGGTCTACCCGCCAGCCGATCTGGTGCCCGTGCTCGACGTGGATCTGCCCGTCGTCCGACTGCCAGAAGCCGTCCGCCGCCACCGCCGCCCCCCCCTCCGGCGCGCCGAGCGCTTCCTCGACGCGACGCCGCACGGAGGGAAACAGCAGCGCCGCGTCATGCTCGCCCGGCACGACGAAGACGCGGTTCGTCCCCGACGCCGCGAAAGCCGCCAGTGCGTCGACGACGTCCGCATGCGCCGCAACCAAGCGGTCGAGGCGGGCGAGCGCCTCCGGCTCCGTGCACCCCAGCGCCGGATCGTCGTATTCGCAGCCCGCGTCCCCCGGCCGGGTCAGGTCGAACGTGTCGCCGTTCAGGAGGAGGTCCGTCGCCCCTGCGCCTTCCGTGTCGAGCGCGACGAGGAATTGGGCGAGCTCGTCCCCCCAACGGAAGTCCTCCCCGGGTAGCCAAGTGCCCTCTTCGTCACGGCCGGGGCCGAGGTGGAGGTCGGCGATGACCGCGACGAGCCGGCGCGAGCCGGCGTCCTGCGCGGCTCGCGCTGCGCGTGGCTCCCCATCGGCGCCCGGCAACGCAGCCGCGCCCCCCGCGGCAGCGCCCTGTTGCACGGCGCTCGGCGGGGCCGACCAGAGCGGCGCGCTCGCCGCCGCGCCCGCCGCCCCCCCCGCCGCG
>JAGWAJ010000014.1:0-67702 GCA_021296475.1 Acidobacteriota bacterium
ACGGTGAGCGGATCGTCATCTCCACCGCCTGGCTGCCGCTGCTCCAGGGTGAGGTCCTGGTGGACGACGTCGACATGCAGGGCTGGCGCATGGTGGTGGAGGCGTTCGAGGACGGTCGCAACAGCTTCCCGCCGTTCGCCCCCCGCCGCGAAGACGACGGCGAGCCGCCGCCGGCGCCGGAGACGACCGCCGGCGTGCCGGGTCCGGTTCCGCCGGAGGCCGCGAGCGCGCCTGAGGAGGAACGGCCGCGGCGCATCGTCACCACGGTGCAGCAGTTGCGCGCCCACGAGGGCGAGTTTCTCTTCGAGGACCACGGCGCGCCCTGGAGCGTCGTTGCCCGCGACGTCGATCTGACCCTGGCGAAGGGAACGGGGTACGGCGGCCGGATGTCGTTCCGCGGAGGCACGGTCCGGATCGGCGACTTCGAGCCGATGACGACCGACGTCGACGCGGACTACGTTCTCGACGGCGCGCTGGTCGATTTGACCCGGCTGGACCTGCGGATGACCGGCTTCGACGCCCGCCTGACGGGGCGCCTGGATCTGCTCGCCTGGCCCGAGCAGACCTACGACAGTCGATCGACCTCGCGGCGATGAAGGACATCTTCTTCGCGGGCGACGACTTCACCGTTGCCGGCGACGCCGAGTTCCGCGGTTCGTGGCACATCTTCGACGGCGGGCGCGAGCTGACGGGGAGCTTCTCCGCCCCGGACCCCTCGCTGCAGGGACTGTCGTTCCCCGCGCTCGCCGGCGACCTGGTCTGGACCAGCGACCGCTTCGCGGTGACGGAGGCGCAGTCGGGCTTCTACGGAGGCGAGCTGGACTTCTCCTACGGCATGGCGCCGCTCGGCGCGGAGACGCCGGCCCTGGCCACGTTCGACGCCCGTTACGATGGCATCGACCTCGGCGCGTTGCTGCCCGAGCTCGCCGTCGCCGGCGCCCGCCCGCAGGGGACGGCCGGCGGACGGACGCGGCTCGCCTGGCCGGTCGGCGACTTCTCGGACCGCCGGGGCGACGGTCGTCTGGCGGTTGCGCCACCGCCCGCCACGCCCTTGCTGTCCCGCACCGCCGCTCCCGCCGCCGACGGCGCCCGCTGGCCGTACGCGGGTGCCGCGTTCGCACCCGACGAGACGCCGTGGCGATTCCCGCTGGGGGCGGATATCGGGTACGACTTCGACGCCGACGAGGTGCGCATCGGGCCGAGCTGGGCGGCGACGCCGCTGACCTCGATCACGTTCGGCGGGCGGACGGCCTGGGGCCGCGACTCGAGCATCCCCTTCCACGTGCGCAGCACGGACTGGCAGGAGGCGGATCGCGTCATGGTGGCGGTGATGACGGCGTTCGGCCGCCCGACGGGTGCCATCGAGGTCGCCGGCCGCGGGGAGATGCAGGGCGTCATGCGGGGCACCTTTCTCGCGCCGCGCATCGAGGCGCGGTTCGATGGCGACGACATCCGGGCCTGGAACGTCGACTGGGGGCACGGGGAAGGAGATGTGGTCGTCGAGGGCGCCTATCTCGACGTGGCCGGCGGCGCCTTCCGGCGCGGTCCGACCCTGTTGACCGTCGACGGGAGGTTCGCGCTCGGCCGGCCGCCGGAGGGTGCCGGCGCGGACGAGGGCGAGGACGAAGTCGAGATCGATGCGCGTTTCGGGCTGACGGAGCTCCCGGCGCAGCACGTGCGGGACGCCTTCCGGGTGGTGGGCTATCCGATCGACGGTCCGCTCACCGGAACCATCCGGCTGCGCGGGGCCTACCGGCGGCCCTTCGGCGACGGCACGCTCGCGCTGGGGCGGGGCCTCGCCTACGGCGAGCCGTTCGACCGGGCGGATGCCGGCCTGCGCTTCGACGGCGACGGCGTATGGCTCGAGGGGTTCGAGGTGCGCAAGGGGGCTGGCCGCGTCACCGGGGCGATGTACATCCGCTGGAACGGCACCTACTCGGTCAACGCCGACGGGCTCGGTCTCGCTCTGGAGACGGCGCTGGTGGCGGAGCGGGCAGGTGCGCCGGTGACCGGCGCGCTGGACTTCACGGTCTCCGGCGCCGGCGCGTTCGAGGCGCCGCGCTACACGCTGGACGGGACCATCGCCGACCTGGCGATCTCGGGCGCGAGCGTGGGCCAGGTGACCGGCCGGCTCGAAGTCGACGGAGACGCGATGCAGGTCGAGATGGAGGCGGCCTCGCCGCGTCTGGCGGTATCGGGGGCGGGTCGCATCGCCCTCGCCGGAGACGCCGACGCCGAGCTGCACCTGCGCGCCAGCGGGACCCGCCTCGATCCCTTCGTCCGGGCCCTGCGCCCGGAGCTGGCCGAGTCGATCGCGCTGGTCGCGAGCGGCACCGTCAGCGTCCGAGGGCCGCTGCGGGACTTCGATCGACTGGCGGTCGGCATCGAGGCCGAGCAGCTCGAGCTGACGCTCTTCGACTACTCGGCCGGCAACGACGGGCCGATTCGCCTCTCGGTGGCGGAACGGGTGCTGCAGCTCGAGCAGTTCCGTCTCGCGGGGGAGGGGACGCGGCTCGAGCTGACGGGCCAGGTGGATCTCGGCGACGAGCGCATGGCCGTGGGCGTCGAGGGCGACGTCAACCTCGCCGTGCTCGGGGGACTCGCCCCCGACGTGCGGAGCTCGGGCGAGACCCGCGTGCGGGCGCAGGTCGGCGGCTCGTGGCGGAATCCGGTGCTGACGGGAGAGGCGCGGGTCACGCGCGGCCGCATCCGCCACTTCTCCCTGCCGCACGCCCTCGACGCCATCGAGGGGCGCCTGGTGTTCGACCGGGACGGCGTGGGGTTCGACGAGGTGACGGCGCAGTTGGGCGGCGGGCGGCTCCTGTTCGGCGGCCGAGTGGGGCTCCGAGGCTACGGACTGGGCGACTTCAACCTGACGGCGCAGGCCACCGGAATGAACCTGCGCTACCCGGCGGGCATCCGGTCGACGGCGGACGCGGATCTGACGCTCACCGGATCGGCGGCGGCGCCGACCCTGGGCGGCACGGTCTTCGTGCGGGAGGCCATCTGGCTGGACCTGCTGGGGCCGGGCACCTCGCTGCTCGCACTGCCGCTCGCCGCGGAGGTGGATGAGCCGGCCGGCGGTGCCGAGTCGCTGCCGCTCGGCTTCGACCTCCGCATCCTGGCGCCGTCGACCCTGCGCATCAACGACACGAACTCCCAGATCGTCGCCAGCGCCGAGTTTACGCTGCGCGGCACGTCCAGTCGCCCGCTGCTCTTCGGCAACGCCGAGATCGAGCGGGGGCAGGTCTTCTTCGAGGGCAACCGGTACCGCATCACGCGCGGCAACGTCAGCTTCTCGAACCCGATCGCGATCCAGCCCGCCTTCGACGTGGAGGTGGAGACCGACATCCGGGTTCCGGGGCAGACCTACCGGGTGACGCTCGGGCTGAGCGGCTCGTGGGGCGGGCCGTCGGCGCCGGAGCTGGAGTTCTCGTCCGACCCGCCGCTGCAGCAGTTCGAGATCGTGGGCCTGCTGCTCGGCGACCTGCGGGATCCGCAACAGGCGGAGATCCGCACCCTGCGAGCCCGCGAATCCTCCCAGCAGGAACTGCTGCAGGCGGCCGGGGCGCGGCTGCTCACGAACCCCGTGTCCTCCGGCGTCGGCCAGGTCGTCGAGCGCAATTTCGGCGTCGACACGTTCGAGATCGTGCCCTCGCTCGACGACCCGACCACGTCGGAGTCGATACTGCTGGTGCCGACGGCGCGGGTGCTGATCGGCAAGCGGATCTCGGATCGGGCGCACGTCACGTTCTCGCGCGCCCTGAGCGGGGCCAACCAGGATGTGATCATGATCCTCGAGTACGACGCGACGGATCGCCTCTCCTGGGTAGTGTCACAGAACGAGGATCAGACCTACGCGCTCGACTTCCGAGTGCGCCATGCGTTCTGACGCCCGGCGCGCCGGGCTGGCGCCCGCGGCGTGCGTCGCGATGCTCGCCGCCACCGGCCCGGTTTCGGCCCAGATCGACGGGCTCATCGGGCGGCGCGTGGTCGCCGTCGACTTCGTGAGCGACGGTCGCCCGGCGGATGACCCGGCGGCGGCGGAGCTGGTCGAGACCCGCATCGGAGAGCCTCTCGCGATGCGCCAGGTACGCGAGAGCCTGACGCATCTGTACAGCACGGGACGCTACGGCGGCGTGCGGGTGGAAGCGACCCCCCGACCCGCCGGCGTTGCTCTGCGCTACGTGCTGCCGCCCCTGGCGCTCATCGAGCGCGTTCGCTTTCGGGGACAGCTCGGGGTGCCCGCCGACGATCTGGAGCTGGCGGTTCGACAGGCGTTCGGCGCCGTCTTCGGCGTCGAGGCGATCGATCCCCTCGTCGGCACGCTCCGCCGCTACCTGCGCCGGCGGGGCTTCTTTCGACCCCGCATCGAGCCCGACGTCGCCCGGGACGGTGCGCAGGGCGAGCTCCGGATCGACCTCGACGCCGGCCCGCGGGCCGTGATCGAACGCGTTCCGATAAGCGGCGTCTCTTCCCCGGCCCTCAATCGCCGCCTGCTCGATCGCCTGCAGCTCCGCCGCGGGCTGCCCTACGACGGCGCCGAGCTCGATCGGCGGCTGAGCGAATACGAGGCGGAGCTCCGCGCCGAGGGCTTCTACGAGGCACGGCTGAGCCACGACGTGGAGGAGCGCGACGGAGGACGGACGGTCAACGTGCTGCTCAGCGTGCGCCGCGGCCCGCGCGTCACCGTCGCCTTCGCCGGCGATGCGGTTCCCGGCGGCAACGTGGCCGAGCTCGTGACCATCGAGCGCGAGGCAACGGTCAACGAGGATCTGCTGGAGGACGATGGCCGGCGGATCGCCGAGCATCTCCGGCAGTTGGGCTACCGGGACGCCGCCGTGACCCACGCGCGGTCGCTGGCGGGGGACGATCTGTCGGTCGTCTTCACCGTCGCGCGCGGTCCCCTCTACCGCCTGGCCGACCTTGCCTTTCGGGGCAACGAAGCGGTTCCCACGCCGACGCTGGAGCCGCTCGTGGGGGTCGACCTGGGTGGACCGCTCGTGGTGGCCGATATCGAGCGCGGGCTCGACGCGATCGTCGAGCACTACCACCGCCTCGGGTTTGCGACCGCCGACGCCGTGCCGGTGCTCATGACGGTTGCGGAGGGCGACGGAGCGGCGCCGGTCGAGGTGGCCTGCAGGGTGGAGATCGACGAGGGAGAACGCACGTCGATACGGTCCATCGCGTTCGACGGCATCACGGCGTGGGACCGCGCCGCGCTCGAGTCGACGGTCGGCGCGAGCGTCGGATCCCCCTACTACGGGCCGCAGGTCGAAGCCGATCGCCTTGCCGTGCTGACCCGCTACCTCAACGAGGGCTACGAGCAGGCCCTCGTGACCGTCGAACGCCGCTTCTCCGACGACCTGCGCCAGGTCGACCTGGTCTTCCGGGTGCGGGAGGGGCGCCAGGTGCGCGTCGACCACGTGCTCGTGGTCGGCAATCGGCGGGTTACGGCGGAGGCGGTGCGCCGCGAGATCCCGCTCGCGCCCGGGATGCCGCTCGGTCTCGACGAGATCGCCGAGACGCGGCGCCGACTGAACGCGCTCGGCATCTTCCGCCGCATCGACATCCGGGAGTTCAGCCACGGCGCACTCGATCGGCGAGACCTGATCATCGAGGTGGAGGAGGCCCCGGCCACCCGGGTGGCGTACGGAGGCGGGCTGGAAGGGTCGCAGCGCCTGCGCCGGCGGACGGGCGCGGCGGGCAGCCGCGCCGTCGAGGACATCGAGCTTGCGCCGCGAGGGTTCTTCGAGATCGGTCGGCGCAACCTGTTCGGTGGGAACCGGTCGCTCGACTTCTTCACGCGGGCAAGCTTTCGGCGCAAGAACGATCCCGCGGACCCGGAGCTGGCGCAGCGGACGACGACGCTGGGGTTCAACGAGTACCGCGTACTGGGCACGTACCGCGAGCCTCGGACGTTCGGGCTCGGCTGGGACGTGCTCGTGCAGGGCTTCGTGGAGCAGGCCATCCGGCCCGGGTTCGACCTGTCGAGCCGCGGCGGGATTGCGCAGTTCACGCGGCAGGTCTCACCGGTGCTGCGGACCACCGCCGGCTACCGCTTCGGGATGAACGACACCTCGAACGAGCAGCTCAGCCGCGAGGACGGCGACATCGTCGATCGCCTGTTCCCGGACGTGCGGCTCTCGACCTTCTCGTTCGGACAGGTCCTCGACACCCGCGACAACCCTTTCGACCCGTCGCGCGGCGGGACGCTGGGCATTGACGCCGAGGTGGCCCTGCGTGCGGCCGGGTCACAGGTCGGGTTCGCGAAGACCGTTCTCCAGGGCTTCCTCTACCGCACGGTCGCCGGCATGTCCCGGCTCGTCTTTGCCGGCGGCGCCCGCCTCGGACTGGCCTGGAAGTTCCCCCACTACGTGGCGGGCAGCCGCGACGACCCGTTGGCGGAGCTGCCGCTCATCGATCCGGGTCTGCCGATCAGCGAGCGGTTCTTCGCCGGCGGCGACACGAGCGTCCGGGGCTTCGCGTTCGACCGTCTGGGTCAGCCCTTCGACCGGAAGGGGGGCACGATCGATCGAACGGGCTTCCCGCTGGGCGGGCACGCGATGGTGGTCCTGAACAGCGAGCTCCGCATCCGCCTGACGCCGTCCGTCGGCATCGTGACGTTCCTCGACGCGGGCAACGTCTATCATCGGGTCCAGCACATGGATCTCCAGCATCTCCGCGGCGGCGCGGGATTCGGCTTGCGCTACGCATCGCCCATCGGGCCGATCCGGGTGGAGCTGGGGTTCAAGCTCGGGGAACGGTACGAGTACGGATGCGGCGACCGGGAGGGCCTGGAGTGCCTCACCCAGCTTCACTTCAGCATCGGGCAGGCGTTCTAGGCCTGCGCCGTAGAACGGCGCCGCCTCCCCACCGGAGGCGCAGACTCCCTGCAGGCTTGGCTGGGCGCCGCGCGAAGCCGTCAGGCGACGAATGGCCGGCCCCGTGCCGGTCCGGCGCCAGGCTGCGGAGCGGGCTCGCCGCCGCGGCCCGCGGCGCGCGCGTGCTCGCGACCGCCGGCGTGCTGGCGGTGCCGCTGTCGGTCTCCGCGCAGACGCTCGACCGCATTCTCGCGGTCGTCTCCGGCCACGTCATCACCGCGTCCGACGTCCGCGCGTTCCTCGAGCTGGGGCTGTCCGAGGTGGACGGGGGGAAGCTCGACGCCGAGCGGCGCGTGCTCGATCACCTGATCGACCGGCGCCTGGTGCTCGACGAGGCCGACCGGCTGCTGGTGGAGGGCCCCCCTCCGGCGCGCATCGAGGCGGCGCTCGACGAGGTCGCCACGCGCTTTCCGGACCGGGGTGCCTTCGAGGGTCTCCTCGCGCGCACGGGGCTCTCGCTCGACGATCTGCGCCAGATTCTGCGCGACGAAGCGAGGCGGGCGTCCTATCTGCGGGACCGCTTCGGCGCACGCGAGCCCGCGGAGGAAGACCTGCGGGCGTACTACGAGGAGCGCGCCGAGGAGTTTCGGGAAGGCGGGCGTCGGCTGCCCTACGACGAGGCGCGCGAGGCGGCTCGGCAGCGGATGAGGGCGCGGCGCGACGCGGCGGTCGAGGACTGGATCGCGGGCCTGGAGCGGCGAGCTCCGATCGCGCGCTTCGATCAGCAGCCGTAAGCGCCGGCACTCGGCGGCCCCGTGCCAGCGGCCGTGAGCGCCGCCACTTGGCGGTTCCGTCGGGCCGACCGCAATCGGTTGCGATGAGCGCGGTGCTCCGGCCTCAACCGCTCCCCGCCGCGGCGAGCGCCAGCAGGATCTCCGCCACGTTGAATCCGGCGTGGCTCACCATCGGTGCGACGGCGCTGCGACGGATGAGGTAGATCGCCCCCCACGCCGCGCCGAGAAACCCGGTCAGGATGGCTGCGTCCCAACCCTGAATCTGGTGGCCCAGGCCGAAGGCGGTGCTGAAGATGACGAGGCCGAGCCAGCCTCCGCCGAGGTGCTGCTCGAAGCGGCGCAGGATGAACGCACGCTGCATTTCCTCCCGGATGCCGCCCGCCACGATCGCGACGACGGCGAACAGCGCCACGCGCCCCGGCGTGTCGAGCAGCGACTCGAACGGATTCTCGGGGACGTTGCGCAGGCCGGGCGCGAGCCAGCCGAGCAGCGCGGTCCCCGCGATCACCCCGGCGACGAGGGCGGGAACCAGGAGCATCCCGAGGCGCGCCTCGGCGCGCGACGACCGGCCTCCCAGGACGAGCTCCCGCAGCGACTCGCCGCGGGCGCGCAGGAAGAAACCGATCAGCGCGAGGACCAGAACCGCGTCCACCAGCGACAGCGTCACGACGTAACCGAACGACAGGTTGCCCGCGTCGCCCATCGCCCGGAGCCCGATGGTCGCCAGCGCGGCGCCCAGCAGCAGTTGCGTCGGAAAGCCCGAGCAGACCGCCACCTCGAGGATGGCCTGGGTGCGCCCGGAGCTCCGGGTTGCGCCGGCTGCCGGCGAACGGCCTTCCGCCGCCGACTTGACCACGGGCCCCAGATCGTCCATACTGTGCTTCTCTCTACGCGAGCTACAATATCTGGTGGTTCAGTCTGTCGTCCGCGTCCGTCTCGTTCTCAGCACGCAATCGAGGACCGGGAGGCGCCGCGCGCCCGGATCGTACATCGTCCGCCACAGCGACTCGGCCGCGGGTGCGCTACGTGTCTACGCTTGAGGGAGATCCATGTCGACAGCAACCACTCGCGAGACTGACGCGCCGACACCCGAGCCGGAAGAGGGCGGGGGAGTCGGCATCGCGTTCCCGCGGGTATTCAGCCGCGCCGGCATCGATCCGTTCGATGACGTCGAGTGGGAGACGCGGTCGGCGATCATCGGCAACGACCGGGGCGAGGTCGTGTTCGAGCAGCGCGACGTGGAGATCCCGAAACCCTGGTCGCAGCAGGCGACGAACATCGTCGTCTCGAAGTACTTCCGCGGGCAGATTGGCTCGCCGGGCCGCGAGCGGAGCGTGCGGGAGCTCATCGGGCGCGTCGTCGACACCATCGGCCGCTGGGCCGACGAGGGCGACTACTTCGCGACCCCCCACGACCGGCAGGCGTTCAGCGACGACCTGAAGTACCTGCTGCTGCACCAGAAGGCGGCGTTCAACAGTCCGGTCTGGTTCAACTGCGGGTTCGAGCCGAAACCCCAGTGCTCCGCCTGCTTCATCAACAGCGTCGAGGACACGATGGAGTCGATCCTCACGCTGGCCCGGACCGAGGGGATGCTGTTCAAGTTCGGCTCGGGCACGGGCACCAACCTGTCTTCGATCCGCTCGTCCCGCGAGCTGCTGGCGGGCGGCGGGACGGCATCCGGTCCGGTCTCCTTCATGAAGGGCTACGACGCGTTCGCCGGCGTCATCAAGTCCGGGGGCAAGACGCGCCGTGCGGCCAAGATGGTCGTCCTCAACGCCGACCATCCGGACGTCGAAGAGTTCATCAACTGCAAGGTCGAGGAGGAGCGCAAGGCCTGGGCGCTGATCGATGCGGGCTACGACGGGTCGCTGACCGGTCCAGCGTACGCCTCGGTCTTCTTCCAGAACTCGAACAACAGCCTCCGCGTGCCGGACGGCTTCATGCGCGCCGTGCTCGACGACGACGAGTGGCAGACGCGGGCCGTTACCGACCGCCGGGTCATGGAGACGCTCCGGGCGCGCAAGCTCATGCGGGCCGTGGCGGAGGGGACGCACGTCTGCGGCGACCCGGGGATGCAGTTCGACACGACCGTCAACGACTGGCACACCTGCCCGAACACGGCCCGGATCAACGCCTCGAACCCCTGCTCCGAGTACATGTTCCTGGACGATTCGGCGTGCAACCTCGCGTCGCTGAATCTGATGCAGTTCCTGAAGGAGCGCGAGCCGGGCGAGTTCGACGTCGACCGCTTCCGCGCCGCCGTGCGCACGCTGATCACGGCCCAGGAGATCATCGTCGGCAACGCCAGCTATCCGACCGAGGCGATCGGTCGCAACAGCCACGCCTACCGTCCCCTCGGCCTGGGCTACGCGAACCTCGGGGCGCTGCTGATGTCGCGCGGCGTCCCCTACGACAGCGACGATGGGCGCGACTACGCGGCCGCCATCACGGCGCTGATGACCGGCGAGGCCTACGCGCAGTCGGCGCGCATCGCCCGGGACTGCGGAGGGCCGTTCTCCGGCTACGGGAAGAACGAGCAGCCGTTCCTGCGGGTGATGCGCAAGCACCGTGACGCGCTGAAGCACGTGGCGCGCGCCCATGTGCCCGCCGATCTCCATCAGGCTGCCTTCGATTCGTGGGACCAGGCGATCGAGCTCGGCGGGTCGTACGGCTTCCGGAACGCGCAGGCGACGGTGCTCGCGCCGACCGGGACGATCGGATTCATGATGGACTGCGACACCACGGGGGTGGAGCCGGACATCGCGCTGGTCAAGTACAAGCGCCTCGTCGGCGGCGGGCTGATGAAGATCGTCAACCACACGGTGCCGGTCGCGCTCGGGCGCCTCGGCTATCCGGACGATCAGATCAACAGCATCGTGCAGTACGTCGACGAGCACGACACCATCGAGGGGGCGCCGCACCTCGACTCGGCGCATCTCGCGGTCTTCGACTGCGCGTTCAAGCCGGCCCGCGGCTCGCGCTTCATCCACTACATGGGGCACCTGAAGATGATCGGCGCGACCCAGCCGTTCATCTCCGGTGCGATCTCGAAGACGATCAACGTCCCGACCGACGCGACCGTGGAGGACGTGGAGCGGGCCTACCTCGACGCGTGGCGCCTGGGCGCGAAGGCGGTCTCCATCTACCGGGACGGCAGCAAGCGGACGCAGCCGCTCAACACCGCGCGGCAGGCCGAGGACGGGACCGTAGCGACGGCCGATCAGCCAGTCCGGCGCAAGCTGCCGGACGAGCGCCGGGCGATCACGCACAAGTTCGACATCGCCGGGCACGAGGGCTACATCACGGTCGGGCTCTTCGACGACGGTGCGCCGGGCGAGATCTTCCTGGTGATGGCCAAGGAGGGTTCAACGATCTCGGGCTTCGCGGACGCGTTCGCCCAGGCCATCTCCTACTCGTTGCAGTACGGCGTGCCGCTCCAGGTGCTGGTCGACAAGTTCAGCCACCAGCGCTTCGAGCCGGCGGGGATGACGAAGAACCCGGACGTGCGCGTGGCGAAGTCGATCGTCGACTACGTCTTCCGCTGGATGGCGACGAAGTTCCTGTCGGACGAGGCGCAGTTCCACGCCGGGGTGAACCGCCGGGAGGAATCGACGGAAGAGAGCGCAGCGGAGGAGCAGCTCACCCTGAACGACGCGGTGGCCCGGCTGGCCGCGGGCGACTCCGGTGGTCCGGTGGGCGCGGAAGGGCACGCGGCGCCGTACGCCATCCAGAACGATCAGGATGCGCCCCCCTGCTCGACCTGCGGCGCCATCATGATTCGCAACGGCGCCTGCTACAAGTGCGTCAACTGCGGCGCGACGAGCGGCTGCGCGTAGGGTGGCCGTCTCCGGTGCCCGGTGCGCGGCCTTGCGGTCGCGCCACCCGGGCCCGGGCACCATGGACCTGCAACTCACCGGCAAGATCGCACTGGTGACCGGCTCGAGCCGCGGGCTCGGGCTGGCCTCGGCGCGGGCGCTCCTCGACGAGGGATGCCGGGTGGTGATCTGTGCGCGGGGCGTGGAGCGTCTGGAAGCGGCGTCGGCGACGCTCCGCGCGGCCCGCGCCTCCGAGGACGTCCTCGCGGTGCAGGCCGATCTGTCCACGGGGGAGGGTGTGGA
Organism: Acidobacteriota bacterium; assembly: GCA_021296475.1. Classification (GTDB taxonomy): domain Bacteria; phylum Acidobacteriota; class Vicinamibacteria; order Vicinamibacterales; family UBA8438; genus JAGWAJ01. Next base: position 11,737 of record JAGWAJ010000014.1, read on the forward strand.
GACGGTGCTGCGCCGCACCGTCGATGCGTTCGGCGGGATCGACATCCTCGTCAACAACGTGGGTCGGGCGGGCGGCGGCGGCATCGCGGAGACGACCGACGCCGAGTGGCAGGCGGCGCTCGACGAGACGCTGTTCCCCGCCATCCGGGCCTCGCGTCTGGCCGTTCCCCACCTCCGGAAGCGGGGCGGTGGCGTCATCCTGATGATTGCGTCGATCTGGGGCCGCGAGTCGGGCGGGCGGATGACCTACAACGCGGTCAAGGCGGCCGAGATCAGCCTCGCCAAGGCGATGGCGCAGCAGCTCGCGGCCGACAACATCCGCGTCAACAGCGTTGCCCCGGGGTCCATCTCGTTTCCGGGCGGATCGTGGCACCGGCGCCAGCAGGAGGACCCGGAGGGGATGGCGGCGTTCGTGCGCGAGCAGCTTCCGTTCGGGCGGTTCGGACGTGCCGAGGAGGTCGGCGCGGTGGTGGCGTTCCTCGCCTCGCCGCGCGCGAGCTGGGTGAGCGGGGCGACCTTGACAGTCGACGGGTGCCAGTCGCGGTCGCTGATCTGAACCGTCCGCGTCCTGAAAGGGCGCGGAGTCGTGCCGCCCGGTGGCTGCCGCGCGGATCGGTCAGGCGACGATCGACGGGCCGGGAGCTAGCCACCATTCGTCGCCAGACGGCTCCGCCTGGTGCCCAACCAACTGTCCTAGGAGTCTGAACCGTTCTACGGCGCAGACTCCTAGGCCAAAGAGCTACGCCTGGGCTTGGCCTCGGCGGGGGCGCTGCTGCTTCCGCCGCTCTTCGACGGTGACCTTGCCGTACTTCTTCGTGAAGCGCTCCACGCGGCCCTCGGTGTCGATCAGCTTCTGCCGGCCGGTGAAGAACGGGTGGCAACTGGAGCAGATCTCCAGGTGCAGCTCCTTCCGGGTGGAGCGTGTCGTCCACGTCGCGCCGCACGCACACTGGGCCTGCGTCTCGTGGTACTCCGGATGAATGCCAGCCCTCACGGTCTTGCTCCTTCGCGCCCTCGCCAAACGCCTATTGTAGCACTTGGAGAACTCCCTCTCGGACCAGTCGCCTCACCAGAGTCAGCTTCCCCTCGGCTTCCAGGCAGTCAGGCAGGTCCCGGACGGCGAACTCGTCCGCCGTCGCGGCGAAATGCAGCGCCGGCCACACTGCGGCCGGCAACCGGAGTTCCCGGCCGCAGAACCGGAGGACGCAGGTCGCGCCCTCCGTCGCGGCCTCCGTGAGCAGCCCGGCCCGGCGCCGCACGCGCGAGCGGGGCGCCAGGCCGTCCCCGTGCAGCCGCTGGCTGAACAGGTCGGTGAACAGCGGCACGTCGCTGGCCAGCACCTCGTCGGTGAAGCGCCGCCACACGACGTCCGGGTCGAAACGCGACTGCACGAGCGCCAGCTTCTCGCCGAACTGCCGCGCCCGCTCGGCCGCGGGGAGCCCCTCCCGAGCGAACCCGCGGGGGAGGTTTCGGCGCAGGGACTCCTCCTCGAGCGCGGCCGCGGTGACGCTCTCGATCAGGAACTCGGCCCAGGTGAACGCCGTGAGCCCGAGCGTGATGTGCAACGACGCCTCACCCGTCGAACGGGCCGAGTGCAAGAGGCCGCGAGGAAGATAGATCGCGCTGCCCGCACCGAGATCGAACTCGTCGCTGACCTCGCCGGGCGGCATGCCGGCTTCAAAGCGTTGCCCTCGGAGCGGCAATCGCACCTTGGTGTCGTAGATCGACCAGCGCTTCGTGCCGCCGATCTGCAGCACGAAGACGTCGTGGGTGTCCCAGTGCGGGGCGAATCCCTGCGCGTCGGGTGGCGTGAGGTACACGTTGGTCTGGACGCGGGACGAGAAGCGCCGCCCGAGCGCGACGCACAGCCGCGCGAGCGCCGGCACGCGCGTGTGGAGCTGGTTGAAGACGACGGTCGCACCGTCGTCGAAGAGCCGCGCGACCTCGAGCGGCTGGACCCTCCCGCCATCGTTCGTGTACTCGCCGGGGGAGATGTCGCCGTCGCCCCGGACCAGGCGGATGTCGGGATGGCGGGTCGAGTGGGTGCCCAGCACGATGTCGAGGTCGGCCACCGCGAGGAGATCGGCGTAGTATGGGGGCGCCTGGCGCCGGACGTGAAGCAGCCGCTGCTCGTAGTAGTCGCTTTCGAACTCTGCGGTCGGCAGCGGATCGATGAGCCAGGCGTACCAGTCGCGGTCGTTGGCAGGTTGCAGCTCGGTGTGGTCCGTCGTCACGGGAGCGCTCCGTTCAGCAATCATGGCCGGGTCGCGGCGCCATTCGTCCTTGGCGGCGTGTCACCGTTACGATGAACTCAACTCGTGTTCATCCTTCAGGGTGTCCGCCGCGGGCGGCATGGCCGACTTGACAGCCGTCCCGCGCGCCCCTACGGTACTGAGACTCATTCGCAATGTTCAAGGGTCAGGAGCAGGTCATGCACAAACTGCAGAATCGGACGCCCAGCGCGAGTCGGCAAGCAGTGCCGATGTCGCTGACCGACGCGGACATCACCACCGCCCGCGTCGACCGCCGCTCCTTCCTCTGGCGCGCGGTCGCGGCGGGTTCGGTCGCGGCGGGGGCCGCCCTGACCGCAGCCTGCCCCAGCGGGACCGACTCCGACGGCGAGGGCGACGCCGCGCCTACCGACTCCGATCAGTCCCAGTAGCAGGCGCTCGCACCCGGCCGCCTTCCCTCCCGGCATGAGCCGGCTGTTCGCGAATCCGCGAGCAAACGCCGGCGGTCGGCTGGGTCGCGGCTGCATCGGCCGGCCCGCGCGTCAGACCGGCCGATGACCCGCCGCCCGGCTACATGAATGCCGACAGCCAGTGGCGCGACGAGGGCGTGACGTCGCTGGCGGCCGCCGTACCTCTGTCGCAAGATCCCGCCAGTAATGTCCCTGCGCAGGGCGATCTTCTGGGTCCATCTGGCAGTGGGCGTCACCGCCGCCATCGCGATCTTCGTGATGGCGGTGACCGGCGTGATGCTCACCTACGAGGCGCAGCTCAACCGGTGGGCGCTGCGCGACTATCGCGCCGCTCCGCCGTCCCCGGACGCCGCACCGCTCGGGCTCGACGAGCTGATCGCACTTGTGACCGGCGCGCCGGCGGCCCGCCTCGTCGCTTCCGTGGCGTTGAACCGGGATCTGCGAGAGCCCGCGGTCGTCGAGTTCGACGGAGGAGCCATCGTCCGCGTCGACCGCTTCACCGGCGAGCGGTTGGGCGACGGAGACACGCGAACGCGGCGGTTCCTCCGCGGCGTCCTGTACTGGCACCGGTGGTTCGCCCTCGAGAGGGAGTACCGGATCATCGGTCGTACGGTCATGGCGACGGCCAACCTCGGGTTCCTGATTCTGCTCGTCAGCGGCGTCTACCTCTGGTGGCCGCGGGCCGGCAGCCGCGCCGCCTGGAGTCGCGCGCTGTGGTTTCGCCGCGGCCTCGGGGGCCGGGCGCGGGATTTCAACTGGCACAACGTGATCGGCTTCTGGTCGGCGGTTCCGCTCGCCGTCATCGTCGCCAGCGGCGCCACGATCTCCTATCAGTGGGCCGCCGACCTCGTCCATCGGCTGGCCGGCGACACGCCGCCGTTTCAGGCGTCGCCGCGGTCATCATCGGCGCCGGTTGCGCAGGGCGACCCCTTCGTCCCGACGGACCCGGCGAACCCGTCGGACCCGGCGACCCCGCCGGTCGAGTTGCAGGTGCTGGTCGCGAAGGCCGCCGCCGATACGCCCGGATGGCGGACGATGACGGTCAGCCTGCCCGCGTCGGTGCAAGATCCCGTCGTGGTCGGGGTCGACCGTGGAACGGGCCGCCAGCCGTCGAAGAGCGAGGACCTGCTGTTCGACCGGGCCACCGGCGAGCTGATCGGGCGCGCCGGCTATCCCACCTTCAGCCGCGGCTTCCAGATCCGCCGCTGGTTGCGGTTCGCGCACACCGGGGAGGTGTATGGGGTGATCGGACAGTCGATCGCGGGCGTCGTCTCGCTGGGCGTCGCCGTCATGATCTGGACCGGTCTTGCTATGAGCTGGCGCCGCTGGGCGGCTTGGCGGGGCTGAGCATCGCCCCCAACGCGGTTCGGACGGCGCTTACGCCGGCTCCGGTCTTGCTGGATACAGAGAGGACGGAGCGTTCGAGGGTGCGCTCGTGACGGCTGCGCAGCGCACGCTGCACGTTGCCTGACTGGCGGTCGTTCTTGGTGGTGACGACCGTAACGGGCGGACCGAGCTCGAGCAGCCACGCCAGCGCCGCGAGGTCGCTCTCCAGGCCGGGGTGCCGGCCGTCTACGACGAGAATCGCTCCGGCCAGCCGCGTCTCTTCCGGCCCGCAATCGCGCTCCGGATCCCGCACCAGGCGTTTGAAGAAGCTGCGCGTCAGTGCATCGAACTCGCGTCGCGCCGTCTCGCCGCCGCGCGCGAACCCGTACCCCGGGAGGTCGGCCAGCGTGAAGCGCCGCGCTCGCATACCGGCCGCCGCGGTGCGCGCCGCGTAGAGGTTGACCATCCGGGTGGTCCCCGGCTTGGCGCCGGCGCGCGCGATCCGCTGCCCGGTCAGCGCGTTGATCAGGCTGGACTTGCCGACGTTCGACCGGCCGACCATTGCGACGATAGGCGCCGTATCGATCGGTAACCGACCGCCGGCCGGCAGGCTGGTGACNGAATCTTCACGGCCCGTCGATGCCCTGGGAGTCTGCGCCGTAGAACGGTGCAGACTCCCAGCAGGGTTGGTTGGGCACCAGGCGGAGCCGTTCAGGCGACGAATCGTGGGCTAGCCCGTCGCCCGCCGCTCGTCGTTCTCGCGGGAGAACCGCCCGCTCCGCAGGACCCGACGCCGTGCCTGACGGCGCAGGTTCCTGCGGAGATCAGTGGGTGATCCGGCCGTCCGCGGCCACCTCGGGCGACTCCGCCGTCGGCGTCATCGGCACCGGCTGCTCGGCGAGCGCGATCTTCAGGACCTCGTCCATCGTGTCGACCATGTAGAGGTTGAGCGAGTCGAGCACTTCCTTGGGGATGTCCGCGAGGTCCTTCTCGTTGTCCTTCGGCAGGATGATGGTCTTCAGGTTCGCGCGATGCGCGGCGAGGACCTTCTCCTTGACGCCGCCGACCGGAAGGACCTTGCCGCGCAGGGTGATCTCGCCGGTCATGGCCACATCGCGGCGCGTCGGAACGCGCGCCAGCGTGGAGACGAGCGCGGTCGTGATCGTGATGCCCGCCGACGGGCCGTCCTTCGGAATCGCGCCTTCGGGGACGTGCACGTGCACGTCGGTCTTCTTGTTGAACTCCTTCGGGATGCCGAAGTCCTCGGCCTTGGCCCGCACGTAGCTCATCGCGGCCTGCGCCGACTCCTGCATGACGTCGCCCAGCTTGCCGGTCAGCGTCAACTGGCCCTTGCCCGGCATGAGCGTCGACTCGGTGAGCAGCAGCTCCCCGCCCGCCTCGGTCCACGCGAGCCCGGTGGCGATCCCGATCTCGTTCTTGTCCTCGGCCAGCGTCGGTCGGTACTTCGGCACGCCGAGGTACTCGCTGATGCGCTCGCCGGTCACCTCGGTCGAGAAGCTCTTGCCGTCGACGACGACCTTGCGGGCGATCTTGCGGCAGATGGATGCGATCTCGCGCTCCAGGCTCCGGACCCCGGCCTCTCGGGTGTAGCGGCGGATGACTATCTCGTAGGCGTCGTCCGCGAACCGGACGTTCTTGTCGCTCAGCCCGGTCGCCGGCAGCGCCTTGGGCAGCAGGAAGCGCCTGGCGATCTCGATCTTCTCGAGCTCGGTGTAACCGGCGAGCTGCAGCACCTCCATCCGGTCCCGAAGCGCCTGGGGGACGGTGTGCAAGACATTCGCCGTGCAGATGAACATCACGTGCGAGAGATCGAACTCGACGTCGAGGTAGTGGTCCAGAAACGCGTTGTTCTGTTCCGGATCGAGCACCTCGAGCAGGGCGGCCGACGGGTCGCCCCGGAAGTCCATGGACATCTTGTCGACTTCGTCGAGCAGGAAGACGGGATTGACCGTCCCCGCCTTCTTCATCATCTGGATGATCTGGCCCGGGAAGGCGCCGATGTACGTCCGCCGATGGCCGCGGATCTCCGCCTCGTCACGCACGCCGCCGAGCGACAGCCGCACGAACTTCCGGCTCGTGGCGCGCGCGATGGACTTGGCGAGCGAGGTCTTGCCGACTCCCGGAGGGCCGGTGAACGTGAGGATCGTCCCGCGCGGCTTGCGCACGAGGGAGCGCACGGCGAGAAACTCGAGGATGCGGTCCTTGATCTTCTCCAGCCCGTAGTGATCTTCGTTGAGGATGGTCTCCGCGCGTTTCAGGTTGCGGCTCTCGCGGGTCCGCTTGTGCCAGGGCACGGCGATGAGCCAGTCGAGGTAGTTGCGCGAAACCGTCGCCTCGGCCGACATCGGCGGCATCGCCTCGAGGCGCTTGAGCTCCTGCATCGCCTTCTCGCCGACGTCGGGCGGCATCTTGCTCTCTTCGATCTTGCGCCGCAGGTCGTCCACCTCGTTACCCCGATCTTCCTTGCGCCCCAGCTCTTTCTGGATCGCCTTCATCTTCTCGTTGAGGTAGTACTCCTTTTGCGCCTTCTCCATCTGCTTCTTCACGCGCGACTGGATGCGGCGGTCGACCTGGAGCTTGTCCACCTCGGTCTCGAGGATGCTGGCGATGCGCACGAGCCGCTCGAGAGGCGAGATGATCTCGAGCAGGTTCTGCTTCTCGTCGACGCCGACCACCAAGTGCGCGGCGATCGTGTCCCCGAGCTTGCTCGGGTCGTCCACGCGCACGGCGGCAATCATCGCGTCGTACTGCAGGGTATTGGAGAGCTTGACGTACTGCTCGAAGAGCGAGACCACCTTGCTCATGGTGCTCTCGACGTCCTCGTTGGTGTCCGGCTGCCGCGGAAGCACCTTGGCGACAACGCGGAAGAAGCCCTTGTCCTCCTTCCACTCGATGGTTCGCGCGCGATCGATGCCCTCCACCAGCACCTTCACGTTGCCGTCGGGCAGCTTCAGGCTCTGCACGATGTTGGCGACGCAGCCCATCGTGTAGATGTCGTTCGGGTTCGGGTCGTCGTTCGCGGCATCCTTCTGGGCCGCCAGGAAGATCCGCTTGTCGTTGAGCAACGCGTGCTCGAGGGCGCGCGTCGACGACCGGCGTCCGATGACGAACGGCATCATCATGTGCGGAAAGACGACGACGTCGCGCAACGGCACGATCGGGAGCGTTTCGTAGGCTTCCATGGTAGTCACCGGCGGGGGCTCGTCACCCGGCCTTCTCGAAGATGGTCGGCTTTTCCTTTGCCAGCACGGCTTCGCGCGTGATCACGCATTCGGTGACCTTCTTCCTGCCGGGCAGCGTGTACATGATGTCGAGCATCAGATCCTCGATGATCATGCGCAGCCCGCGCGCACCGATCTTCCGCTTCAGGGTCGACTCGGCGATGGCGTCGAGCGCTTCGTCGGTGAAGCGGAGCTTCACGTTCTCATACTCGAACAGCTTCTGGTACTGGCGGGTGATGGCGTTCCGCGGCGCGGTGAGAATCCGGATGAGCGCCGGCTTGTCGAGTTCGTGCAGGGTTCCCTGCACCGGAAGCCGCCCGACGAACTCGGGGATCAGCCCGTACGCGATGAGGTCTTCCGGCTCGACGTGCTGCAGCCCCGACCCGTTGCCGTGCTGCGACGAGCGGATGTCGGCCCGGAAGCCGAGCGTCCGCTTGCCCCGGCGCCGCTGGATCAGCTTGTCGAGCCCGACGAATGCGCCGCCGCAGATGAACAGCACGTTGGTCGTGTCGATCTGGAAGAACTCCTGGTGGGGATGCTTGCGCCCGCCCTGCGGCGGGACGTTGGCGATCGTCCCCTCGAGGATCTTCAGCAGCGCCTGCTGGACCCCTTCGCCCGACACGTCGCGCGTTATCGACGGGTTCTCGTCCTTGCGGCAGATCTTGTCGATCTCGTCGATATAGATGATCCCCTGCTGGCACTTCTCGATGTCGCCGCCGGCCGCCTGCAGCAGCTTCAGGATGATGTTCTCGACGTCCTCGCCGACGTAGCCGGCCTCGGTCAGCGTCGTCGCGTCGACGATGGTGAAGGGGACGGAGAGCAGACGGGCCAGAGTCTGGGCCAGCAGCGTCTTGCCGGTGCCGGTCGGACCGATCAGCAGGATGTTCGACTTGGTCAGCTCGGGATCGTGGCGGTTCTTGGACCGGCGCTGGATCTCGACGCGCTTGTAGTGGTTGTAGACGGCGACGGCCAGCTTCTTCTTGGTCGTCTCCTGCCCGACGACGTACTGATCGAGGAGCTTCTTGATCTCCGACGGGACGGGCAGCGCGGAGCGCCCGCCGGGGACCTTGCCCTCGAAGCGGTTGTCGTCGGCGATGATGTCGTTGCAGACGTCGACGCACTCGTCGCAGATGAAGACGGTCGGTCCGGCGATGAGCTTGCGGACATCGTGCTGGTCCTTGTTGCAGAACGAGCACCGCAGAATCTCACCGTCGCCACGCTTTTTGGCCATGGGCTCGCGGCTACGCGCGCTGGCGGATCACGTCGTCAATGATACCGTATTCGCGGCCCTGCTCCGCGCTCATGATGTGGTCGCGCTCGGTGTCCTCGCCGATCCGCTCGACCGGCTGGTCGGTGTGGGCCGACAGAATCTCGTTGAGCCGTGTCCGCATCCGGACGATCTCGCGGGCGTGGATGTCGATGTCGGTCGCCTGGCCCGCCAGCCCGGTCATCAGTGGTTGGTGGATGACGATGCGCGAGTTGGGCAACGAGAACCGCTTCCCCTTGGTGCCGGCCGCGAGCAGCACCGCAGCCATCGACGCGGCCTGTCCGATGCAGGTCGTCTGGACGTCCGGCTTGATGAACTGCATCGTGTCGTAGATCGCCAGCCCGGCCGAGATCGATCCGCCGGGGCTGTTGATGTACAGCATGATGTCGCGGTCCGGGTCCTCGGCCTCGAGGAAGAGCATCTGGGCGATGATCACGTTCGCGAGCCCGTCGTCGATGGGGGCGCCGATGAAGACGATGCTGTCCTTGAGCAGGCGCGAGTAGATGTCGTACGCGCGCTCGCCCCGGTTGGACTGCTCGACCACCATCGGGATGAGCTGCATGTGAGGGTCGGGCATGTCAGGTTGCGCTCTCGGGAGCCGGCGGCGCGGATGAGCGGGGCGAATCCGATTGGGGGAACATGACGGGCCGCGCGACGCCGAGCGGGGCCAGGGGCGACCTCAAACGGTCACGATAGTAGCACGCGCCAACAGGAAGTCAATTGCCTTCTCGCGCCGCAGCCCGGCCGCGAGCTGGCTCCTCCCGTCCTCCTTGTCGACCGCCGCCCGGACGGCGGGTACGCTCTGGCCGGTGGCCGCGGCCTGCCGTGCGAACTCCTGTTCCAGATCGCTCTCTTCCGTCTCGATCGACTCGCGCCGCGCGATCTCGTCGAGCACCAGCGCGCTGCGGACGACCTCGGTGGCGGAGTCGCGCTGCTGGTCGCGGAAGGCGTCCCAGTCGACCTTCGCGCGCCGGGGATCTATGCGCTGGCGGAGCATCTGGCGGACGAGCTGCGCCACCCGCCGCTCGACCTCCGCCGCGACGAGCGCGCCCGGCACGTCGCCCGTCACCCGCGAAGCGAGCTGGCGCAGGAGGTCGGCCCGCACGGCGCGCGTCGCGGCGTCGCGGGCCTCCCGCTCGAGATCGGATCGGATCCGCGCGCGCAGGGACGTGAGATCGTCGAACTCGCCGAGGTCCTTGGCAAAGTCGTCGTCGAGCTCCGGCAGTATCCGGCGATGCACGCCCCGGACCTCGACCGAGTAGTGCGCCTCGGCCGCCGGAGCTTCCGGGCTGTCGTCCGGCTGCGGCGCAGGGAGAGCGAACTCCCGAGTTGCCCCCGCCGCTGTGCCGCGCAGGTGGTCGTCGAACCCGGGCGGGTTGTCGGGGCTCCCGATCTCCACCGTGACGCTGACGTGCCGCTCCGGGGCGGACTCGGTGCCGTCGCTGCGCCGCAGCCGGCGTTCGAGGTCGAGCGTCACGGTGTCGCCGGTCTCGGCGCCCCTCTCCTCGACCGGTTCCGATCGCGCGACGCGCACGCGGAGCTGCTCGATCTCACGGTCCACCGCCTCGTCGTCGACCGCCGCCGGCGGCTGCTGCCGGAGCACGAACGCGTCGTAGGTGCCCGGGTCGACCGGCGGCACCACCTCGACCAGGGCGGTGAAGGTGAGCGGCTTCCCCTCGTCGACCTCCACGTCCCGAATCTCCGGAGTCGCGACCGGCTCGAGCTCGTGCGCCTTCAGGGCGTCGTCCACCGCGCGGGGGACCAGGTCTTCCGCTACCGCGCGCAGGATCTCCTCCCGGAACCGCTTGCGCACCACCGCCCGGGGCACCTTGCCGGGCCGGAAGCCGGCGACCTTGACGGAGCGTCCGTACCGTTTTGCCGCCCGATCCACCGCCCCGCCGACCGTCTCCGCAGGGAGCTCCACCCGCAGCTCCTTGCGGCTGCCTCCGACGTGCGTGACCTCCGTCTTCATGGTTCAGGGGGCGGATCGTCGGCTGGTTCGGTCGGTGGAGCGGCCCGGGTCCCGCGCCGATCATGGACGCGAGCGTTGGGCAACCCTGTGGCGCTGGTGCGAAAGGGGGGACTCGAACCCCCACAGCCTCGCGGCTACCGGATCCTAAATCCGGCGCGTCTGCCATTCCGCCACTTTCGCGCGGGCGGGCGGAGCGCGACCGCGCTCTGTCCGGCACCGGAACCCAATCAGCGTAGCATACCGGCCGTCGGGGGCCGCGGCCCCCGGACGGCCCGCGAGGAGTTCTGGTACGATGATCCGCGGTCGGGCTGCGGACCGGCCCGAGGTGGCATCCAGACACGAGGACGGGCTCGTTGCTCGTCCGGCCGGGCAGGAGCGGGACTGGCGAGATGGGACAGCTCAACCGGGAGCCGGACGCCGGGAACGTCGATCGGCGGCAGGCGATTGATTCGTACCACGCCCACCGGCGTCGCACGCGCTCCATCTTCGACCTGCTCGCCGCCGACACCTACTACGAGCGGCCGATCGCGCTGCGCCACCCGGTCGTGTTCTACGAGGGCCACATTCCGGCCTTCACGGTCAACAGCTTCCTCAAGAAGGGTCTCGGTCACCCCGGCATCAATCCCGAGTTCGAGGTGCTCTTCGCCCGCGGCATCGATCCGGGAGACCAGGCCGCCGCCGACGCCAGGGCCATCGGCCGCTGGCCGAGCCGCGACGAGGTGCAGGACTACGGCCGGCAGGTCGACGCCGCGGTGCTCGACGCGCTCGAGTCGGCCCCCGTCGTGGGCGACGCCAACCCGGTCCTGCGGCGCGGGCAGGGGCTGTACACCATGATGGAGCACGAGGTGCTGCACCAGGAGACGCTGCTCTACATGTGGCATCGCTTCGATGGCGCGCGCAAGACCCGTCCCGATCGGTCGACCGCTCCCGGCGCGCCGGCTCCCGGCGCGCCCGCTCCCGTTGCGCCCGCCGCCTTCGCCGGCGAGGTCGCGATGATGCGCATCCCGGCGGGCCGGGCGACGCTCGGCGCCGAACGGGAAGCCATCCGTTTCGGTTGGGACAACGAGTTCCCGCTCCACGTCGTCGATGTCGCGGCCTTCGAGATCGACACGCACAACGTGACCAACCAGGACTACCGGGCGTTTGTCGAGGCGGGTGGCTACGCGGCGCCCGAGCTCTGGTCGCCGGGCGCCTGGGCGCGGCAGCGGGGGACAGGACGCGACCATCCGCTCTTCTGGGAGCGGGCGGGCGCCGACTGGCTCTGGCGCGGCTTCTTCGAGACTCTCCCCCTGCCGCCGGACTGGCCGGTCTTCGTCACCCACGACGAGGCCGCGGCCTACGCTCGCTGGAAGGGCCTTCGGCTGCCCACGGAAGCGGAGTTCCATCGCGCCGCGTACGGCGCCCCGGACGGTTCCGAGCGACCGCATCCCTGGGGCGCGGCGCCGCCCGACGCGACGCGCGGCAACTTCGACTTCCGCCACTGGGACCCGGTGCCGATCGGGTCGTACCCCGCGGGAGCGAGCGCGTGGGGCGTGCAGGATCTCGTGGGCAACGGCTGGGAGTGGACGTCGACGCCGTTCGAGGGATTTCCCGGTTTCGAGAGCATGGCGTCCTATCCGGAGTACTCCGCCGACTTCTTCGACGGGGAGCACTACGTGCTCAAGGGTGCGTCTCCGGCGACCGGCCGGGACCTCGTGCGCCGCAGCTTCCGCAACTGGTTCCGCCCGGGCTATCCCTATGTGTACGCCGCGTTCCGGTGCGTGCTTGACGTCGACTGAACGCCATGCCGTCGTCGCCTGACGCCCCCGTCCTGGCGGCCGGGGTCGACGAGCTGGCCGCCGAGGTCGTCGACGGACTGACGCGGCCCGCGAAGCGGCTTCCGTCGAGGTTTCTCTACGACGCGCTGGGCTCGCAGCTCTTCGAGGCGATCTGCGAGCTGCCGTGGTACCGCATCACCCGCGGCGAGCGGGCGCTCTTGGCGCGCGAGCGGGCGACGATCACCGGGCTTCTCGGCGACGAAGCGTCCATCATCGAGCTCGGGGGCGGCAGCGGCGAGAAGCTCGCCATCCTGATCGATGCGCTGGTCGAACGCGGCGCGCGCGTCGAGACGCACCTCGTCGACATCTCACCGACCGCGCTCGATCTGTCGGCCCGCACGCTCGGCGCCTATCCGCGGGTGTCCGTCCGCTGCCACGCGGCAGCGTACCTCGAGGGGCTCCGGGAGGCCGTCCGGGAGGTCGACGGCGACCGGCCGTGCCTCGCGCTCTTCCTGGGCTCGAACATCGGCAACCTCGGTCCGGCCGAGTCGGATCGCTTTCTGCGCGACATTCGGGCGCGTCTCCGGCCGGGGGATCTGCTGCTGCTCGGCGCCGATCTGGTCAAGAGCGAGGCGGATCTGATCCTGGCCTACGACGACCCGCTCGGCGTGACCGCGGCGTTCAATGCCAACCTGCTCGTGCGGCTCAACCGCGAGCTCGATGCCGACTTCGATCTGTCGCAGTTCGACTACCGCGCCGTCTGGAACGCGAGAGCCTCCCGGGTCGAGACGTATCTCGTCAGCCGGTCGGAGCAGACGGTCTGCCTCCCGCGCGCGGGGTGCTGCGTGCGGCTGGCGGCCGGCGAGGCGATCTGGACGGAGAGCTCGCACAAGTACGAACGGGCGCAGATCGCGGCCCTCGGCGAGCGCGCCGGCTTTGCCTGCCGCGAACAGTGGGTCGAGCCCGAGTCGCAGTTCGCGCTGACGCTGTTCGACGTGTCATGAGCGGGGAGGGCCGCATGCGACGGGGAGCCGGCACGCAACTGCTGGTCGCGGCGGCCGCCTTCGTCGTCGTCGTGGCCGGCCTCCAGGCCGCCGCCTCGCTGATCCAGCCGTTCCTGATCGCCGTCTTTCTCGGGGTGGTCAACGTCCCGTTCATGAACTGGCTGCAGCGGCTGCGCGTGCCGCGTCCCCTCGCGGTGCTGGCCACCATCCTGTTCGCCGCTGCGCTCGTCGCCATCCTGGTAACGGTCGTCGGCCAGTCGGTCAATCAGCTCGCGCGCGTCGTGCCGTCGTATCGCGCCCCGTTTCTCGCGCTCGCCGGCGACATCCAGAACCTCGCCGAGCAGGCCGGATTGCCGGCGGTGGATCTGCAGTCGATGGTGATCCCCTCCTTCAACCTCGCCGGCACGCTCGCGGGGAACGCTCTCCGCGCGGTCGGGGCGCTGCTCTCCAATGCGTTCCTCGTGCTGCTGCTGGTGATCTTCATCCTGTTCGAGGCGGCCGGCTTCAACGCCAAGCTGGCTGCCGCCTTCGGCGACGAGGGCGAGCATCTCCGGCACCTGGCGCGCATGGCGGCGCAGGTTCAGCAGTATCTCGTGATCAAGACCGCCGTGAGCACGGCGACCGGCCTGTTCATCGGGGTGTGGGTGTGGATGGTCGGGCTCGACGCGCCTCAACTCTGGGGCGTACTCGCCTTCGCCTTCAACTTCATCCCCACTCTGGGGTCGATCTTCGCGGCGGTCCCGGCGATCCTCCTCGCGCTCATCCAGCCCGAGGTCAGCCCGGTCGGCGCCGCCGTCATCGCCGGCGGCTACGTAGGAGTCAACGTGGTCTTCGGCAACTTCGTCGAGCCGACGCTGATGGGGCGCCGCCTGGGCCTTTCCACGCTGGTCGTGTTCGTGTCCCTGGTGTTCTGGGGCTGGGTCTGGGGGCCGGTCGGGATGCTCTTCTCCGTGCCGTTGACGATGGTCGTCAAGATCGCGCTCGAGAACACGACCGAGTTCCGGTGGGTGGCCGTGATGCTCGATGCCAACCCGACGGGGTACGGCCGCAAGGCGTGAGCGTGAGCCAACGCGGCGCGCTCAGCTTTCCGCCGCGCCGGACACATCGGGTGGGGCGCCCGTGCGCTGCCGGCGGAATGCGCGCAGCGCCTCGAGGTGCTCGACGTAGGCGGCACGGGCGCGGACGAACTCCGTGTGGTCGAGCCCGAGCTCCTGCGATATGCGGCGGGCCTCGCTCTCCTCGGCCACGGTAATCGACGCGTCGGCCGCCGATACCGCGAACACGCATTCCAGGAGCTCGATCCGCTGCTCCGAAGTCGACAGGTCGCGGAAGCGGCGCGTCACCAGGTAGTTCTGGTCGCCCCCGAACAGCCGAACCTGGTGCTTGGCCATCTCCACGACGAGCACGGCCTGCGGCTCGGGGAGATGCCCGAGGACGCGTACGATCTCCTCCATCTTGCGCGTCTCCTCCGGGCTGACGTCCGAGTCGGCGTGAGCCGCGCGTCCGAGCACGTACGCAAACGCGGCGAGGTAGCGCGCGCGGTCTTCCGGCAGCGCCTCGAGCTCGGCGACGATGTGGCGGATGGCGTCGGCCTCGGGCGATGCGCCGCCGGAGACCCCGCTGTCGACGCCCGTGAGGCCCAAGAAATCCAGAATCGCCATACCCGTAACTCTACCCCTGCGGGCGCAGGGATCAGGGCGCGCCGGGTCGCGTGGGTGGCGCGTTGCGGTGCGCGGCGGGGGCACGGCCCGCGAGCTCGCGAACGAGCGACGCGCCCACCGTCCCCGGGTCCTCGCCACGCTCGTCGACGCGCAGATTGAGGGCCCGCATCCGATCCGCGTCGATCGCCCCGCCGAGTCGCGCCAGGGCGTCGAGCACGTCCGGCGCCTCGCGGGCGAGCCGGGCGCCGGCCAGCAGGATGGCGTCATAGGGCGGAATCGCGCCGCGGTCGTCCTCGAGGACGCGCAAGTCGTACGCCGCGATCCGCCCATCGGTCGTATAGGCGGAGATGACGTCCACCTCGTTCGTCGCGGCCGCCTGGTACATGAGCGACGCATCCATCGCGCGCTGCTCGCGGAAGTCGAGGCCGTAGGTGTCGCGGACGGCCGGCCACTCTGGACGGGCGAAGAACTCCACGTCGGCGCCGATGGCGAGGCGGGGCGCGTGGGGCACGAGGTCGCCGATGGTGCGCAGGTCGAGGCGCTCGGCGTCGGCGGCGCGCACCGCGAGGGCGTACGTGTTCTCGAACCCGAGCGTGGCTGCCAGCGTCATGCCGTGGTCGACCTCAAGGAACTCGCGGACCCCGCGCAGCGTCTCCGCGCGGCCGGCGCGGACGTCCCCGCGTCCCATCTCGTTGGCCCACAGCGTGCCGGTGTAGTCGACGTACACGTCGATCTCTCCGGCGTCGAGCGCGTCGAACGCCACGAGCGAGCCGAGCGACTGCAGGAGCGACGTCGGCCGGCTGGTCTCGTGCTCGATCCAGCCGGTGATCACGGCACCGAGGACGTACTGCTCGGTAAAGCTCTTGGTGCCGATCACGATCGGCCGCTCCCGGTCGCCCAGCAGCGGGGCGGCGAGCGTGGCGCCGGCGTAGCCGTAGAGGAGGACGACGGCGGCCAGCGCCGCGACGAGCCGGCCGCGGCGGCGGCGGGCCAGCCCGACCTCGATTGCCCGGACCAGGCCGTCGAGCAGCATGGCCAGGCCGGCCGCGGCGATGCACCCGACGATCACCGAGGCGTAGTTGCGGGTCTGCAGCCCGCTGAAGATGTAGTTGCCCAGGCTGGTCGCCCCCACCGGCGTCGACAGCGTAGCGATCCCCACCACCCAGACCGTGGCCGTGCGCACGCCGCCGACGACGACCGGCATCGCCAGCGGCAGCTCCACCATCAGGAGCTGCTGCCGCGGCGTCATGCCGACCCCGCGCGCCGCCTCGGTCAGGGCGGGGTCGACGCCCCGGATGCCGATCACGGTGTTGCGCAGCACGGGAAGGACGCCGTACAGCGTCAGACCCACGATGGCGGGCAGGAACCCGATGCTCTGGAGGTCCAGGGCGGCGAGCACGGGGACCATCACCGCCAGCAGCGCCAGACTCGGCACCGTCTGGATGACGCCGGCGAGAGCCAGGGACGGCTGCTCGAGCCAGACGAGCCGGGTGGCCGCGATGCCGAGGGGCACGCTGACGCCGATGCTGAGCAGCAGCGCGAGCAGCGTCAATTGCAGGTGCGCTGTCAGGTAGCCGGGGAGCAGCGCCAGCAGCTCGCTCATGCCCCGGCCTCCGCGGTCGCGGCGCCGGCCAGGGCGTCGATGACGGCCGCCTGGCGCCGCGGGGTGTCCATCAACCGGCGGACGTACCGGTCGGCCGGACGGGTCAGCAGGTCGCTCGGCGTGCCCACCTGGAGCAGCCGCCCGTCGTGCATCACCCCAATGCGGTCGGCGAGGGTGAGCGCCTCGGTCATGTCGTGGGTCACGAAGACGGTCGTCAGGTCGAGCGCTGCGCGGATGCGCAGGAATGACTGCTGCAACCGCTCGCGAGTGACCGGGTCGAGTGCGCCGAACGGCTCGTCGAGCAGCATCACGCGGGGCTCCGACGCGAGCGCGCGCGCCACTCCCACTCGCTGCTGCTGTCCGCCGGACAGCTCCTGCGGATGGCGCTCCCGCATTTCCGGGTCGAGCTCCACCAGCGCGAGCAGCTCGTCCACGCGCGCGGCGATCCGCTCCGGGGCCCAGCCGAGCAGCACCGGCGTCACCGCCACGTTCTCGCCCACCGTCATGTGGGGAAAGAGCCCGATCCGCTGGAACACGTAGCCGATCCGCCTCCGGAGCTCGTGCGGCGGCAGATCCGCCGTGTCGACGCCGTCGAGGCTCACCAAGCCCGCGGTGGGCTCGATGAGCCGGTTGATCATCTTGAGAGTGGTGGTCTTGCCCGATCCCGATCCACCGAGCAGCACGACCAGCTCGCCTGCGCGGACCCGCAGGCTGAGGTGGTCGACGACGACGGCATCGCCGTAGCGCCGGGTCAGGCCCTCGGCCTCGATCATCACCGGACGATCGGCCGCGGTCACGGCGGCGCTCCGGTCGGCGCGCGCGCAACCGAGGCTCGGCGCGATCCCGGCCACCCTCCGCGCCGAGCAGGCTCGGCTCCGCGAAAAGCGCGACCGCGCGGCGGAGGCTCTGCGGGGGTGCCTTCGATGGGTCAGACCCCCGACAGGTGCTCGACGACGCCCGTGCTGTCGCCCAGCGTCTCGATCGGCACGTCCAGCTTCTCCAGCAGGGCGACCTGCAGGTTCGTGAGCGGTGTCTCCTCGGCGACGCGCATGTGGCGGCCGCCCCGGAGCCGGCCTGCGCCGCCGCCCGCCACCAGGACCGGCAGGTTGACGTGGAGGTGCTGGTTGCCGTCGCTGATCCCGCAGCCGTACTGGATGACCACGTGGTCGAGGAGGCTGCCGTCACCGTCCGGAGTGGCGTCGAGCTGCGCCATGAAGTAGGCGAGCTGGTCGATGTGGTGGCGGTTCACCTTCGCCAGCTTGGCCATCTGTTCCGGCCGGTTCTGATGGTGCGACAGGCCGTGGTGGGGGTCGGGAATCCCGAGATCGGGATAGGTGCGCGGGCTCACCTCCCGCGACAGCATGAACGTGCCCACGCGAGTCATGTCGGCCTGGAACGCCAGCACCTGCAGGTCGAGCATCAGGCGGGCGTGCTCGGCGAACGTGTCCGGGATGCCGCCCGTCGGCCGCGCCAGCTCCGGCAGCTCCCGGTCGCTCTGCGCCTCCGCGAACTGGATGCGCCGCTCGATGTCGCGGATGGCGTCGAGGTACTGCGTCACCTTCGTCCGGTCGCCGGGGCCGAGCGTCCGCTCGAAGTCGGCCACCTCGTGGACCAGCGAGTCGAGGATGCTGCGGTCCTCGCGGAAGCGCGCCAGCCGCGCCTCGGGGGTCGTGTCGTCGGTGTCGCCGAACAGCCGCTCGAACACCGCGCGAGGCTGGTTCTCCATCGGCAGCGGGGTGGTCGGATTGCGCCAGGAGAGCGTGTTGGCGTAGGCGCAGCTCCAACCGGCCTCGCAAGCGCCGATCAGCTCGTTCGGGTCGATGGCGAGCTCGAGCGATGGCAGCACGCTGTCCGCGCCGAGCACGCCGGCCGCAATCTGGTCCATCGACGTGCCGCAGCGGATGTCGGGCCCGTCGGTCTTCTTCGGGTGGACGCCGGTCAGGAACGTGGCCGCGGCCCGCACGTGGTCGCCGGTCCCTTCGCCGGGCAGCGGAAACGCCGGGGCGTCGGCGAGGCCGCTCACGACCAGGAGGCGATCCTTGAACGGGGAGAGCGGAGCGAGCGTCGGCGGGAGGTCCGTCAGCGCGCCCTCCGCGCCCGGCGTCCACCGATCCATGATCACGCCGTTTGGCACGTAGCCGGTGAACAGCCGCGTCGCCGGCTTCGCGGGGGAGCTCCGGACCGCGGCGAACGCGGGCACCATGCTGTCGAGCAGGGGCAGAGCCAGCGAGGCGCCGACGCCGCGCAGGAACGTGCGGCGGGGAAGCGAGTGCTTGGTAATGATCATGGCTCTGCGGATCTCCTCATCTGAAACGGCGTGCTCCGGACGATCCCTTCGACGAGGGCCGACCAGCGGTAGTCGCCGGCGGCCGCAGCCGCCACGATGCCGCGGACGGCCGGTGCGTCGAACGACTCGACGCCGCGCCCGACGGCGTAGGTGAGCAGCTTCTCCGCCACCGTGGTGGCGAAGTTCTTCTCGCGGTGCACCAGCGCGCGTCGCAGCGTGGCCGGGCCGTCGACCGCCGAGCCGTCCGTCAACGTGCCGCTGGCGTCGACGGGCGTCCCGTCCACCGCCACGTCGCGCCAGCGGCCGATGCCGTCGAAGTTCTCGAGCGCGAACCCGAGCGGGTCCATGATGCGGTGGCAACTCGCGCAGACCGGATTGGCGCGGTGCTGCTCCAGCCGTTCGCGCACGGAGCGCGGCGCAACTCCCGGCTCGTCGTTCTCCTCCAGCGCCGGGACGTCCGGCGGGGGAGGGGGGGGCGGCGTGCCGAGGATGTTCTCCAGCAGCCACTTGCCGCGCAGCACGGGCGACGTGCGGTGGGCGTAGGAGGTGACCGTCAGCAGGCTCCCCTTGCCGAGCAGGCCCCGGCGGACGGCGTCCGACCCCTCGAGGCGGACGCGGCGAAAATGGTTGCCGTAGACGCTCGGCATCCCGTAGTGCTCGGCCAGGCGCTCGTTGACGAACGTGTAGTCCGCGGTCAGCAGGTCGAGCACGCTGCGGTCCTCGCGGATCTGGCTGTCGAGGAAGAGCGTCATCTCCCGCGCCATCGCCTCGCGCAGGTTGGTGTCGAAGTCGGGGAACGCCTGCGGGTCCGGGGTCACCAGCGGCATGTTGCGCAGGTACAGCCACTGGCCGCCGAAGTTGTCGACCAGGGCGCGCGTCCGTGGGTCGGCGAGCATGCGCCGGACCTGGGCGCCCAGCACCTCCGGATCGCGCAGGCGGCCCTGCTCGGCCGCGGCGAGCAGCTCGCCGTCCGGGATGCTGCTCCAGAGGAAGAACGACAGCCGCGAGGCGAGCTCGAGGTCGCTGACGGCATACGGCTCGCCGGGGCCTATGTCGACGGGGTCGGTCTCGCGCCGGAAGAGGAAGTCGGGGCTGACCAGGATGCGGCGCAGCGCCATCTCGATGCCGGCGTCGAAGTCACCGGTGCCGGGAGCCTCGGCCGAGCCGGGAGCGCCGCCCGAGCCGGGAGCGGTGCCCGCGCCGGGAGCCGCGCGCCGGCGCCCCTGCTCATAGAAGCCCAGCAGCATCTCCACGTCACGCCCGGTCACCGGCCGGCGGAAGGCCCGCCGCGCGAGGCGCGACACAATCTCGGCGGCGCACGGCGCCTCGTCTGCCTCCGTCGCCGGGCGGCAGGTGAAGATCCGCCGCCGGCTCGGAGTGTCGCCGCGCCCGGTGACGCGGTAGGGGCCGCTCACCTCGACGCTCCCGATGCCGGGGGGAATCGTCTGGTCGCCAGCGTACTCGTAGCTGGTCACGCGGTAGTCGGGGCGTCGCATCCCTTCGCGGTACGCGCGCCGGTCGACGAAGCTCACGGCCAGCGTCGCCGGGCCCGCGGGTGCCGCGAGGCGCACCTCCTGGCCGTCGTCCGGCACGTTGCGAAGGTCCCGTCGCTCGGGAAGCCCGTCGGGGCCGCGGATCGGACCGCCGACGGTCAGCGACTCGACGAGCGCACCGTCGAGGCGCACTTCGAGCTGATGCGGCTCCAGCATCCCGCGGACCCGGCCGTCGTACGTGCGCAGCAGGTGAACCTTGACGACGTACTCGCCGTCGACGGGGAAGTAGTGGCGGACGGCCAGCCCGCCGCGGGAATTGAACGGCAAATCGTCGCTGACCCGCCCGTCCTGGCGCAGGTTCTTGTCGACGGAGAAGACCTCGGTCGTCGGGCGCAGCCCCGGGTCGCCGACCGCGAGCCGGGCGATCTTGCGGGACGCGGCCAGATAGCGCTCGGTGAGCATCGGCGACACGGAGAGGACGTCGGCGATGTTGTCGAATCCGAAGCCCGAGTCGTCCGGCGGCAGCAGGGTCCGCTCGTCGATCTCGAGCGCCAGCAGGTCGCGAATCGCGTTCGCGTACTCAGCGCGGTTCAGCCGGTGCACGGCGTGACGCCGCCCGGGGTTGGGCCGCTCGGCCGCGGCGGCGTCGATGCGCCCGGCGAGCCAGTCCGCAAGGGCCGTGTAGGTGGCGTCGTCGGGACGGGGCCGGCCGGCGGGCGGCATCGAACGCGTGGCGAGCTTGCGGATGACCTTCTCCCAGATCTCCGTCTCGTGCGCATCCTCGCCGGCGCGGGCGACGTCCAGGCTCTGGAGCGTCAGGCTCGCGGTCAGCGTCCGGTCGTTGTGGCAGCCGACGCAGTAGCGGTCGAGAAGCTGACGGTGCTCCGCGACGGGGTCGGCCGGCGCCGCCTCCTGAGCCGCCAGGGGTGGGGACGTGCCGAGCGCCGCGGCAAGCAGGCAGAGAGCCGGCAACCGTCGCACGCGGCGCGCGCCAGCATGGCGTGTCATGGGAGCAGTGAATTATCATGACGCCGCTTGGGTAGTGTCAAGCAGCACGACTTGCGAAGGGAGCGCCCAGCTATGCGGATCCGGCCGACGTTCGTTGCACTCCTCGCAGGCGGATCGGTGGCGGCTGCCGCGTTGGCCTCTGCCGCGGAGCCGGCCCTCATCGACGCGGTCAAGGCCGAGGACCGCCTGCGCATCGAGAGGCTTCTGGCCGGCGGCGCGGACGTCAACGCACCGCACGGCGACGGCGCCACGGCGCTCCACTGGGCTGCGCACCGCGACCTCGCGGACGTGGCGGCGTTGCTGATCCGTAGCGGCGCCGACGTCGACGCGGCCGACGACCACGGCGTGACGCCGCTCGCGCTGGCCTGCCTGAACGCGAGCGGGCCGATGGTCGGTCTGCTGCTTGCTGCGGAGGCCGATCCGAACCTGGCGACGACGAGCGGGGTCACGCCGCTGATGACCGCGGCCCGCGTCGGCGAGGCCGGCGTGGTCCGCCGGCTGCTCGAGGCCGGCGCCGACCCGACCGCGGCGGAGGCGGTCCGCGGGCAGACCGCGCTCATGTGGGCGGTCGCGGAGAACCACACGCAGGCGGCGGCCGTGCTGCTCGAGGTGGGCGGCGGCGCGACGACCCGCTCTGCGAACGGCTTCACGCCGCTGCTCTTCGCCGCCCAGCAAGGCAACGTCGAGGTGGCCCGCCTGCTGCTCGCGGCCGGTGCGGACGTCGAGGAAGCCGCGCCGGAGGGGATCGGCGGCGACACCAATGCGCGCGTGCTCTTCCGGGAGGGGAGCGAGGCTTCCGTCCTGCTCGTCGCCATCGACAGCGGGCACGCCGACGTGGCGCGCTTCCTCCTCGAGCGGGGCGCCGACCCGAACCACGACGGCGCGGGCCGGACGCCGCTGCACTCCGCCGTGCAGCAGGAGCTGCCGGACGTCGTTGCCGCGCTGATCGCGGCCGGCGCGGACCCGAACGCCCGCCTCGAGAAGCCGCTCCCGCTCGTCTCGCGCCGCATTCGGCAGGACAACGGACTGACGCCGACCACCGTCGGGTCGACCCCCTTCCTCCTCGCCGCGAGCTTCGGCGACGTCGCGAGCATGCGGATCCTGGTCGATGCCGGGGCCGACCCGTTCCTGACGAGCGACGACGGCACGACGGCGTTGATGGTCGCCGCGGGGGCCGACTACGTCGAGGGCGCGGATAAGTACGGACTGCGCTCCTACCCGGCCTACTACGAGACGCTGCAGCAGCGCGCGCTCGCTGCGACCAGGCTCTGCCTGGAGCTGGGCCTCGACGTCAACGCCGTCAACGACTTCGGCCAGACCCCGCTGCACGGGGCGGTCTACATGGGCGGCACGGTCATCGCCCCCTACCTCGTGGAGCAGGGCGCGGAGATGGACGTCATCAACGGCCGCGGCCAGACCCCCTGGATGATCGCCGCCAAGGGGGAGTACCGCGCCGGCTCCTTCTACCGCCACGAGGAGACCGCAGTCGTGCTGGAGGCGCTAGGCGCCGACACCACCCTGGGGTTCGACCTGGGGCGCGACTGGCGGCAGGTGGCCGCGCTGGAGGAACCTGCGAGTCGCCGGTAGAGGCTGCGGGCAGGGCGACGAGCGGCAGCTCACGAGGCGCCGAGCGCGTCGGTCAGCGGCGCACCGCAGGCCACGCGCCGGAGCTTCTCCGGGCGCTTCCGAACTCCACTGTCGCCTGCCGCAGTTTGAATTGCGTGTCGCGTCGCAGGCTCTTGGATGCCAGGACGGGCCGGAAGGTGACGCGGACATCGCGAGGTGCAAGCCGGTCGGCAGCGTTGGCGCCGGCTTGGAGTTGCCTCTTGGCTTGGGTGATGTTCGGGTTGCCGCTCTTGATCTCAACCGCGATCACGAGGTCGGAGTCTGCGAAGAGCAGGAAATCGCGCTTGATCTGGGCCTTCCCCAGCGGGGCGCCGGTCTTGTCCAAGTCGATCACGAGACGTGGTCGGGGGGCATCAACCAGGGACACGCCGCAACCGCCCTTCTCGATGCCGTCGACCAGGCAGGCGGTATTCGCGATCTTGGGACGAACCGACCTGGCGAAGCCATTCACTCCGCATCCCCGCGCGCGTCTGCGACCTGAGCCCACTCGTTGTGCAACGCCCTCGCGACGGCGTCGAACCCGGATGGGTAGAGGCCGGTATCAGGGTCGAGGGCGATCTCCTTCACCGTCGAACTGCCAACGCCATCGGCCGCCTCGAACAACCACACCCCGACGTCGCGGGCATCCAGCGACACTACGCTGGACTCCTCCCCGGTTCTGTCAGCCAGCCGCGCTCGTCCAACAACATTTCCGAGTTCCTCGAGCACCCATTCGCTGTGTGTGGTCACGATGACCCGCACGCCTGCCCGGGCGATCACCGCGATCTGTCGAGTGAACGCCACCTGCATGGCGGATGCAGATGCGATTCCGGCTCGTCGATGATCAACAGGTCACCAGGGGAGACCACGTGCCGGAGGTACAGGATGACCGGGGCGATTTCCGACACCATCGACGAGGCGCTCGCCAGCGGCATCCCGGCCTCCCATTCCCTCGGACGGTAGGTGAAGTGCGGATACGCGACGCCGGGCAGGCCGCCGACGTTGACTGCTCCGCCGAGGATCTCTTCTTCGATGCGCTTCCCGAGCTCGCGCAGGGGTGTCGGGCGGCGCCCAAGCTGCCGCTGCGAATCGGGCACCATCCCGACCAGTTGTTCCCGGAAGTCACCCCGCACGCCGGACAGCGGTGGCAGGGCTTCGACCCGACGAATCCCGGCCATGGTTGCGCCCTGTATGAGGGCGCTCGCGACAGTCCTGTGAGCATTCATCAGACCCGTCCGGTCCGCGGGCAGGTAGAACGCGGAACGGCCGTTCGGCAGCGCGTCGTCCGCCAGTGCGCCAATGGCGTCCCAGGACCGGGCCGTCTCCATGGCATCGGACATCTCGGATTCGTCGGTGAGCAGGAGGTCGGCAAACGTCTCATAGCGAGCGGTTCCAACTCGCAAGCGGTCGGGCACCCTCGACCGAAGCGCCCACTCCTGTTTGTGGGAGGTCAGCTGGGTCGAAGGACTTGTGCAGCGCGTACGAAAGCGTTGCCAGCCAGGACTTCCCGGTGTTGCTCGGCCCGACGAAACCGGTCAGCGGACGAAGGTCGATGCGGGCCTCGGCCAGCGGACCGCAGTCGCTGACCTCGACGTCAACCGGCTATCGCGCGTCTCCGGAGTGTGCATCGTCCCGTGCCGGGGGTGCCGATTGAGTCACCGGCCCGTCCGCAACGCCGTGCGAAGTTTCGACCGGAAGGCACACGGCGAAGAGCGGCACCCGGAAAGGGGGGCATCCTGGACCGTGGACGCAGAACGAACCCTGGAACTGGAGCGCCCTGCGAGATCGGGTGCGGTAGCTCGACCCGGGCCTGCGGAGATCGCGACGAACGGCCCTGTCATCTTTCGTAGTTGGGCCTCCCGCCGGTCCGTTCCGCAGATCCGGGCTCGGGGCGCAGGGCAACCGTTGGCGGCCGCCTACTGCTTCACGTACTTGTGGAGCTCCGGCCGCACGGTGTCCGCGACGTAAACGTCGCCGTCGGGCGTCATCGTCATGTAGTGCGCCTCGCCGAACTCCCCGAGGCCGCGGCCGGGCTGACCGTTGGCGCCCACCGCCATGCCGTTCTCGTCGAGCTGCAGGATCTCGCCCGCGAACCCGCTCACCATGTACATCGTGCCGTCGGAATGGATGTAGAGCCCGCAGGGGAGCCCCTTGTAGGCCCACTCCTTGATGTAGTTGCCCTCGCTGTCAAAGATCTGGATCCGCCGGTTCTGCCGGTCGGCGACGTAGACCATCCCCTCGGTATCGATCACGATCGAGTGCGGGGTGTCGAACTCGCTCGGGCCGGTTCCCGCGTCGCCCCACGACTTCAGTAGCGAGCCTTCCGGGTCGAACTTGAGGACGTGCGGGTCGCCGCGCCCGTGACCCACGAGCACGAAGATCTCGCCCCCGACGCCGATGGCGAGGTCCGTCGGCTCGTTCATCAGGGGCGTGTCGTCGGAATCGATCGTCAACAGCACGTCACCTTCCGGGTTCATCTTCCGCACCGTGTCCCCGTTGACGTCGGTGGTCCAGATGTGTCCATCGCCGTCAATGCGCATCCCGTGCGGCCGGTCGTACTGGCCCTGGCCCCAGGCGCGCACGAAGGTGCCGTCCGGCTCGAACTCCATCAGTGGGTTGGGGCCCCGGTTGAAGACGAGCAGGCGGTTCGTCGAGGTCCAGCCGACGCTCGACGGTGCGCCCATCTCCATGCCGTCCGGGATCTGCAGGCCGTGGGGCACGGGGCGATAGCCAAGGTCGGGAGCGTCCTCCATCTGGGCGGGGTCGGGCCCGTCGAGGACCTGGGCGCCGGTCGCTCCGGCGATGCCGAGCGCGATGGTGGCGACCGCGGCGAACGTCGGAATCAGGCGACCTGCTGGCAGCATGGCAGCTCCTTTGGCGTGTGACGTGATGCCGTGTCAGTTGCAATTCTCGCCGAATCGGCCGCATTGTAGCACCCGGGTCCGGCGGCTCGTCCGGCTGCATCGTGGCACGCCGGGCGGGTGCCCCACAACGTGCTATAACTGTCCGAACTGCATGGAGACACCTGCTCCTCGCTCGCTGGTGACGGCCGAGGAACTGTTCGAACGCCCGGACGACGGTCAGCGGTACGAGCTGGTCGCGGGAGGCCTCGTTCGCATGACGCCCTCCGGCGCCAGACACAGCGCGGTGGCCGCCCGAATCGCCCGCCTTCTGGACGAGCACGCCGATGCCCACGACCTCGGTGTCTGCGGTGCGGCCGATCCCGGGTCCGTCCTGCGGCGCAATCCGGACAGCGTTCGCGCTCCGGACGTCGGTTTCGTCGCTCGGCATCGAATCCCCGATACCGGCGTCCCGCTCACGTACTGGCCTTTGGCGCCGGATCTCGCCGTGGAAGTCGTCTCGCCCACGGACCGTCTCTCGGACGTCCACGTCAAGATCGCCGACTACTTCGCCGCCGGAACGCGGCTCGTATGGATCGCCGAACCGTCCACGCGGACGGTCCACGTGTGCCGCTCGCCGCGCGACGTGGAGGTGATCGGGGAGGACGGCGAACTGACGGGAGGCGACGTGCTTCCAGGGTTTCGGTGCGCCGTGCGTCAGATCTTTCCTTCGTGAACGTCCAGTCGCCGTCGGGACGGGAAGCTCCGTCGGCTGGCTGCCCCGGCGCCGGAGTCGGCGTCGAAGAAGAGGAGCGCGCAATGCCGGATTTCACGTGCCCCAAGCGCCGGTGCTCGGCTCGAGCGGGCACGATCGTGCTGGTGGCGTTCGGAGCCGCCGTCGCCGCGTCGGCGGCGGGCGCGCAGCCGCCGGCCGATTCTCTGGCCGCGATGCTGGCCCGCGCGGAGGCGGCGGAACTCGACACGGAGTACGTCGCACCGCCCGGCGATCCGCTGTCGCACCACACCGCCGGTTTCGCCAAGACGCTCTGCTCCGCGGTCTTCGTCACCGGTCTCGATCCGGACTTCGCGGCGGAGAGCGTCGGCTTCTTCAGCGGGCCGTACGAGTACCGCCGCCAGGTCACGGCGCGCGAGGTCGACCGCGACCGGCGCCGTGTCCACCTGAGGCTGCCCGACGGCGTCGTGCGGACGGCCATGTTCAACGGGGATCACGGGTGCGTAGCGCTGCCGCCAGGGGAGGACGACGTCTTCTTTGAGCCGGTCGAGATCCGCAGCAGCTTGTCGGATCCGGCGACCACCCCGTGGCCGATGGGGGACGTGCTGCCCGACGCCTCGCTACCGGCCGGCATCGACGCCGACAAGGTGCGGCAGGCGGTCGACGCCGCCTTCGAGCCGGCCGAGGGGCTGACGGCAGCGTTCGTCGTGACGCACCGGGGACGCATCATCGGCGAGCGCTACGGTCCGGGCATCACGATGCACACGCCGCTCGAGAGCTGGTCGATGGGCAAGAGCCTCACGGCGACGCTGATGGGCGTGCTCATCGAGCAGGGCGCTTACGAGCTCTACCAGCCGGCCCCGGTGCCCGAGTGGCAGACCCCCGGCGATCCCCGCCAGCAGATCCGCATCGCCGACATCCTGCGCATGTCGAGCGGGTTGCGCTTCCGTGGGGTCGCGGACCCGGACCTCGACCCCTCGCTCGGCTACCCGGACCATCTCTACGTCTACACCGGCGGCGCCGACTCCTTCGCGTGGGCGGCGACCCGGCCGCCGCAGTGGCCCCCGAACACCATCGGGCGCTACCGCAACTCGGACCCCGTGCTGACCAACTACCTCGTCCGGCTCGGCGTCGAGGGCCGCGGCGACGAGTACCTGTCGTTCCCGCAGCGCGAGCTCTTCGACAGGATAGGCATCCGCGGCATGGTCCTGGAGACGGACCCCTACGGCAACTACCTGCTGCAGGGGTACGAGCTGGCCCCGGCACGCGACTGGGCCCGGCTGGGCAACCTCTACCTGCAGGACGGCGTCTGGAACGGCGAGCGCATCCTGCCGGAGGGATTCGTCGACTTCGTCAGCACCGTGGCGCCGGCCTGGGAGGCGGACGGCCGTCCCATCTATGGCGGCTTCTTCTGGATCAACGGTACGGGGGCGTTCCCCGTGCCCCGCGACGCCTACTACATGTCGGGGGCGGGCGGCCAGACGACGCTGATCATCCCGTCGCACGACCTCGTCGTCGTGCGCCAGGGCCACTACCGCGGCGCCCGCGCCGGGGGGCAGGCGCTGCGGCGCGCGCTGGTGTTGTTGATGGAGGCCGTGCCGGCGAGCTGAGCCGGAGCCGCACCGGGAAGGTGGCGGGAGGGGACGGCCGCGGCCCACGGGGGCGCACCCAGGGCCCGTTGACCGAGGGCAGTCGATGGCGACATCGTTCTTGCATTCACCCACGACGGCCGAGGAGCTGTTCGAGCGGCCCGACGACGGGTACCGCTACGAGCTCGTCGAGGGAAGCCCGGTTCGCATGACCCCGACGGGTGCCGAGCACGGCGTGGTGACGGCGCGAGTGGCCTACGTGCTGCAGGAGTACGCACTCCGCCACGGTGGCGTCTGCTGCGGCGCCGAGACCGGTTTCGTGCTGCGACGTTCCCCCGACGTCGTTCGCGCCCCGGACGCCGCCTTCGTGGCCGGCGCGCGCATCCCCAAGACCGGCATCCCCAGGTCGTACTGGCCCTTCGCGCCGGATCTTGCCGTCGAGGTTCCGTCCCCGTCCGATCGAGCGTCCGACGTCCAGGCCAAGATCGCCGACTACTTCTCGGCCGGCACGCGCCTCGTCTGGATCGTCGAGCCGGCCACGCGGACGGTCCGCGTGTTTCGCTCGCCGCAGGACATGGAGGTCATTCGGGAGGGTGGCGAGTTGAGCGGAGGCGACGTGCTGCCCGGATTTCGCTGTGCGGTGCAGCGGCTCTTCGTCGCGTGACGGCGCTGCCGCGCGCGACGGCCGTCCGGGGCCCACCGGTTATGCTCCCACGGTTACGCCCGAACTTCGATCGTCGGTGACCGTGAGCCAATCAACGGACACCACGCATGCCGAACGCAAGTCCGGTGCCAGCGGCGCGGGAGCTGGCCCTGGCCTATCCGTGGCGCCCGACGCTCACGCGCTCCGAAACGTCCGGTAGCGGATCTCCAGGAATTGCCTGTCCGGCTGGAGCACGGAACTCCGCGGAACGCGGATGCGCGCGCCGTGCAGGGCCTGAATGCCGTGCACGAGCGTGGGGCCGTCCTCCTCGTCCAGCAGGTCGCGACGCACCTGGACGACATAGTCAGGCCGGACGCCCAGGAAGTTGCGGTCGAAGGCGGCGTGGTGGAGCTTGCACAGGGCCAGACCGTTCGGTACCACCGGTTCGCCGGCCTCGGTGTCGGGCACGATGTGCGCCGCGTCGAGCAGCTCGGCATGGCGGAATCTGCAGAACGCGCACTCGTTCCGGTAGGCAGTCAATACCCGCTCGCGAAACGCCCGCTGGTGGAGTCGCTGCCGGACGGCGGCGGTAGCGTACCGGCGCCGCGGGCCTTCCGCGTCGTCGTGGACGGCGGATCCTGGCCGCGCGACCGGCCAACGATGACGCTCCTCGTCGACCGCCACCGTGAAGGTCAGTCCGTCGCGGTGGTCGCCAACGACGAACACGGGCCAGGCCGGGACGTATCTTCCCGGGACCAGACCGTGCAGGTAGACCAGCGGGAGCCGCTCCTGCATGGCGAACCGCAGGCCGCGGTTGTCCGGGTGCTCCGGGTCTTCACCACGGTAGCGATAGCGCAGAAGATCGTTGGGCCCGAAGGCATCGTCGTACGGGCCGTTGGGCGCCGTCGTGATTGAAAGCGGCGCCTCGCGCAGCACCCGTGGCTTGAAGATGCCCTTGGGTGAGAGGAGCGGAACGCGCGCGCCGTCAAGTGGGAAGCCGTCCGCGAGCAGCGTGCGGGGCAGCACATCGCCGTACGTGGCGACCTGCGCCTTGAGCCACTCTAAGGCCGCGTTCCGTACCGTGGCGTCCCAGTTGCGATCGAACATGCGAAAGGCGCGGCAGGCGTGCCTTCGGGTCGACCAACCGCCGGTCCAGTCTCGCGCATTTGCGGCCGTCGGTGCAACGGGGGCCGTGCTGCCGGAATGCTGCAGGATGCCGGCGGCGCGTTCACCAGTCGGGGTGTTCCTCCTTGAACAATCGCTTCCGCGCCTCCGGATCGGGTTCCGGCTCCCACTGTGCCCGGAATGCCACCCACGGCGAAGAGCGGATTGGCATTCGTAGCCCTGTCGACGTCTCGCAGGAATCCATCGTCCATCTGTTCGGTGAACGCGGTTCGTCCGCCGGGGCCGGAACGCACGTGGAACCACGGCCTGTCCACGCTCCACTGCCGGGCGTCCGTCGTTGTGCCGAAGAATGGGCCAACCGGATCGAGATGGCGAAGCCATTGGACGAAGTTCGCGAACGAACGCGACCGTCGCGCGTCACGTACAAGTCGCCAGTATTCTCTGGGTACACCCAGGGCGGCGTCGATTCCGACCAGCACGGGGCCGGCATCAGAGTAGCCGCGTGCGAGCCCCATCAGACTCGTCAATGTCCAGGGGCGAGCTGGGGCCGGCACCCGGACGTCTGCGATCCAGACGGACCGCTTGCCGACCTCCTTACTCCAATCTGCGGAAACGAAGACGGTTGGTGCGCCGGGTGGCAGCGGTCCGGTCATCGGCATCCTAGCCTTCCTAGGAGTCTGCGCCGTAGAACGGTGCAGACTCCTAGCAGGCATGGTTGGGCACCAGGCGGAGCCGGCAGGCGACGAATGGTGGGCTAGCCTGGACGGCGCCCGGTCGACGACCGGATCCGCTGCAACCCGGTTGTCCGGCGATGGGTCAGTAACGGTCGGTCGTGGCCGTCCACAGGCCGATGGACACGCCGTAGCCGATCCACGAGGCTCGCACGCGCCGGCTCTTTGCCGCGCGGACATAGCCTGTGGTGTAGCAATTGAGATCGTTGCGCGCGATGCCGGACAGGGCTTCGACCGGCGGTGTCGGATCGCTGGTGTGCGCGACGATGGGCATGATCGGCACGAAGAACGGCGAGAGGAGGAGCCCGCCTGCGAACCAGCCTCCCGAACCCTGTCGGGCACGTCCGTCTGCCTCCCCGTTCCGCGCGGCCGCCTGACAATCCGTCGGCTGCGCTTCCCGTTGCGCCGGCTTCACCTCCAGGCGCAACGCGGACTCGAGGATCGGACCCGCGTGCAGCAGTTCGCCACCAACGCCGAACGAAAGGATCAGAATCGCTGCCGTCAGTCTTCTCACTTGGAACCTCCCGTGCTTGAGCGGCCGGCGACGTTGCCGAACCGTGACCAAGCATGGAGGCTGCTGGTGTCAGAAGCTGTCAGTGGGTTGACGTGAACCCGCGACGACGGACGACCCGGCGGGATCCTGGGCGTCCGTCGCCGCGAGGTGTCGAATGCCGTCTGGGTGCGCGCTAGCGCTTCGGGGTGTTCAGCTCGGCCAGGGTGGCGACCACGTCCTCGCCGGCCCTGCTGGGGCTGACGCGGCGGTCGACCTTGAGGATGCGGCCGTCGGGGCCGATGTAGAACGTCCAGCGCTGAGCGAGCGAGCCGAAGCTGCCGCCGAAGCTCATCAGGACTCCGTAGGCCTCGGCAGTCGTCCGGGTCGGGTCGCTCAGCAGCGGGAAATCGGCTTCGGTCGACTCCGCGAAGGCCTTGTTGGTTTCTTCGTCATCGACGCTCACCATGAAGTAGGCGATGTCGTACGACTTGAGCTGGTCGCTGGATGCACGCAGCGACTTGCATTCGGCCGTTCAGCCGCCGGTGAACGCCTTGGGGAACCATGCCAGGACGACGGTCGTCCCGCGGTAGTCCTCCAGGCGGTGGATGCGGCCGTCGCTGCCCGGCAACTCGAAGGCCGGCGCAACGTCGCCGGGACCCAGCTCCTGTGCGCCCGCGCTTCCGGATGCGCCGCCGGCCGCGAGAGCCAGCGCCGCGCCGAAGACCAGGACGCGTTCCGTTCGCGTCATCCGTCGCATGCACTCTCCTTCCGACAACGTGGCCCGATCCGGGCCCACCAAACGTATCGGCCCTGCAGAGGCGGCACCCGCGGGCGGCGGCCAGGATGGCCGGCCTGCGTCGGCCGGCCGGGGCCCACGGGTCCGGCGAACGACTCAGTACCCTTCCAGCACCGGGAACCGCTCGTCGGTCGGCAGCGGCTGCACGCCCAGGGCGTTGAGCGCCAGCGAGACCATACGGTAGCGCCCCGCGGTCGCGGCGATGCTCATCAACTGGTGCGTGTCGTACTCAGACGCTAGGCGCTCCCACGTCTCGTCGGAGATCATCGAGTCGCGGAACATCTCGTTGGCGGCGTCGACGAGTGCGAGCTCCCGTGCGTTCCAACCGGTCTGGTCACGGCCCTGCGCGATCCAGACCGGATCGAGGCCGTGGTCGCGTGCGCGGCCGACGCTCCCGACGTGCTTGGCCCACTCGTAGACCGCCCCCGAGTTCCAGCCCATGCGCAGGATGACCAGCTCCCGGTCGTGCGGAGTGAGCCGGGACCGCTCCGGCTCCAGGATGTAGCGCTCGTTCTGGTTGCGCGCCGCCGACATCGCCGGATTCCGCAGGAAGGTGCGCGTCACCCGCAGGCCGTCGCCCTCGACCGGCTGGACGCGCGGCTCGGCCAGCGGCGGCTCGGCGTCGGGCACGAGGACCGAGTAGCCGACGTCCTCGGTCGGCATCCGGGCCGTCGCCGCAGCGTCGGGCTGGATGCCGAGCGTGTTGAAGAGGATGGCGGCCGAGATGGTGTCCCCGACCGTCATCACCGCGTCGAGCATCTCCTCGGTGCCGTAGCGGGCGGACAGCTCGTCCCACGTCCGGTCCGTGACCGCGGCGTTCCGGAACAGTTGATCGGCCAGCGCTATCAGCGTCTCGTCGAAGGGATCGCCCTCCGCGTTGGGGTCGGGGCCCACCGCGACGCCGAGGACGTCATCCGCCGTCAGCCCCGCCTCTGCCGCACGGCTCGCGTGCGTCGCCCAGATGTTGCCGCTCTGCGTCAGCCAGGCGGCCCGCAGGATCAGGATCGTCCGGTGCCGGGGCGAGAGCGTCGACTCGCTTGCGACGTAGTGGTTGAATGGCAGCACGCGGTCGCCCAGCGCCGGAACGCGGGCCAGCGTCCGCACGACGTTCGTCGAATGGCCGTCGGCCTCGTACCGCTCGACGAACCCCCGCTGATCGGCCGTCCAGTCCGATTCCGCCAGCGGCGTGACCCGTGCCTCGGTGAGCCGCACGGCCGGGACGATGGAGCCGGGCGCTTCGGTGATCGCCCGCGCCGGCTCGATGCGCAGCAGGACGCCGTCGTCCTCCTCGGTCAGCACGTAGAGGTAGCCGTCCGGGCCCTGCCGCACCTCGCGCACGCGCTGCTTGAGCTCCGTGAGCAGCCACTCGCGGCGGATCTCCTGCCCCCGCCGATTGAAGACGATGCGCTCGAGATGGCCGGTGTTCGGCATGCGGCCGACCGTCATGGACCCGACGAAGAGGTTGCCGCGCCAGGCCGGGAAGTGCTCGCCGTCGTAGAAGGTCAGGCCCGACGGGCCGATGGACGGCCACCAGATGACCTCCGGCCCGGTGAACTCGGGCAGCCACGGGGTGTCGGTCACCGGGAGGCCGGAGTACTGCCTGCTGTAGGAAGCGATCGGCCATCCGTAGTTGGAACCCGGCCGGATGATGTTCGCCTCGTCGCCTCCCTGCGGTCCGTGCTCGGTGGCCCAGAGCTCGCCCGTGTCGGGGTGGAACGCGAGCCCGATCTGGTTCCGGTGCCCCAGCGAGTAGATCTCCGGCAGGTGGTCGGGGTCGCCGACGAAGGGGTTGTCGTCGGGCGCCGATCCGTCGTCGTTCAGCCGCAAGAGCTTGCCGAAGTGCGTCGCCCCGTCCTGGGCGTAGTGGCCGGTCTGGGCGAACTGGAACGCACCGCCGACGCTCATGTACAGCGTGCCGTCCGGCCCCCACTGCAGCCGCGAGGCGGCAATGCCGCCGCCCCAGCCGTCGGCGACGAAGATGTCGCGGACTTCGGTCAGCGCTCCGGCGCCGGCGTCGAGCCGGCCGCGCGCGAGGGCGACGGTGGCGCCGCGCCTTCCGTCCCTCTCCTGTTCCTTCGAATACGTCAGATAGACGAGGGTGTCGTCCTCCGGGTGGACGGTGACGTCCATGAGCCCCGCCAGGAGCACGCCGGTGTAGACCTCGGGCACGCCCGGGATGTTCTCGTCGAGGAGCTGGCCGTTGCGAATCACGCGGAGCGTGCCGCGGTCGCGCTCGGTCACCAGGATGTCGCCGTTCTGTCGGAACGCCATGCCCCACGGGTGGTCGAGCCCCGTCGCGACCGGCACGACGCGGATGCGCGGCTGCTCGGCCGTGTAGAGAACGACGGGGCGGTCCGGCGGCGGCACGGCGGGCACGCCGCGCAGGGGAGAAGCACCCGCACGGGTCTGGGCTGCGGCCGGGCTGTGAACGAGGGCGAAGACTGTGGCGGTGAGAAGGGCGGCGAGCGCCCGATGCAGCGATTGGCTCATGAATCCTCCCGGTCGTGCATCACTCTACCGAAACGTGCGGCGCAGCGCCACGGAGCGGAGCCCGGCCGGGGCGCATCCGGGGCGCAGGGCAGGCCGGAAATGGGCTACGCTTGGAGCCTGCGCCGCGGGACGGCGGGGACGGAGCTGCAGGCGACGGTTCCGCGCCGGCGCAGCAGGGCGACGGCCTCTCGCCGGGCGCTCAGGAGGCGAACACGACCATGAGCTTCTGCGAGCATTGCGCCGGGCAGCGCTTCGATCGGGCCCAGGTGCTGCGCGTTCTGCGGGCCGCGCTGCGCGACTTGCGGGAGGAGGGCGGCCCGCGCGCTGGTGCCGAGGCGCTCGCGCTCGCCATCCAACGGATCCGCTCCCTCGAGATTCCCCACCTGGAGATGCTCGACGACTCCGTCGAGGGCGAAGTGATCCACTGATCGACGAACGGTGGAGCCGGTTTGCGATCGCGAAGCGCGGTCGCAGCACGTCATGCCCGCTGCTCGTGCTGCCGAAGCGCCCACCCGGCGACGCGGACCGCCTTCTCGTCCTGTTCCGTCGCCAGCACCTTCCGCAGGAGTCGGGCGACCCGGCGCGCCGGCGGCTGGAGCAGCAGCGTCACGACGGCGACCCGGCGGACGCGGACGGACGGGTCGTGCAGAGCGCTGTGGCCCAGCGAGGGCACCGGGTCGAACGGGCTCCGGTTCCCCTTGCGCAGGAGCGGCCCGAGGCCGATCGAGAGCACGGCCATCTTGCGGACCTTCTTCTTCGGATCGCGGGTCAGCAGCGCCAGCCGCTGCAGCGATTCGGCGTCGTCGACGTAGCCCAGCACCGCCGCGCACCCGCGGCGGATGCGCCAGTCGGGATGGCTCAGACCGGCATGTACGGACGGGAGTGCGTCCGTGCCGCCCCGGGCCAGCTCGACGACGTGCCGGTAGAAGTCCAGCCCGTCGAGCCGGGCGACGGTCTCGTCATGGCTCATGGCGTTTTGGCTCGGTGCTCATGGCCCATCGCGGCCGCGGCAGGGCGGGCGATCGGTCACCCGTGGGAACGTCCACGACCGCCAGACGTCTTCCGGCGCTCCGAAGAGCACGCCGGAGTCCCCCGTGGCGGCCTGGACGGTTCCATCGTAGCCGATTCCCCGGCACCGCTCAGGCGGGATCGACTCGAGGTACTCGTCCAGCCGCTACGAGAAGACTACGACCGGCGGGCGAAGTGCGCCGGGGGGGATCCACGCGTTCAGCTTCCGCAGGCGCCCGTCCGCCCCGATCTCTCGGCCGGATGCCACGAACCGCGGGGCGTAGTCGCTGCATGGGGCATGATTGGGGGGATGAAGCCGACGAATGGCGAGTACGACGGCCGGACAGCCGAGGGCATATGGCCGGAGCCCTGAGCGGCCGGCCGCGCCGACGCGAGATCGGCTCGCCCGAAGCCGCCGGCCAGCAGACCCTCGGCGCGTTGCTTGAGGCGCAGGCGCGAACGGTACCCGGCGCAGCGTTCATCATCTTCGACGACCTGCGGGGCCAGGTCACGACGCGTACCTACCGCGAATTCGACCGTGAGGTGAACCGCGTCGCCCACCTCCTGTATCGACTCGGCGTCGGGCGGGGCGACACCATCACGCTGCTCCTCGCCAACTGCCTGGAGTTCCTGGCGCTCTGGTTCGGCGCCGCGAAGCTGGGGACGGTCATCGTCCCCGTCAACACGGCGTCGTCGGCCTCGGAGCTCGAGTTCCTGGTCGGCCATTCCGAGAGCCGACTGATCTTCACTGACGCCTCCCGGCTCGACCTCGCCCGACAAGTGCGCGACCGGTGTTCAGGAGTGAAAGAAGTGCTGGTCTGCGGGGACGGCGCCCCGTCGTCCGAGGTCGATTTCGGTCTCCGTGTCGCGGCGTGTCCCGATATACCGCCGGAGGGGCCGGCGCTGTTGCCGACGGACGAGGCTGCCATTCTCTACACGTCCGGCACGACGGCACGTCCCAAGGGCGTGCTCGTTACCCATGCGAACTACATCTGTGCCGGCGAGACGGTAGCCCGCGCGGTACGCCTGACACCCGACGACCGGCATCTCGTGGTGCTGCCGCTGTTCCACGGCAACGCGCAGTACTACTCGACGATGAGCGCGCTCGTGACCGGGGCGAGCGTCGCCCTGATGGCGCGCTTCAGCGCCAGCCGCTACTTCGACCAGGCAATCGCCCATCGGTGCTCTGTCTCCAGCCTGTTTGCGGCACCGATCCGGATGCTGCTCGCCCAGCCCCGGCGCCCCGAGCACGCCCGGAACGGCCTGCGCGCGGTGATCTTCGCCCAGAGCGTCACGCCGGCCCAGCTCAGCGAGTGGCACGAGCGGTTTCGAGCGCCGCTGCTGCAGCTCTGGGGCATGACCGAGACGATGGGGCCGCCGATCATCAATCCTCTCGACGGCGAGCGCCGCAACATGTCGATGGGGCTGCCGGTGCCCGGCTACGCTTCACGTCTGGTCGATGAGGACGGCCGTTCCGTCGCGCGGGGCGACATCGGCCAGATCGTGGTACGCGGCGAGCCCGGGCGCTCGCTGATGAAGGGCTACCACAAGAACCCGGAGGCGACCGCCGAAACCCTCCGCGACGGCTGGCTGTGGAGCGGCGACAACGCCCGCCAGGACGAGGACGGCTACTACCACTTCGTCGACCGCGCGAAGGACATGATCAAGCGTTCGGGGGAGAACGTCGCCGCCAGCGAAGTGGAGGCGGTCATCCGCGAGCACCCGGGCGTGTTCGACTGCGCCGTCATCGGCGTCCCCGACGCGTTGCGCGACGAGGCAATCGTGGCCGTGGTCGTGCCGCGCGCCGCGGAGGGTGACGTGCCCGCGGTCGCCGTGACCGAGGACGAAGTGCTGATCTGGTGCCGGGAACGGCTCG
Organism: Acidobacteriota bacterium; assembly: GCA_021296475.1. Lineage (GTDB taxonomy): Bacteria > Acidobacteriota > Vicinamibacteria > Vicinamibacterales > UBA8438 > JAGWAJ01. Next base: position 48,987 of record JAGWAJ010000014.1, read on the forward strand.
CGAGCTTCCGAGTGCCGCAGTTCGTACGATTCCGCGCCGAGCTGCCCCGGACAGCTGTGGGCAAGATCCGCAAGCACGTGCTGCGGGCCGAGTTTCACTCGCGGGCGGGCGGCGGCGGTTCAGGAAGTGGGCCCGGTCCGAGCGCTACCCGGCTCGGCACCGCCGGATGACGGTCCGGTTCGGCGGACCGTGCACCAGCGGCTTGCGCGCCGGCGGACTCGGCACCAGCGGCCTGCGCGGCGGCGGCCTGCCCGGACAGGGAGGCGGGGCCGGCGACCGCCGCGGCGCACACCAGCGCGGCGGCGATGCCGGGCCTCCCCGCGCCGCCGCGGCCGATCACTCCACCGTCCAGAGCGTCAGCGTGTCGATGTCCTTGACGTACAGCCGGTTCCCCGCGAGGGTCGGCTGCGTCCAGGTGGAGCTGTCGGCGACGTCGTAGCGTGCGATCGGGTCGAACTCGGTCCTGCCGTGGCGCAGCACGACGAGCTGCGCGTCGTCCTGCAGCGAGAGAATCGTCTCGCCGGACCGCAGAATCGCCGCGTTCTCCGCCTGCCGCGGCGGGCTGGTCCAGAGCACCTCGCCCGTGTCGAGATCGAGCCCGAAGTACTGGCCGCTGTTGCGTTGGGAGAGCCCCACCAGCACGCCGTCGGCGATGACGCCGTTGGTCATGTGCAGCGTGACCTCGTCCGTGTGCCAGACGTCCTCCGTGGTCCAGCCCCCATCGGCCGGCGTCACCCGGAAGCCGGTGATGCCCACCTCCATGCCGGTCTCGATCACGATGTCGCCGTGGCGCAGCGGGGTCTGGGAGGTGGTGTCGTAGGGCGTCATGAAGGGGCGCTCCCAGAGCAGCGCCCCGGTCTCGACGGAGACGCCGATGTAGCGCGTCTGCGTAAGCGTCACGACCTGACGGGTGCCGCCGATCTCGTACAGTTGCGGCGATCCGTAGGCCGGCCCGTCGCCCTCCAGCGCCCAGCGGACGTCGCCGGTGGCGGCGTCGAACGCGGTCAGCGCGCCAGCGTCGTGCCCCCCTACGTGGAGGATGACGAGGTTGCCCACCACGAGGGGCGACATCGCCGTGTGGTACAGCGGCTCGACGGGCCCGGCGGGCTTGTGCCACAGCCGCTCGCCCGTTTCCGCGTCGAAGGCGGAGACGATCCCGCTGATGCCGAGCGTGAAGAGCCGGCCGTCGGCGTAGGCCGGGGTCGATTTCGGTCCCGGGCCGTGCGGGTTCGTCGCCGGGTTCATCTCGAACGCGGCGGAGTAGGCGCTGCGCCAGATCGTCTCGCCGCTGGCCGCGTCGAGCGCCTGCATCACCTCCTCGTTTCCCTCGCGGGTGAACAGGTAGAGGCGTTCGCCGATCAGCAGGGGCGTCGCATAGCCGAGGCCGACCTCCCTGGTCCACTGCGCGGTGAGTCCCTCAGGCCAGGTTGCGGGCACGTCGAACCCGGTAACCGTGCCATCGCGCTGCGGTCCGCGCCACTGCGCCCAATCCTGCGCCGCCGCGCTACCGGTCAGCGCGACGGCCCCAGCCGTCGTGCCCACCGTGAGGAGCATCGCGCGCGCCATCGCCGTCCAACCGTGGTTTGCTGCTGCCATGTCGTGCTTCCGGCTCCTTCCGCTTCGTGTCGACCCGTGAAGCTTACCAAGCCGCCGTGCTACCGTGCCATTGAGGTGGACCTCCAGCCGAGCGCCCTCACTCTCGCCATCGCCCTCGCGGCGGGGGCCGCGGCCCAGTCGCTGGCCGCCCAGGTACGTCTTCCGGGAATCGTCCTGCTGCTCGCGGCGGGCGCGGTCCTCGGTCCGGAGGTGGCCGGCTGGGTCGATCCGTCGGCGCTCGGCGGCGGGCTTGCCCATCTGGTGGAGTTCGGCGTCGCGGTGGTTCTCTTCCAGGGCGGGTTGAACCTCGACCTGGAGCGGCTGCGGCGTCAGGAGAGCGCCATCTGGAGGCTCATCTCCGCCGGCGCCCTCGGCACGCTGGCGGGCGCGGCGGTCCTCGTCTGGTTCGTGCTCGGCTGGGAGTGGCGCACCGCGGTTCTCTTCGGGAGCGTGGTGGTCGTCACCGGGCAGACGGTGGTCGGTCCCCTGCTCCGGGGCATCGGGCTCCATCCGCGTGTCCGGACGCTGCTCGAGGCCGAAGCCGTGCTCCTCGACCCGATAGGCGCGCTCCTGGCGGCGTTCGTGCTGCAGGCGGTGACGGTGCCCGCCGTCGGCGCCCTGGCCTCGGAGGCGGTGGCGGTCGCGGGCAGCATCGCGTTCGGCCTGCTGGCCGGCATCGTGGTCGGACTGGCCCTGGCCGGCGCGGTTCGCTTCCGCGTCGCGGTGGCGGCCGGCTACGACAACGTCGTCGTGCTGACCGCCGTCATCCTGGCATTCGAGCTGTGCGACCTCCTGGTGGCGCAGAGCGGCCTCACCGCGGCCGTCGTGGCCGGCGTCGTCTTCGGCAACTCCAGCCCCCGCGTCGACCCCGACCTGCTCGGGTTCACCAATCCGCTGACCGTCGCGCTGGTTGGAGCGCTCGTACTGCTGTTGGCCGCCAGCGTGTCGTGGAACGATGTCCGCGCGCTGGGCACCGGCGGCTTCGTCGTGGTGGCCGGGCTGGTGCTGATCGTGCGGCCCTGCGGGGTCCTGGCCGCGACGGCGGGTCTCGGGCTCGCCGGCCGCGAGCGCGCCTTTCTGTCCTGGGTGGCCCCGCGGGGCCTGGTCGCGGCGGTCGTGGCATCGCTGACGGCCAGGACGCTCGACGCGGAGGGCGGCGCGGAAGGGGGTGCGCTGCAGGCGCTCGTCTTCCTGACCGTCGCCGGCACCGTCGTGCTGGCCGGCCTGAGCGCCCGGCCGGTCGCCTGGGCGCTCGGTCTGGTCGGCTCCGGGCAAGAGCCGGCCGCGCCGCCGCCCCCGGGCCCGCCGGCCGTCCGGGGCGAGGCGGGCCCCACGGAGCTGGGTCCGGACGAGGAGATTCCGGCTGAGGCCGAAGCGGTCTGGCCCGAGCTGGACCGGTCCGAGCCGGGGGCGTCCGACGCGAACCCGCAGGCCCCGGACGCGCAGGCCCCGGACGCGCAGGCCCCGGAGGCGCACGCCCCGGACGCGCACGCCCCGGACGCGCACGCCCCGGACGCGCACGCCCCGGATCACGCGGAGCCGGTCGACGACCCGCTGGGAGAGGATTCGGCGCCCGGCTTGCGGCAGACGAAGAGCTCGTACGTGCCCGGCTCGAGCTCGGAGTGATCGAAGGGGACGACGGCAGGCTCGAAGCCGGCGGCGGCTGTGAGGCGCAGCCAGTCGCCGCGCCCGAACAGGCCCTCCTCGTGCCGCTCCGACTCCACCCGCGTGGAGCCGTCCCGGTCGCGGAGCAGGTAGACGTAGTCGACGGTGTAGGTGGTGTCCCCCGGGTCCGGGTCCCAGGTCCACTCCAGGTAGCGCAGGCCGCGCCCGCCGCCGTCGTGGCCCCCGCAGTCGGTCACCGGCGGGTGGAAGTTCTCCCGCACGTGATCGGGGGCGAAGAGGGCGGCCCCGCCCGGCCTGCAGTGCACGTAGGCCGTCTCGATGGCTTGCCGGAGGTCGGCCTCCGTCGTCATGTAGACGACGGCGTCGTGCACGAAGACGCAGTCGAACTGCCGCCCGAGGCGGACGCTGCGCATGTCGCCCTCGACGTGCTCGCACTCCGGGTTGAGGTCCCGGCTCACCCGGAGCATGTCGGTCGAGCGGTCGACGAGCGTCAGGTCGAAGCGCGCCTTGAGGTGGGAGGCGTTGTTGCCGCCGCCGCTCCCGAGCTCGAGCAGCGTCTGTGCCGGCCGCTCACAGTGCTCCAGCAGGGTGCGCTGGTAGAAGGCCGCCTCCTCTGCGTACTCGGACGGGGCCGACAGCAACGGCCACCAGTCGGCCAACTCGCGATAGAGCTTCGGGGGAGGCGCGGCGCCCCCGCTGCTGTCGGCCGCCTTGGTCATAACCCGCGTCGCTCCGGACCGCCGTCTCCGCTGCTGCTCGAACGCGCCACATGGCCGCCGCGGCGGCCGTCAGTCGCGGCGGCGGTCCTCCCGCGCCTCCCAGAGCGCGGCACCGGCCACGTCGATGCCCGACCCCGGCGCCACGACACTGCTCAGCTCCAGGTGCTGGTCCGTCTCCGGGGTGAAGGCGGGCCATGCCGGCAGGTCCGGCCGGTTCGGGTCGCCCGTGGCCGCGAACTGCACCCAGTAGCCGCGCATCGTCTCCGAGAGCCGCATGTCCGTGTCGGTGTAGGCGCCGACCGTCGTGAGGCCGAGCGGGCTCTCGCCCCCCTGCTCGTCCCGCGTCAGGGTGCCGAAGACGTAGACCAGCTCCGCCGCGTGGTGCGACCCCATCGTTTCGCCCCACGGCGTCGGCGGCACGTGCGTGAAGTGGTAGAGCCACGCGGAAGACCCGACGTTGGCGTGCGCCTCGGCGTGGGCGCGCACCGGGCCGGCGAAGTAGAGGTCATGGATCAGCTTGTCCATGGCCGCCTTCGTCGCTTCGGGGGACGACGTGTCGTAGTGCGCCAGCAGCTCCGGGGCGAGGTCGGGATAGACGTCGCGGACGTGGGCGGCGAACGCTTCCGCGTCGGCGATGTCCATGCCTTGCGTCATCAGCGACCCTTCGTTGCCGTTGAGGCCGGTGATGAGCGGCACGTCGTGCTGCCGCCCGGTGCGGTACATCGCGAGCGGGTCGTCCGGGATGACCCAACCGTCGACGTTGGGAGCCCAGACGTTGCCGGCGCCCAGGAACGGGGTCCCCGCTTCGGCGTTCGCCAGGACCTCGGCCGCGCTTGCGGCCCGCATCGTGGCCAGCGCGTCGTCTCCCGTCGCGCCGAGGGCCTCGGCCACCCGCAGGCCCTGCGCCTCGGCCGTCTCCCAGCCGCGGGCCGGCTCGTCGAGCGGCCGGTCCCAGCCGTGAATCCAGTTGCTCTGGGCGATCGCCCCGTGGTAGAGCCCGGCCGCCTGCGGCACGACCATCACCGACATCACGGCCCCGCCGCCGGCCGATTCGCCAAAGATGGTGACGCGGTCGGGGTCGCCGCCGAACGTGGCGACGTTGTCGCGCACCCACTCGAGCCCCGCCACCATGTCCATGACGCCGTAGTTGCCCGATGCGCCGTGCGCCGACTCCGCCGACAGCGCCGGGTGGGCGAGGAAGCCGAACACGTTGAGGCGGTAGTTGATGGTGACGACCACTGCGCCGTCCACGGCGAGCGTGGTTCCATCGTAGATGGCGCTCGTGCCGGAGCCGAAGTTGTAGCCGCCGCCGTGAATCCAGTAGAGGACCGGACGAGGCTCCGTCGTCTCGCGCGGTGCCCAGACGTTCAGGAACAGGCAGTCCTCGCTCTCGTTCACCTCCTCCGCCCCGTTCTGCACGCAGGCGGCGCCGGCCTCGGACGCGTCGCGCGCGCCGTCCCAGGGGACCACCGGCGCCGGGGGCTTCCAGCGCCGGTCGCCGACCGGCGGGGCCGCGAACGGGATGCCCTTGAAGGCGACGATGTCCGGATTGCCTTCCGAGGCGGCGCCCAGGATCTCGCCGCCGGTGACCGCCACCGGCGTGTCGGGGGAGAGGACGACCTGTGCCCCCGCCGTCCCCGCGATGAGAACCCCGAGGGCGCTGGCGCAGACGGCGGCGCGGATCAGAAGACCGGTTCGAGCTCTGGACGTCATGACTGCCTCCGTTCCCGTAGAGAGCGCCACTGCGGCGACCACGGAGAACAGGTCCCGCCGCGGGAACAGGTTCCCGCCGCGGAACCGGACCCGTTGTCGCGCCGCCGGCGAGCGCCGTGGCGGAGACTCTACCAGCTTGCGCCCGCGTCGCGCCATGAGCGGGCGCGCCCGGCGGCGATCGATTGCCGGAGGCGATTGCCGTACTGGATCATTCGGGCGACCGTCGCCCCCAGGGAGCGAGGAGGATCAGATGAGGACGAGAAGGACGGCATTGTCCCGCGGACGACTCGGCGCGATCTTCTGCGTCATCGGAATCGTCGGCGCTCTGTCGCTGGGGCCGGATCCTGCGGTCGCGCAGCCCGAGACCGCATCCTCGGCGCCCCGGATGCCGTGGGGCGCGCCCGATCTCGAGGGCGTGTGGGACTTCCGGACCATCACCCCGCTCGAGCGCCCGGCGGAGCTCGCCGGCCGGGCGCGGCTGACGAACGAGGAAGCCGCGAGCTACGAGGCGGCCGAGAACCGGCGCCAGAACCGGGACCTGGTCGATCCCGAGAAGGGCGGGGCCATCTACCCGCCGGAGTCGCAGGGCGGCGTGGTCCCCTACAACGAGTTCTGGTACGACCGCGGAGACCGCGTCGTCGAGGATCTGCGCACGTCGCTTCTCGTCGACCCGCCGGACGGGCGGCTTCCGCCGCTGCAGCCGGGGGCGCGCGAGCAGATCGGGGCTGCGGGGGAGGACCTGCCGGGCCTGCGGCCGGTGCTCTACCGCGCCGGGGGCATCGGCGCCGACGGACCGGAGGATCGGGGCCTCGGCGAGCGCTGCATCCTGGGCTTCAACAGCGGCCCGCCGCTGATCCCGGCCGCCTACAACAACAACGTCCAGATCTTCCAGACCCGCGACACGGTCGTCATCCTCAACGAGATGGTCCACGACGCGCGCGTGGTGCCGCTCGACGGCCGGGCCCACCTCACGCCGGCGGTGCGGCTCTGGATGGGCGACGCGCGCGGGCGATGGGAGGGCGACACGCTGGTGGTCGAGACGCGCAACTTCAGCCGCCGGACCCCGAGCTTCAACCCGACGATCACGACCGCGGTCGGCAGCGGCGAGACGCTGCGACTCACGGAGCGCTTCACGCGCGTCGACGCCGACACGCTCCGCTACGAGTACACCGTCGACGACCCCGACACCTTCACGCGTCCGTTCACGGCCGCCATCCCGATGCGGCGCACCGAGTTGCCGCTCTTCGAGTACGCCTGCCACGAGGGCAACCGGGGGCTGCACAACATCCTCGCGGGGGCGCGGGCCGCGGAGCGGAGGGCGCAGCCTTGACAAAGCCCGCGGCGTCGGCCACGCTGCCTACGGTAGGCATAGGCATCGCGCACCGGCTCCCGCGTAGGTCCAGTCAGCGATTTCCGGCGGTTGACCGGAGCCGGATTCGAGAGGAGACACCGTGATGACAACGCAGCGGATCATTGCCGCGGCTCTGGTGGCCGTACTGGTCCTTCCCGCCGCGGCGGCGGCTCAGCAGATGACGCCCGCGAGGGAGGCGCTCCGGCAGGCGGGCCACGACCTCCCGACGCCGGCCGAGCGCGAGGAGCAGCGGCGCCGCGATGCCACGAACCAGCGGCTCTGGAGCGCCGCCCTCATCGGTGCGGGCGGCGCGGCCGGCTGGGCGGTCGGATTCAGCGACAACGAGTGGCCCATCGACGAAGGCTGGTGGGGGGTCGGCATCGCCGGAACCGCGCTCGGCTTCGGGCTCTTCGGGCTCCTCGACCCGATGGAGTGGGGAGAGGTCGAGGTCCAGCCGCAGGGCTTGGCGTCGAGACGGCCGGCCGGCTCCGGGTCCGGCCTCGCTCGCGGCGCCGCGCTCTCGCTCTCCTGGTAGCGTCACCGTCTCCTGACGTCGTCCCCGGCGCGGCGGCCTCCGGCGCCGCCCGCCGGAGCACTCCCCGCCCCTGCCTGGTCCGGGTCCGCCGCCACACGGAGCGCCCGGACTGATATGGTCCCCGGAGCGTCATGGTGTCCGCCCAGGATTCCCGCCCCCCGTCGGCTGCGTCGCCTCCGCCGGCCGGGCCCTGGTACCGGGAGGTCACCGGCGAGCAGTGGAAGGCGTTCTTCGCCACCTTCTTCGGCTGGCTGCTCGATGCTTTCGACTTCACCATCCTGACGTTCATCCTCCTCGACATCCAGCAGAGCTTCACCGTCGACCGGGCGCTGGCCGGCGCGCTCGGCACGGTGACGCTGATGTTCCGCCTCGTCGGCGGGCTCGGGGCCGGCATGATGGCCGACCGCCGGGGTCGGAAGCTGCCGTTGATGCTCTCGATTCTCTGGTTCTCGCTGTTCGCTTTCCTGAGCGGTTTCTCCGTCTCCTACGCGATGCTCTTCGCCTCGCGCGCGCTGTTCGGAATCGGGATGGGGGGGGTCTGGGCGGCGGGCATGCCGCTGGCCCTCGAGCACTGGCCGACCCGGCTGCGGGGGCTGGCGTCGGGGCTGCTGCAGGGCGGCTGGTTCTGGGGCTATCTGCTGGCGGCGCTGACGTTCCACTACGTGTACCCGCTCTTCGGCGCCCTCGCGGACCCCCTTAGCGATGCGCCCGGTGCCACGCTCGGCTGGCGCGTGATGTTCTGGACGGGTGTGCTGCCGGCGCTTCTGGTGCTCTGGATTCGGTCCGCGGTCAGCGAGAGCCCGGTCTGGCTCGAGCGGCAGCGCAATCTGGCCGCGGCCGGGGGGGCGGCCGCCGCGGACCGCGCGTCGATCCTTCTGCTGCTGCGGCGCGACCTGTTGTGGGCGACGGTGCAGTCGTCGATCCTGATGGGCGCGTTCATGTTCTCGTACTACTCGCTCAGCTTCTGGTACCCGACGTTTCTGCGCGAGTCGGGGCGCGAGCCCATCGGCTACCTCCTGGCGTTCAATCTCGCCGCGGTCGTCGGCATGGCGCTCTGGGGGCGCGCGTCCGAGACGCGGCTCGGGCGCCGCGGGGCGGTGGCGGCCGCCGCGCTCCTCGGCGTGGCGTCGATTCCGGCCTACCTCGGCGGCGCGGGCGCCGCGGCGCTGGTGTTCGGGGGCATGATGATGGGCGCCTCGGGCGGCGGCATCTGGGGCATGGCCCCGTCCTACCTGACGGAGCGCTTCCCGACCGCGGCGCGTGGCGTCGGTCCGGGACTGTCGTACCACGTCGGGGCGGCGCTCGGGTCGATGACGCCGCTCGTGCTCGGTCAGCTTCAGGACGGTGGCATGACCACGGGAGCGGCGATGTCGGCCTGCATCGCGGCGTCGGGGCTGCTCGTCGCGGCCGTGGTCTGGATGGGGCCGGAGACGCGCGGGCGCCGTTTCACGGCTACCGACGCGTGAGGGAAGGGAGTCCGACAGATGACGCAGCAGCGCGGGCGGACGTACGAAGGCCTCGGTATGGTCGCGGCGATGCTCGGGGCGTCGTTCCTCGGGGGTGCGGCCGCTGCGAGCCTGCTCGTCGGGGGAGCGGTGCGAGCCCAGGGGACGCAGGCACAGGAGCCGGCGCAGGCACAGGAGCCGGCGCCGAGCGTGCCGCAGGTTCTGACCGCCACGCAGATCAACCTGGTCGACGGCTCCGGCCGCCTGCGCGGCGTGCTGGCGGCGAGCGACGAGCGCGGCCTGTCGTCGATCGCGTGGTACGACGCCGCCGGGCAGGTGCGCAGCCTGTCGGGGATCGAGCAGGACGGAACACCGGTCGTGCAGCTCTTCGACCCCGAGGGGCAGCCGCGCCTCGCGGCGTCGGTGGATGGCGAGACGGCAATGATCGTCGCCGGCGCGCGCGGGGCGGCGCAGGGGTTCTTCGGCGCCATCGGCGGCGCGCCCCTGGTCACCCTGGGTGACGGGGAGCGCAACCGGCTGCAGCTTCTGCTGGGCGCTGACGGGCAGCCGCGGGCGGTGCTCTCGGATAGTTCCGGCAGGCAGGGCATCGGTCTGTCCGTCGGCAGCGACGACATGCCGCAGGTTGGGCTTGCCGCGTCCGGACGGCTGCGAGCCCTCCTGACGGTGGCGCAGAACGCGGTGGTGCTCAACCTCCGCGACGCCGACCGGTCGCGCCTCGTCCTCGGCGTGGCGGACAACGGCCGGCCGAGCGTCAACTTCCTGGGCGCCGACGGCGAGCTGGTAGCCGAGGTCCCGACGCGCCAGTGACGGCTGCGGCGAGAGCGAAGGAGCGCGAGACGATGGGTGCGATGGTCGAGTTCGCGGCGAACGGCAAGACGGCGGGGGGCTACCTGACGACGCCGGCCTCGGGGTCGGGGGCCGGCGTCATCGTGATCCAGGAGTGGTGGGGACTGGTCCAGCACGTCAAGGACGTCGCGGACCGCTTCGCGGGCGAGGGCTTCGTGGCCCTGGCGCCCGACCTCTACCACGGCCGCAGCACGACGAGCCCGGACGAAGCCGGCAAGCTGATGATGGCCCTCGAGATCGATCGCGCGGAGCGAGATCTGCGCGGGGCAATCGACTTTCTGCTCGCGCGCGACGACGTCGCCGGCGAGCGCGTCGGGACGGTGGGCTTCTGCATGGGCGGCCAGCTCTCGCTGTTCGCGGCGTGCGCCAACGCGAAGGTCGGCGCCTGCGTCGACTTCTACGGCATCCATCCGAACGTCACCCCCGACCTCGCCAGCCTGCAAGCGCCGGTGCTCGGCTTCTTTGCGGAGCGGGACGGTTTCGTGACGCCGGAGGCGGCCCGCAAGCTCGAGTCGGACCTGCGGGCGGCCGGCAAGGAGGCCGAGATCACCATCTTCGACGGGGCCGACCACGCCTTCTTCAACGACTCCCGCCCCGACGTGTACCACGCCGGCTACGCGGCCGACTGCTGGACGCGGATGGTCGCCTTCTACCGCCGGCACCTCGCCTGAGGGCCGAGAGGATCCGCGGCGTGCCGGGCAACAGCTTCGGGCAGGCGTTCCGGGTGACGACGGCCGGCGAGTCGCACGGCCCCGCCAACCTCGTCATCGTCGACGGCTGCCCCCCCGGGTTGCCGCTGAGCGAGGACGATCTGCGGGCCGACCTCGCGCGCCGGCGGCCGGGGCAGAGCGCCATCGTCACGCAGCGCGACGAGCCGGACGTACCCGAGATCCTCTCCGGCGTCTTCGAGGGCCGCACCACCGGGACGAGCATCGCCATTCTCATCCGCAACAGGGACCAGCGGAGCCGCGACTACAGCGCCATCCGCGACACCTACCGGCCAGGCCACGCCGACTACAGCTACGACGCCCGCTACGGGTTCCGGGACTACCGGGGCGGCGGTCGCTCGAGCGCGCGGGAGACGACGGTCCGGGTCGCGGCCGGGGCCATCGCGAAGAAGCTGATCGCCGCCGCGTTCGCCGGCCGGGTGGTGGGCTACGTGCGGCAGGTCGGCGACATCGTGGCCGCGGTCGACGATCCGGCCGCGGTCAGCCCGGAGCAGGTGGAGTCGCTCCCCTCCGGCGAGCCGAACGTCGTACGCTGCCCGGATCCGGCCCGGGCGGCGCGGATGGTGGCGCTGATCGAGCGAATGCGCGCGGAGCGAAACTCCGTCGGCGGCGTGGCCGAGATCGTCGTCACGGGCGCCCCGGCGGGGCTCGGCGAGCCGGTCTTCGACAAGCTGAAGGCGGATCTCGCCAAGGCGCTTTTCAGCCTGCCGGCCGTGCTCGGCGTGGAGTACGGCATCGGGTTCGGCTGCGCCACGCTGACCGGTCTGGCCAACAACGACCTCTTCGAGCGGGTCGAGGGGGGGGCGGGGCCGCGCATCGCCACGCGCACGAACCGCCACGGCGGGATGCTGGGCGGCATCTCGACCGGCATGCCCATCGTGCTGCGGGCGGCGGTCAAGCCTACGAGCAGCCTGCCCCAACCGCAGGAGACGGTGACCGCCCGAGGCGAGCCGACCACCGTCAGCACCACGGGGCGCCACGATCCGTGCCTGCTGCCGCGCTTCGTCCCGATGGCCGAGGCCATGGTCGCCCTCGTGCTGGCCGATCACTGGCTTCGCTGGCGGGCGCTCGGTCGCGCGCCGCACCCGGGCTCGTAGCCGGCGCCTTCACTGGCGGCAGCGCGCTCTGCCGCCGCGTGCCCCGCGGGACCCGCCGGACCGGTCCGGGCGGTCGCGGGGTCGCCAAGCTATAATCGCAGCGCGGCAAGGAGGCTGGGATTCATGAGGGCATCGTTGATGGTCGGTGGCGCCGTGGTCGTGTTGCTCGTCGGATTCGGATTCGGATGGATCGTGGCCGCGACCGGCGGCGGCCGCGAGGCCGATCCCGCGTCGCTGACCGACCTCGAGCGGGACTTCGCGGAGCGGATGCAGAACGTCGCCCTCGAGGGCTTCTTCACCATCGAGGGTCGGGAGCGCCGGGACGGCAACCCGGAGCTCTACGAAATCGAGCGCGTCACCAAGCTCGAAGGAGACGAGGGCCTCTGGCGCTTCGACGTGCACCTCGCCTACGGCAGCGTGGACGTCACCCTGCCGGTGGTCGTGCCGATCGTCTGGGCCGACGACACGCCGATGGTCGCCATCACCGACTTCGAGATTCCGGGGCTGGGGGACGAGTTCGGGGCCCGCGTCGTCTTCTACGACGAGCGCTACGCCGGCACCTGGGACCACGGCCCGTACGGCGGGCTGATGTACGGCACCATCCGCTCGATGGATTGAACTCCCGGGCCCGCCGCGACGGCGCCGCGGGCGGGCGCCCGAGGGTTCACCGGAGCGCCGCGCAAGCCGGGTGCCGGCCCTCGATCACGTTCGCTTGCGGTCGAGGAACTGCCGCATCCGCAGGTGGGGCTCGTCCGTGGTGAAGGCTTGGGTGAACGAGCGCATCCCGGCCTGGATCCCATGATCCAGCGGGATGTCGTCCCACCTCCTCACCAGCGCCTTCTGAAGCCGAATCGCCTGCGGTCCGGCGCTGGCGATGGAGTGCGTCCAGGCGTCGACGGTCTCGTCCAGGCTCTCCGGAGGCACCACCTTGTCGACGAGGCCGCAGTCGGCCGCCTCGTCAGCCGGGATCGGCTCGCCGGTGTAGACGAGCTGACGGGTCTTGCCCGGACCGATCAGCCGGGTCATCAACGCCGCCTCGATGACCGAAGGGATGCCGAGCCGCACCTCCGGCATCCCGAACGTCGACGTCGTGCTGGCCACGCGCAGGTCGCACGACACCGCGATCTCGATCCCTCCGCCGAGACAGTAGCCGTCGATGCGGGCGATGACGGGCACCGGCATCTTGCGGATCGCGGCACACGCCAGGTGCAGGCGGGTGATGTAGGGGTAGGCCGAGACGGTGTCGAGCTCGACCAGCTCGCGGACGTCGGCTCCGCCCACGAAGGCCCGGTCGCCGGCCCCCGTCAGGACGACGGCGCGGAGATCGGGATCGCCGTACAGCTCCCGCGCCGTGTCCGTCAACTGGCGGATGAGGGGCGTCGAGAGGACGTTCAACCGCGCGCGGTTGTCGATGGTGATGCGGGCGATGCGGCCCGCCCCGTCCAGCTCCACGATCTCGCAGTCGACGCGCGGCTCGGCATGGTGGCCGGCATCCGTATCGGTCATCGGAAGGCTCCCGGATTGACGCTGCTGCTGCCAGTGTAGACCCCGCGCCCGCCGGCTGTCAGAACGCGCGCTCGTAGCGCCAGCCGGAGCGCACCATCCAGAGGCGGTGGCGCGGTCCTTCGCGGTCCAGGCAGGCGTCGGCGTAGGCCACGTCCTGGTGGTACAGGGCGACCACGCCGTCGTCGACGTCGATCAGCCGGCCCAGCAGGCGCTCCTCGGGCCAGCCGGCCACCGCGGCCAGCGCGCCGTCGACGTCGGCGAAGCCGGCGAGGCGGGTGGTGAGGGCGAAGGTGGGCGCCGCGAGCTTGATCTCGCGGGCGCGCTGGCGCTCGAGCGCGTCGGCCGGCCGCAGCCAGCGGTGGTCGAGGATCTCCGTGCCGTCGATCTGGACCGCTCCGGCGGTCGCCGGAGCGACGAAGAACCACGTGGCAAAGCGGATGGGGCTGGTCTCCGGCGTCGTCCAGTGGACGGCGAAGGCCAGGCTCGCGGCGGGCACGCGGAGCCCCGCCTCCTCGTGCGCCTCCCGCACCGCGGCTCGCCGGGCTGCGGCCGCCTCGTCGTCGTCCGTGTCGGCGCGGTCGGCCGCATCGATCCGCCCACCCGGAAACACCCAGTAGTCGCCGTGGAAGGCGAGCGATGGGTTGCGGCGCAGGTAGAGGATCTCCGGCCCGCCGGGGGCCGGGCGGAGAAGGACGACCGACGCAGCCGGCCGCGGGGTCACGACTTCGCGCTCACTCACGGGGCCAGTGTACTCTCCGTGGTCGCGGGTCCGCCCGAGCTCCCCTGCCGTGCCGACCGCAATCGGTCGGTCGCCGCCGCGCGGAGTGTCGCCCGCGTCCGCCGCGAGGTATCCGGTAGAGCCCAAGCCGGGCGGTCCGAGGGCGGGCTCCCGGCCGCCGCGCCGTCCAGGATCGCTTGCCTGCGCGTTGTAGGCTGGAGGCCGACTTCGCGCGCGCGTCGTTGCACCGGCGTCCCGCACACCCACGACCCAGGTCCCCTTCCGAATACCCCGGCCCATGTTCCCGCTCGACATCACCTGGCTCGAGATCGCGCTGATCGGACTCATCGTGCTCGTCGGGTCGACCCTGCAGGGGTCGGTCGGGTTCGGGATGGGGCTGCTCGCCTCGCCGCTGCTGATCCTGATCGACCCGCGCTTCGTACCGGGTCCCATTCTTCTGTCGACGCTGGTGCTGGTGTCGCTGCTCACGCTCCGGGAGCGCCACGCGATCGACCTCCACGGCATCGGTTGGGCGATGGTGGGCCGCGTGGGGGGCACGGCGGCGGCCGGACTTGTGCTCGTGGCGCTGCCCGGCGACCGGCTCGTGCTGCTCTTCGGCTTCCTGGTCCTCGCCGCGGTCGCCATGAGCCTCTCGCGAGTGCGGCTGGCGCCGGTCCGGCCCGTGCTCGTCGCCGCGGGCCTCATCTCCGGGGTCCTGGGCACGATCGCATCCATCGGGGGGCCGCCGATAGCGCTCGTCTACCAGAACGAATCCGGGGCGAGGATCCGCAGCACCATGTCCGGCTTCTTCATCGCGGGGACGATTCTCTCGCTCGCCGCGCTCCGGGGGGTCGGGCGCTTCGGGCTGTACGAGGTCCGCCTGGCGCTGCTGATGCTGCCGGCGCTGCTGGCCGGCTACGTGCTGTCGGGCTGGACCGTGGGCGTCGTCGACCGGGGCTATACGCGAAGGGCGGTGCTGGCGGTCTCCGGCGCCAGCGGGGTCGTCATCGTGATCCGTCAGCTCTTCTGAGCGCGCGCGCCCGTCAGGGGCGCGCAAGGAGTCTGCGGCCGCCGAAAGTTGCGATGGCGGGGAACGGGTCCCGCGCAGACTCCCAACGCGCCCGTCAGGGGCGCGCAAGGAGTCTGCGCCGCCGAAAGTTGCGATGGCGGGAACGGGTCCCGCGCAGACTCCCAACGCGCCCGTCAGGGCGCGCGATCAGGGCAGCTCGTCCGCGGCCCACGGCAGCGGGGCGGGCTCCCCGCGCTCGTAACGTCGCAGGTTCTCGCCAAGGCGCTCTACGGCCACCGCCTCGCCGCCCGCCTGCAACGCCGTGCTCCGGACGTCGCGCTGCACGGCAGCGGCCGTGGAGAACTGCCCGACCGCGGCGAGGGCCATGGCGTACGTCTCGCCGACCGCGAGGCTTTCGTCCCGGTTGTCCTGCCGCTCCTCGAGGAGCGACTCGGCCAGCGCCAGCGCCTGCCGGACGTCCCGGACCCCGCGGTCGGGCGCGGCGGCGAGCAGGCGGGCGAGGGCGCGCGTGAAACGGCTGTCGTCCGGGAATGCGCGCCGTGCGTCGCGCAGGCGCGCCTCGGCGTCGGCGTACCGCTCGACGAGCGCGAGCGCCATCGCGGAGCCGAGCGTCGCCGCAGCGTCCAGGGGCGCCAGCGCCAGCGCCGCCGCGTACTCCGCCTGCGCCTCCTCCGCCCGCCCGGCCATCGCCAGCAGGCGGGCGAGCGCGACGCGCGCCCTGAGGTAGCCCGGCTTGCGCTCCAGCACGATTCGGAGTCGCTCGATGGCGTCGTCGAGGCGGTCGGTCTGGGCCAGAATTATCGCCAGGTTGAAGTGCGCTTCCGAGTACTCGGGGGTGGTCTCGATGATCCGTTCGAACGCCTCCTCCGCGCCGGTAGCGTCCCCCATGCGCCAGAGCGCCGTGCCCAGTCGGTGGCGCAGGTTGGCGCGGTTGGGCGACAGGGCCAGCGCGCGGTCGAAGAAGTCGGCCGCGGCGGCCCAGTTGCCGGCCGCCAGCGCTTCGCCGCCCCGGAAGTCGAGCAGCAGGGCGCTCTCGAAGCGCTGTTCGATCTCCCGCAGCACCGGGTCGTCGGGCCGCGGCTCGATGTCTCCCTGCCGGGCGAGGTGCGCCTGCGCCCGATCCGCGTCGCCCTGGCGCCGGTAGGCCATGGCGAGCGGGTAGTGGATGGCGTTCGCGTCCGGGGCGAGGGCCAGGGCTTCCTCCAGCGCGTTCACCGCCGCGGCGTCGTCGGCAAGGGCCAGTGCGGTGCGCCCCGCGCCGTACCAGGCGGCCGCCGAGCCGCGATCGATAACCAGCGCCCGCTCGAAGAGCGGTGCGGCGGCCTGCGGACGGCCGAGCGCCAGGTACACCTCGCCCAGGCGGACGAGCGTGGCGAGGGCGCGCGGATCGATCTCGGCCGCGTGCTCCAGGAAGGTCACGGCGTCGTCGAGCGGGCCCTGGTTGCGGTACAGGTGACCGAGCAGGTGGGCCCAGCGCCACTCCCCAGGAGCCAGCGTCTGGGCGTTGCGATAGTAGGCCTCGGCCGTTTCGAGCTCGCGGGCGGCCAGCAGCAGGTCGCCCATCCCCCCGTAGGCGGCGGCGAGATCGCCGGCGGTCGCCCCGTTGCTCCCCACGGTCCGGACGAGCGCGTCGTAGCGCTCGCGCATCTGCTCGGATGCCGCCTCGCCCATGGCGGCGAAGTCGGGTCGGATGACGGGCCGGAGCCCCAGCCCGTCGGGTGGGGCGAGCCTCGTGGGCCCGTCCCCGGCCGCGGGGCCGCCGGACCCCGCGCAGGATGCGGCGAGGAGGGCCGCGAGGGTGGCTGACGCCAGGCGGCGGCCCGTCATCGGGATCGTCCCTCGCCCTGCACCAGCGTGGTCCACCGGTCGAGCGCGACCTCCGCCCACTCCTCCGTGCTGCCGTCCGGCCAGTGGACGCGCACCGTCGGCGCCGCGGTCGAGCCCCCAAGCCCGACGAGCACCCGCGGATCGCTGGCCGAGGCGTAGCTCCCGTCGGCGCGCACCCGGCGCCGCAGAGTGATCTCGCCATCCCGCAGGATCTCGACGCGCGCCCCCAGCATGTCGCGTCCGGTCGCCGCGGCCGGCGCCCCGGCAAGGGCGGCGGGCGCCTGGCCGACAACCCGCAGGCCCAGCCAGTGGGCGCGGTTGCCGACGGTGTTCAGGAGCAGGCGGACCCGCCCGTTGAGATTGCCGAGCAGCGCGTCCGCGTCTCCGTCGTTGTCGACGTCGCCGAACGCGGCGCCGCGGCTCACCTCCACCAGGGCCAGCGCGGCGCCGGCCGCGTCGGTGGCGTCCTCGAAGCGGCCGTCGCCGGTGTTCCGCAGCAGCAGGTTGCGTTCCTCGAACGGCATCGGGTGGTCGGGTCGTCCGGGCTTGGCGTCGAGCGCACCGTGCGCCAGCAGGAGGTCGAGCCACCCGTCGTTGTCGACATCGATCCAGGAGGTGCCCCAGCCGGTGTAGCCGAGGCTCAGCCCGTGCACGCGCGAGGCGGCGCTCCCGTCCTCGAACATCCCGGACCCGTCGTTGACGTACAGGTTGTGCCCCTCGGTGGGCAGGTGCGTCATGAACAGGTCCTCGTCGCCGTCGTTGTCGAAGTCGCCGGCGTCCACGCCCATGCTGGCTTCCGGCTTGCCGTCCTCGCTGAGCGCGGCCCCGCTCATCAGGCCCAGGTTGCCGAACGTGCCGTCGCCCCGGTTCATCCACAGCAGGTTGTCGCGGCCGTCGTTGGCGACGTAGATGTCCATCCAGCCGTCGCTGTCGAAGTCCGCCGTCGACACGCCGAGGGCCGGCCCGAACGGCTCGGTCACGACGAAGGCGGCGGCCGTGACGTCCTCGAACGTCCCGTCGCCGCGGTTGCGAAACAGGCGATCCGTTTCCGGCTCGAAGTGCTCGGGGCCGCAGTGGCTCCGGCGGTCCGACAGCACGGTGCAGATTCGCTCGCCGCTGAAGTCGTAGTACACGTAGTTGCCGACGTAGAGGTCCAGCCAGCCGTCGCGGTCCACGTCGACGAACGACGCCGAGACGCCCCAGCCCGCGTCGTCCGCACCGCTCGCGGCCGAAATGTCGCTGAACGTCCCGTCGCCGTTGTTGCGGTACAGGCGGTTCGGGCCGAGGAAGGTCAGGTAGAGGTCGACCCAGCCGTCGTTGTCGACGTCTCCCGCCGCCACGCCCATGCCGTGGCCGCGCGCGTCGAGGCCGCTTGCGTCCGTCACGTCGGTGAAGCGCAGCGTCCGCGTCCCGTCGGCCGCCACCTCGAGATCGTTGCGGTACAGCCGGCCCCGGAGCGGGAGCGGCCCGACCGGCTCGAACAGTGCGTCCTCGAGGGTCTTGCCCTCGCCCATCATCTGGCCCTGAACGAAGTAGGCGTCGAGGTCGCCGTCGTTGTCGTAGTCGACGAGGCCGACGCCGGCCGGCATGATCTCGGGGAAGTAGTACTCCCCGGACATGCCGTTGAAGTGCACGAAGTCGAGCCCCGCCGCGGCCGCCCGGTCGACGAACCAGTCGTTCGCGCCCTCGGCCGGGGCGGGGGCGAGTGAATCGGCCGCCTCGGCCGCCGGCGGCGGCGCTTCCGAGCCGCAGGCGGCCAGCCCGGCGGCGAGGCTGAGGGTGGAGATTGCGATCGCGCGGCGCGGATCGATGATGCGCATGGTGCAGTGCTACCGAGTCCCGAGGCCGACGTGGTCCACAACGGAACGAACCGAGAAGCGCTACGGCACGGACGCGTTCGACGATGAGACTGACGCGCTCCGTCGTCGAGATCGACGTGTTCCACGGCGAGACTGACG
>JAGWAJ010000014.1:67712-69270 GCA_021296475.1 Acidobacteriota bacterium
CACGGCGAGACCGACGCGCTCCGTCGTCGAGATCGACGTGCTCCACGGCGAGACCGACGGTCGATTATAGGTTGGAACGGGCGCGGCTCCGCCCGCGTGCTATGCTCGCCCGCGCGGCGCGCGTGCCGCGGGCGCGCCCCGCCGGGCGCTTTTGCGGCTGCCGCTGCCGGGTCGCGGATGCGTTGCGCGCGCGGCAGGCTGCGCCCGGGCAGGCCGCGACCGCGGAAGGCCGCGCCCCCGGCAGTGATTGAGATGAGCCTACACCTGAGGCCGACGCGGTGCGTACGCGGCGGGGGCGGGGCGGCGGCGCCCGCGCGTCTTGCGTGGGCGGCCTGCGCGCTGGCGCTGGCCTTGTCGGCCGCGGCCTGCGACTCCGCCGGCGGACTCGCTGCAGACCCCCGGCCGGCGGCCGCCGGCGCCGAGCCTTCCGCGTGGCAGGTGCGGCCGGTTGAGATGCCCGACCTGTCGCTCCTGCCGGAGTCCGTGCAGGCGCAGGTGCGCGGCCGCTTCGCGACCCTCGCGGCGATGTCCGAGCGCGCGAACGCTCCCGCGGGCGAGCTGGCCCAGGCGCATGGCGACGTCGGGCTCATCCTGATGGCGACCCGGCACCACACCGGGGCCGAGGCGAGCCTGCGGAATGCCGAAGCGCTGATGCCGCGCGACCCCCGCTGGCCCTACTACCTGGGGCAGCTCTTCCTGCTGACCGGCGATCCGGCGCGCGCGGTGGAGCCGTTCGAGCGGGCGCTCGACCTGCGCCCGACCGACCTCCCGACCATCGTCCGGCTCGGTGAGGCTTACCTGGATCGCGATCGGGTCGAGGACGCGGAGCGCCTGTTCGCGCACGGGCAGGAGATTGCGCCGGAGTCCGCCGCGGTCCTGGAGGGTCTCGGCCGCGCCCGCCTCGCGCTCGGCGACCAGGCGGCCGCCGTCGAGCTCCTGGAACGGGTGCTGGCGCTCGACCCGCAGGCCACGCGCGTCCACTATCGCCTGGCGCTGGCGTACCGCGGCCTCGGCGACCCGGAGCGGTCCGAGCGGCACCTGGAGCGGCGGGGCGACGGCCGCCCGGGTCTCCACGACCCGCTGATGCAGGACTACTACTGGCTGCTCGAGAGCGCCGATGCCTACCACAACCGGGGGCGTCTCGCGATGGAGGCCGAGGAGTACGCGGCGGCGGTGGAGATGTTCCGGCGCGGCCTCGAGCTCGACCCCGACAGCGCCGAGATCCGCCACGCCCTCGGTCTCGCGCTCTACTGGATGGGCGATGCCGACGGGGCGGTGGCCGAGTTCGAGGAGACACTGCGCCGGACGCCCGGCCACGCCCAGACGCACCTGAGCCTCGGCATCTTCCTCGCGCAGCAGCGGCGCTTCCGCGACGCCCTCACGCACTTCGCCGGCGCCGCCGAGCACGACCCCGCGCGCGTCGAGGCGCACGTCGGGCAGGCCGAGATGCTGCGCAACCTCGGCGATCTCGCGGGGTCGGTGCCGCACTGGCGGCAGGTCGTCACCCTCGACCCCGCCGACGCCGCCTCCTGGATCGAGGGCGCCACGGCCCTCGCGC
>JAGWAJ010000098.1 GCA_021296475.1 Acidobacteriota bacterium
CGCGGTTGCGGAGGGCCCAGCCCCGGTCGGGCCGCAGGCCGCCCGTCACGTCGCGGTCGTCCGTGTAGACGACGAACAGCTCGCTGCCCGGGCTGTACTCCCACCTGAAGCGCAGGTTGCTGCCGAACGAACGGTCGGCCGAGTTGTACTGCAACAGCCCGCTGAAGAACATCCGCGGGTTGAACGCGTAGTTCACCCGCGTAACGGCCAGGTTGGTCTGGAACTTCCCGTACGGGGTGTCGATCCAGTTGAACGAGACGCTCGGCTCCACCGACATCTGCGGCAGCACCGCAACGCGTCCCTGGGTCAGCTCCACCGTCGTCAGGTCGCCCCCGAAGTAGGCTCCCCGCCGCACCGCCACCTGCCCGTTGACCCGTCGCTGCTGCCCGACGCCGTACGCCACCTGGACGTCGGCGAACCCGTAGCCCCCCACCGGAATCGAGAAGTCGGCCCCGGGAGGCGTGAACGGCTCGATGAGCAGCTCGTAGTTGTCGGTCGCCGTCACCATCAGCCGGTCGCTCGACTCAAACTCGGTCTGGAACGTCAGCAGGTTCTGGCGCGTCTCCAGGTGCCCCCGGTCGGCCGTCACGATGTAGTCGAGGCTCGCCTCGAGATTGAACTGCCGCACGCTCTCGATGGACCGCGGCCGGGGGCTGAAGCGCGCCGACACGAAGCTGCGCCGGAAGTTGTCGCGCCGCAGGAAGCCGACCTCCGGCAGGAAGTTGTCCTCGACCAGCAGGTGGTCCAGCACCACCCCGTAGCGGTCGGCACCGTACTCGAACCGGCCCTGGTAGCTGGTGTCCCGGCCCCGGTGGTCGGGGCCGGGGACGCGCGTCCGCGCGAGGTAGGCGAGGAAGCTGACGTTGTCGAAGAAGGCGAACGTGGCGTCGACGCCGTAGGCCTGGCTGGAGCCGGGCGCGATGCGGGAGACGGAGCGGTTGGTGAACATCGCGCCTATGGAGCTCCGCCGCAGGATGTCGCGCCGCAGGCGAAGGACGGTGAAGTTGGTCGCCTCAGTCGCCGAGAGCCGCTCGTCGCCCGCCTGCAGGTTGAGGGCGCCGACGTCGAACGGGCCGACCTTCCCGGTCACCCGCGCGCCCCCGACGATGGGCACCACGCGCGACACGCCGTCGGCGGCCCGCTCGAGGCCGATCCTCCGGCTGTAGAAGAGCTGCGGCGTGTTCACGTCGCCGAAGATGCCACCGCCGGGACCACCACCGCCCGGAGGACGCGGCCCGCCCGTGACGCCCCCGCGCGCGAAGCCGAAGATGCCGCGCCCCTCGAGGAAGAACTCGCGCTTCTCCGGAAAGAACAGCGGGAAGCGGGTCAGGTTGACCTGCCGCTCATCGACCTCCACCTGCGCGAAGTCGGTGTTCCAGGTGAAGTCGGCAGTCAGGTTCTGGGTGATGCCGTACTTCACGTCGAGGCCGACGTCGCCGCTGGCCTCGTCGACGATCGCCGGACGCGCCGCCAGGTCCGTCGCGACGCCGCCGATGGCGTACGGCTTGATCTCGAGGTTGCGGCTGGCGGGCGGCGGCTCGAGGCCGACCAGCGAGCCGGCCGCCGATATGCGGAACATCCCTCGCGCCCCGCTGCCGGCCCCGGCCGCGATGGGCACCCGCGTCAGGTAGGCCCACTCGTTCTTGCGGCGGATGGCGCGCCGGAACTGGACGCCCCAGATGTGCGGCGGCTCGGATCGGTAGCGCAGAGTCTTGAACGGGATCTCCATCTCCACGGTCCAGCCGCCCGCGAAGCGGCCGGCCCGCACGTCCCACACCGGGTTCCAGTCGTCGTTCGGGTTCCCCTCGTTCGTGAACTGCGAATCCGCCCGCGCCCCGAGGGGGTTGGTGTAGAAATTGAAGCCGTTGCGCCGGTCGTAGAACGTATCGAACAGCACGCCGAAGAGATCGTTCTGGCGGAGCTGGCTGGTGTCGCGGCGCATCTCGTTCGCCACCCACCGGCTCTCGGGCGCCGAGTCCCAGACCCGCGCCGAAATGTAGACGTTGGTGTCGTCGAACAGGATCCACGCCTCCGTCCGCTCGGTCGCCGGCTCTCCCGCATCCGGCATCAGCTGCACGAAGCCGGTGATGGCCGGCACTGCCGCGTAGACCGGCTCGTCGAGCACCCCGTCGAGGTCAATCCCCTCGTCGTAGCGGACCGCGCGCACCGTCACCCGCCCCTGCGCGTCGCTGGTCATCACCGCTGGCGGCACGGGCGCCGGCGGTCCGTCGATGAGCGCGGGATCGATTGCCGCGGTGGGTTCCTCCTGTGCTGTGGTCGCCGGGTGTGCGACCGTGCACAGACCCAGGAGGATCAATCCTGAAACCAGTCGCCGCTGAGCGCGCAAGGCAGGCCTGCCTAGTCGCGGACGGTCCTGCGCCACTCGATGACCTCGACCCGGGATCCGGCGGTTACGCTGTATCGCACCGAATCGGTGCCGAATACGCCGCCGTCGCAGTCACGGCGAGGTGGCGTAGCTCTTGCTGAACCCGTTGCGGCTGTTGGTGACGGTGAACGTGCCGTCCCGCCGCGCCTCGACCTCGATCCAGTGGGCCTCGCCGTTGTGCACCGGCGGCGGGCCGGCGTTGGAGCCGCGCCGTGGCGGCGGAACCGGGGCCAGGGGCATGGCGTCGGGCTGGTCGTCGAACGGGTTGGCGATGAAGACACCGGGCACCGTGTACTCCTGGCCGCTCAGGACGGAGAAGTGGAGCTGCCACAGGTCCTGCAGCCGCGGCGCGGTGTGCAGCGTGGTCATCGCGTCGGGCGTCCCGCCCTTGCGCGTGCCGTTGTTCATGATGGCGACGCGCGGCTCGACGGCGTGCACGAGCACCTGCGCGTTCGAGGTGTTCAGGCCGTGGTGCGAGACGACGAACAGGTCGACCGACCCGATCGGGTTGGCCGGGCACATCAGCTCGAACTCCTTGTTGACCGTGAGGTCGCCAAGATGCAGCGCCCGGAACGCGCCGAAGCGCAAGTGGACGCCGACCGACTGCGCGTTGTCGCCCAGGTCCTCGGGCGCCCGCTCGAAGTCCGCGCAGTAGGGGTTCGGCTCGCCCGCGCCGGGGAGCGGCTCGTCCACGACTTCACCGGCCGAGGCCATGACCTGCACTTGGACCCCGGCCAGGGGTACGGCATCGCCCGGCGTGACCACGGTCCGGCGGGCCGCGCCGTAGAGCTCCCGGTAGGCGCCCTCGTAGAAGTCCCGCACCGCCTCGTTGCCCGCCTCGACCGTCGGCCCGTGGTCTATGTAGTGCCGGATCGGGATGCGCGTGGCCAGCTCCGCGAGCCCGCCGTAGTGGTCGCGGTGCCAGTGAGTGGTGAGCAGGTGGTCAATCCGCTCGAGGCCGGCCGCCGCGGCCGCGGCCAGGATGCGGCCGACGTCGCGCTCGGCCGCCGCGCCGCCGTTCCCCGTGTCGATGAGCAGCGACTCGCCGGTGGGGCCGACGAAGAGCGTCGCGCCGCCGCCCTCCACGTCCACGAGGTAGATGCGCAGGGTGTCGTCGCCGGTCGCGGACTGGGCCCGGGCCGGCGTGGCGCTCGCGGCGAGCAGCACCGTGAGCAGGATGCCGGTCGCAGATTTCATTGGGAACCTCCCGCGCGCTGCCGTCCCATCGAATGCGCATCGCCCGGCCGCTGCCGCACAGGCCGGGCTGCACGAACCGAATCTCCCCGCGCGAGGCGAAATCGCCGCCGCCATCGTTCCGGGCCGGGCCCCCGGGGATTCGCTCCCCGCGCGAGGTGGAATCGCCGCCGCCATCGTTCCGGGCCGGGGCCGGGGATCCGCTCCCCGCACGCGAGGCGGAATCGACCCCGGAGCGGGACGAGGCGCCCCGCCCCGGGGTCGAGAACCTACGCCAGGGCTGTCTCGAACAGGACCAGCAGCCGGCTCCAGGCGCGCTCTGCCTGGGCCTCGTTGTAGACCGGCATGTCGGGCGGGCACCAGCCGTGGAGCGCTCCCTCGTAGACCTCGATCTCGGCCGGCAGCCCGGCCTGATCGAAGACCTCGCGCAGCACGTTCTTCGCCTCGGGGTCGCTCTCGTCGTCGTTCTCGGCAATGGCGAAGAGGTAGTGCGCCTGCATGTCGCCGACCAGCAGGTGCGGGCTGTCGGGCTGGTCGGTGACGAGCCCGCCGCCGTGGAACGACGCGCCGGCTCCCACGCGATCGGGCACCGCCGCCGCCGTCCGCATGGTGATCGGCCCGCCCATGCAGTAGCCCATCGTCCCGACCTTGCGACTCGTGTCCACCGAATCCTGCGCGTCGAGGTAGCTGATGAACGCCCGCGCGTCGGCGAAGTGGGTCTCCGCGTTCAGACTCCCCATCAGCGCAAAGATGGTGTTGCGGGTGTCCTCGTCCTGGAAGCTCGCCCCCTCGGGGACAACGGGCGCCCGCTCCGTGCGGTAGTAGGGATTGACGACCAGCACCGAGTAGCCCGACTCGGCCAGTCGCCGCCCCATCTGCTCGAACGCGGGGCGCAGGCCGAGTGCGTCGGGCCAGATGAGCACGGCGGGGTGGGTGCCCGTCGTCGGATGCACGAAGTAGCAGTCGGCCGTGCCGTCGGGCGTCGTCACCTCCACGTTCGACGCCGTCACCTCCTGGGCGTTCGCGGCCCGCGGCAGCAGCATCGCCAGCCCCGTCCCGATGGACAGCGCCCCGAACTCGCGGCGCGTCAGCCGCGCGCGGCGCAGGTGCTCGTTCGCATCGCCGATGGTCTTTTCGTCACACATGGTCAGACTCCTACTGCTCCGCCGCCCGCTGCTCGACGGCGCGCGCGCCGCTCAGCGTCCCCTCCATCCCGTAGTTGCCTTCGTGGCAGGCGTACTCGTAGATCGGGAGGTTGCTCAGGCGCATCGGGAGCTCGACCGACCACGGCGCCGTCCAGGTGGTCGGATCCGTCACCGTGAAGCTGTAGAGCAGGGTGCCCGCGTCGACGCGCTGGATCCGCTCCTCCAGATGGAGGTTGCGGGTCGAGTTCCGAAAGCTCGTCTCGCGCAGGAAGTTCCTGGTCTCGACGACGAGCGTGTCGCCTTCCCAGCGCCCCCGCGACACCCCGGTCCACTGCGGGATGGTGCCGTGGCCGCTCCCGTCGAGCGGGATGATGCGCGGGTTGTGCACCATCTCGTTGAACAACACCACGTGGTCGGCGGTCTGGAAAATCTGCACGTTCATGTTGTAGGCGGCGGGCAGCATCGGGGGTCCGGAGTTGAAGCCGGTGATGCACCGCTCGCCGAGGGGACGGTCCTCGGGGCCCTCGGTCGTCCGCTGGTTGATGCGCAGGCGCTCGGCGGCGCGCGCTTCGCCATCCGGGGTGAGGGCCGGAATGCGGCCGTCGGGCGGATCGACCACGAGCGACGTCCGCCGGGTCGCGACCACGTCCGTCCCGCGATCCCACCAGAAGTTGTTGTAGGCCAGCGCGAGATCGCGGCTCTCGCGGGTCCCGTTCACCAGGCCCCGGCTGGTCGTGATCTCCTTCTTCTCGTCTCGGTCGAGGTCGGCGTTGTTGGCCCGCACCCGTTCCGCCGCGTACGCCGCAACTTCTTCCTCGGTGAGGAATTCCTGGTCGGCGAGATCCTCGGGCCGTTCGAGCGGCGTGACGGTGCGGAAGTCCCAGACCCCGCTGATGTCGGGCTGGCCGTCCGGGGTCCGGAGCGGCGCTTCGCTGCCTCCCGACTGGGCGGCGGCCGCGGTCGACAGCAGCAGCGCGAACGCGGCAACGCCGGCGACGGTAACGACGGTTCGGAGTCTCATCGGTCTGCACCTCATGTGGAACTGGAAAATGGGAGTAGCGTTTCAGCCCTGCGTGATCAGGCGGCGCAGCCGCGCCACGCTCTCGCTCGCGGGGCCGACGACCGGGTCCGGGCGGGCCGCCGCGCTGCGCGGCAGGATCCGCTCCATCGAGAACTGCGCAAAGAGCACGGCGGTGCCGGCCTCGACGGCGCGCACGGCGTCGAGGACCAGCTCGTCGTGGCGCTCCGGGTCTCCGCCGATCAGGGCATCCATCGCGCCCGCGACGGCCTGGCTGGCGAT
>JAGWAJ010000099.1 GCA_021296475.1 Acidobacteriota bacterium
TCTCGACGCCGAATCCGACCGGCGCGCCGCGGAGGCCGCGCACGATGCGGCCGAGCAGGACCGGCCGGGCGACCCAGCGCTCGCTCCAGAAGCGATCCTCGACGCGTTGCCGGCGGGCGAGCCGCAGGGCGCGCCGGAGGTCGCGGAACCGGAGGCCGTGGACCGAGGGGTCACGCAACGCAGGGTCCGCTCCCGCCGCGTCTGAATCGGACCCGCGCGGGAGCTCCGGCCGGCGCGGCTCGCCGGGCGGCGAGAGGAACCCGCGCACGCGTCCCAGCCCGCGCGCGAGCGGCTGCAGGACGTGCAGCGCCGCGATCGTCGACCGGTAGACGAGGCGGCTCGCGCTCCGCGGCAGCCTCCCGATCCGGGGCAGGGCGTCGATGTCGACGCGGCGCGCGCGCACGACGCAGCGCGCCACCGTGGTCAGGAACGCCAGCGCCCCCAGCAGCGCGACGACGGTCCCCTGCCGGGGGAACGCGGCCGCGACGCCGGCGCATCCCACCCCGACGAGCAGGGCCGACAGCACCTGCCACCGTGCCTGGTGGGGCAGGAACGCGAGACCGGCGCCGCCCGCGTGGTAGACGGACGGGAACGGCGCCATGCCCCAGACGCCAGCGTTGATCCGCCGCTCGCCGAGCGGGAGCACCCACGGCAGGGGGCTGTAGATCCGGCCGCTCCACCGCGCCCGGCCGTCGACGAACTTCTCCGGGTGCCGCCGCGTCAGCCACGCCTCGCTCTTTCCGTAGCCGAACTGCTGCCGCCAGTAGGCCCGCACCGACGACCGATGGTGGTGCCAGACGAACGCCGCCGGGGCGAACCCGATCTCGGCGCCCACGGCCTGGAACCGCCAGCAGACGTCGACGTCGTCGGCCGCGCTGCCGAAGATCGGGTTGAATCCGCCGAGCGCGAGGAGCGCCTCCCGCCGAAAGGCCATGTTGCAGCCGGGGACATGCTCGGCGATGACGTCGTCGAGCATGACGTGCGTCGGGGCGCCGGGCGCGCGGGCCACGCACTGCGCCAGCCACGGGTCGTCGGGCGGCACCACGTTGGGGCCGCCGGCGCCGGCGACGTCGCGCTCCCGGAACGGCTGCACCAGGTAGGTCAGCCACTGCGGATGGACCCGCACGTCCGCGTCGGTGTAGGCGACGACCTCCCCGGCGGCGTGGGCCAGCGCCACGTTCCGCGCGACGGACAGGCCGCCGGACGGAGTGTCGATCACCCGCACCCGCCGGTACCGGCGGGCGATGGACGAGGTGTTGTCGGTCGACCCGTCGTTGACGAGAATGATCTCGAACGCGGGGTAGTCGAGCGCCTCGAGCGCCTCGAGGCAGTCCGCCAGGGTGTCGGCGGCGTTGTACGCGCAGACGAGCACCGACACCATCGGCCACTGCGACCGGTCGGCGGCCGGGAACGGCGCCGCGGCGAACGCCCGTGCGACCGCGCTCAGGGCCGGCTTCGGCCGGCGCTCCGCGTCGACGAGTCCGAACG
Source organism: Acidobacteriota bacterium (assembly GCA_021296475.1). Lineage (GTDB taxonomy): Bacteria > Acidobacteriota > Vicinamibacteria > Vicinamibacterales > UBA8438 > JAGWAJ01. The sequence continues at coordinate 1,489 of JAGWAJ010000099.1, forward strand.
CCCAGTCGTCGACCGGCTGGCCACCTCGCCACCACTCGTCCGTCCACGTGAAGGCGACCGCCCCGCACGCGCCGCCCGCGAATGCCGCGCGGAGCTGCATCGCCGTCAGCGCTGCCTGCCGCTCCGCGCCTTCCCGGACGGCGTCCGCACCCGCCTCGGTCAACAGCAGGGGCCGGCACCCCGCCACGTGGTGGAGCTGGGCGATGTAGGCGCGGAGCGGCGTCTCGTCGTGCAGGTAGACGTTGAAGGCGCAGACGTCGAACCACGGCAGATCCAGGAAGTGGGTCGGCGGGTAGTTGACGTAGGTGATCAGCGCGTCGGGCGCGGCGGCCTTGGCATCCTCGTGGAGCTCCCGGAGGAAGGCCTCGATGCGACGGTAGCCGTGCCAACGCACGACGCTGGCGGGGATCTCGTTGCCGACGGCCGAGAGCAGCACGGCGGGATGGCCGGCCACCCGCCGCACCTCCTCCGCCACCCCGCGCCGGATCTCGGCCGTCAGCCGCGGGTCGTCGAGAAAGGCGACGTGCTGCGGCCACGGGACCCCGGCGATCACCCGCAGGTGCTGCCGCGCCGCCTCGTCGAGCACCGCCTCGGGCGGCGCGGTGTAGGTGCGGACGGTGTTGATGCCGGCCTCGCGCATCCGCGCGAAGTCGCGGGCGACGGCGGCCGCGTCCGGGTACTGGCAGCCGTTCGCGTCCGGCGCGAACGTCCCGTACGACACGCCCTTGATCAGGAAGTGCCGGCCCCCCGCCGTCAGGAACTTCCCGGCCACGGCCGCCGCTGGTGCTGTGGACTGCGAGAGCATGTCCGAGACCCGTTCTCCGCCGCGATGCATCTGTATCCCCGGACGCGAGGGTTGGGGGCGCCCGGGAGCGCGTCCCCGCCAGGCCGGCAGGCCTGGAAGACGGCCTACAGGGGAGACGTATTGTGCTGCGAAGAACCGCACGCGCGCAACCGCCGGGGGTCGACTGCAGTCGACGGCGCGCGAGGTGCGCGACCGGGTACCTTTCGCCTGCCGCTCCGGCTGCGGGGATTCGAGCCGGCGCCGCCCCGGGGCGCCCGGCACTCTGTCGCGCGTGGCACGCCGTGATCCAGGGTCCACAAGCGAAAGCATGTATAGCGTTCAGACCGACCAAATGTAAAATAAGATTATGACCGAGCGCGCGCTCTGGTTGAGCCGACTGCAGGCGGCCTGGTCCCGACGGTCCGTCGTCTGGCTCTCGGGCGTCCGCCGCGTGGGCAAGACGACGCTCGCCCGGATGCTACCCGACGCGGAGTACGTGAACTGCGACCTGCCCTCCGCGGCCCGGGCCGCGGACGACCCGGAGCTGTTCCTCGCCGGGCAGGCCGCCGGGTCGAGCCTCGTGCTCGACGAGGTGCAGCGCCTGTCGGATCCCAGCCGCCTCCTGAAGATCGCTGCCGACGTCTTCCCGCGCCTCCGCATCCTCGCCACCGGGTCGTCGACTCTCGCCGCGGCCGGCAAGTTCCGCGACACGCTCGCCGGCCGCAAGGTGGCGCTCCAGCTCTTTCCCGTGCTGTGGGAGGAGTGTGCGGATCCGTTCGGCATGCCGGACTTCGACCGCCGCCTCCTCCACGGCGGCCTCCCCGAGCCGTTGCTCGCCGCGCGGAAGGACCCCGCGTTCTTCAGCGAGTGGATCGACAGCCTCTACGCGCGCGACATCCTGGAGCTGTTCGGCATCCGGAACCGCCAGGGCTTCCTGTCGCTCTTCCGGCTCCTGCTCCGCTGGAGCGGCGGGCAGGTCGACTACAGCCGCCTGGCGCGCCTGACGGAGCTGAGCCGGCCGACGGTCAAGTCGTACCTCGAGGCGCTGCAGGTAGCGCGCGCCGTGCACCTTCTGCCGCCGTTCCACGGCGGCGGCCGCCGCGAGATCGTCAGCCGTCCCAAGTGCTATGCCTTCGACACCGGCTTCGTCACCTTCGAGAAGGGCTGGGACACGATCCGCGAGGACGACCGCGGCCTGCTGTGGGAGCACCTCGTGCTCGATGCCCTGCGCTTGCGTCACCCGGACGAGCGCGTCTTCTACTGGCGCGACAAGGCGCAGCACGAGGTGGACTTCGTCATCCGCCGCGAGCGCGACCGACTCGACCTGGTGGAGTGCAAGGTCAATCCCGACGCACTGGACCCGGCCCCCGTCGAGGCGTTCCGCGCGCGGTATCCAGAAGGCGAGAACTACCTCGCGGCGCCGGCCGTGAGCGCGCCCTACCGGGTGCGCCGAGGAGCCCGCGTGTTCACCGTCTGCACGACGCGGGACCTGCCGTGAAGCTGGCACGGCTCGCCGCCACGACGACGGGCCCGAGCGGAAGCGACGTCGAATCGGAAGCCGTCACGTAGGGCCGGTGAGACTCCAGTCTGGCGGGGGCGGAGATCCCGACTCAGGACGGTAGCCGCAACGCGACGTACTCGCCGGAGTGGCCGCGGCCGCTGATGGCGAGGACGATATGCTGGCGGCCGCCGGCCAGGTACGTCATCGGCGAGCCGGACTGCGGCGCGGGCAGGAAGACGGCTCCCACCTCGTCGCCCGTCGCCTTGTCGTAGGCGCGGAGCATGGCGCCGCGGCCGGCGGGGGTCCGGTGGTAATCGCACTCGCCGAGGACGACCAGCGTGGCGGTGACCAGCGGGCCGACCAGGTGCGCACACGGCTGGCCGGTGCGCGGGATGTCCAGCCCGGCGAGCGCGGGGTGGCGCGCCACCCGATCCGGCGTGGCGCCGTGCGGGGTCTTCCACAGGATCTCGCCGCGGTCGAGATCGATCGCCGAGAGGCGGCCGTAGGGCGGCTTGACGAGCGGCAGGCCGCGGACGTGGAGATCGCGCAGTCCGCCGTGCCCCACGCCGCGCCGCGCGGTCCCCTTGACGAAGCGCATGTCCGACACGTCCGGACCGGGACTCGGAATCAGCTCCCACGAGTAGAACGCGGTCCGCGACGGCACGTAGAGGATGCGCGTCTCGGGGTCGTAGCCGCCGCCGGGCCAGTTCGTGCCGCCGCTCCCGGCGCCGAGCCCGAGCGTCGCGATCGGTCCCTCCGGCCGGCTGACGACCGGGGGCGTGAAGATCGGTCCCAGCCGGTAGCGCGACACCAGCTCGACCGCCTCCGCGCGGAGCTCCGGCGTGAAGTCGATCAGGTCGTCGATTGAGGCCCCCTGCCGGTCGTAGGCGGGCGGCCGGGTGGGGAAGGGCTGGGTCGGCGAGTACCACTCGCCAGGCACGTCGCCCTGCGGCACGGGACGCTCCTCGATCGGCCATACGGGCTCGCCCGTCACCCGGTCGAAGATGTAGAGGAACGCCTGCTTGCCCGGCTGCGCCACGGCCTTGATCGCCCGCCCGCCGACCGTGATGTCGGCCAGGATAGGGGGGCTCGCCATGTCGAAGCCCCAGAGCGGATGGTGGACGAGCTGGAAGTGCCAGCGCCGCTCGCCGGTCGCGAGGTCGACGGCGACGAGGCTCTCGGCAAAGAGGTTGTCGCCCGGCCGGTGCCCCCCGTAGTAGTCGCCGGTCGGCGTCTCGACCGGCAGATAGACGATGCCCAGCTCGGGGTCGGCCGAGATCTGCGTCCAGACCCCGTTGTTCCCGTTACTGCCCCACGAGTCGCTCAGCCACGTGTCGGCGCCGAACTCGCCGGGGCGGGGAACGGTGCGGAAGGTCCAGAGCCGCTCGCCGGTGCGGACGTCGAACGCCTGGACGAGCCCCTTGACGTTGTTGTGCGTCGCCGGCGCCGCCCCGTCCGCGAACGTGCCGCCGACGATCACCACGTCGCGGGCCACGGTGGGGGCGGCGTTCGTCCCGATGGGTCCGCTGACGAGGTCGATCGGCCGCCCGTCGCCGACGACGGCCGCGGCTTTGAGATCCACGGCGCCGCCCGCGCCGAAGCCGGCCACGCGCGCCCCGGTGCGCGCGTCGAGCGCCACCAGGCGGAAGCCGATCGTGACGTAGAGAATCCGCGCCTCGACGCCGTCGGTCCAGTACGCCAGCCCGCGGCCCGACAGGCGGCGCGGCGACGCCGCGGCCCGCGCCCCCTCGTCCTCGCGGTGCATCCAGAGCAGCTCGCCGGTAGCGGCGTCGAGCGCGACCACCGCCCGCCGGGTGCCGGCCGTGGCGTAGAGCACGCCGCCCGCCATCACCGGAGTGCCCTCGAGCTTGAATTCGGGCGCGGGGCCGAGGTTGTCGGTCCGGAAGCGCCAGGCGACCTCGAGCTGTTCGAAGTTCGAGGCGTCTATCTCGTCCAGTGGCGAGTAGCGCGTGTTCCCGGGGTCGCCGCCGTAGCTCGGCCACTCGCCGCCCGCCGTCGTCAGCGCCGGTGGTGCGCTCGCTGCATCCGGCGGCTGGCCCGCGACGGATGCCGGCGCGCCACCCGGTGTCAGCCCGAGGGCGGCAAGCACGACGGCCACCGGTGGGGTGAACGCGGATGCGCGGGGACGCCGACGTCTGATGCCGGTCACCGCTCGCTACGCGAGCCGGCCGAGCGGCCCGCTCACGTCGACGAAGTCGCCNNNGGTCGACGTCGAGACCCATCGCGCGGGCCACGCTCACCAGCAACCGCTGGTGGGGGACGCCGGCGCGATGCGTGGTGCCGCTCGGCGCGATCTGCGCCGGTACCCGCATCTCCACCGGCGTCGTGTGTGGCCAGTAGAGGTAGCGCCCAGTGGCGAAGGCCCACGATCCGCCGATGAGCACCGGACAGTAGTGGCCGTAGCCGTGCCATCCATCGCCGAGCTCGGAGCCCCAGACGATGAGGGTGTTGTCCATCACCGAGCCGCCCCCGGCATCCGGGATAGCTTCCAGCGTGCGCACGAGCCGCGCCACCTGCTCGGCGTGGTGGCGGGCGTAGTCGGCCATCGCGGCGTGCTTCGCCGGGTCGTCGTAGATGTAGTGGGCGATGCCCTTGTGCACCTTGTCGCTGATGTGGGCGGCGCCGAACTCCGCCGTCGGCATCTCGCCCAGCGACAGCGAGACGACGCGCGTGATGTCGCAACTGAACGCCGCCGCGATGATGTCGGCGAACGCGTCGAAGCGCCGGTCGTACTGCTCGAACGAGCCGGCGGGCCGCGGCGGCGCCTCGCAGGCGAGCGTCGCCAGACCCTGCAGGCGGTGCCCGAGCCGCTCGACGAGCCCGAAGTGCGACTCGACCCGTGCCCGGCCGGCGGCGTCGAAGCGCGGCGCGAGGGCGCGGTACTCCTGGTAGGCGAAGTCGAGCGTCGTCCGGCGGCGCGCGCCGACCGCATCGCCGGACGAGGCGGGTCCGAAGACGCGCTCCCAGGCGCGGAGCGGCGTGTTCTCAGCCGGCAGGCGGACGCCGCCGGCGTTGTAGCTGATGGGGCGCCCGGCTTCGAGCGCCGCGTCGACCGAGAGCTCCAGTGACGGAAGCCGGTCGGCACGCGCGATGTGCGCGGCGACGAGCTGGTCGATCGAAGCCGAGGTCGAGCGCGTATCGCGGCCCGCGAAGTCGGCGTTGTTGCCGGTCCAGGAGTGGATCCAGCCCCGGTCGTGGCGATTGCCGCCCCCGTCGAGCTCGGCCGTGGCCAGCGAGAGACCGTCGAGGGCGAGCATGCGGTGCCGGTGCGGGTGGAGTGGCGCGAGCGGTCGACTGAACGCCTCGGCGGGCAGCGGGCCGAGGTCGAGCTCCCACGGCCGATCCTCGGCGACGCCGGCGGGACGCATGCGCCAATCGGCGTACGGCCACCCGTGGCAGTGGCTGATGACCAGCAGCCGGCGGCGCGGCCCGGCCGGGGCCTGGGCCAACGCCCGCACCACGCCGCCGGGCCATCCCGCCCCGAGCGCGGTCAGGGTGCCCATCCGGAGCATGTGTCGTCGCGAGATCATCGGGCGTCTCCCGGCGCGTGCGCGCCCATGCGTGCGCCGAATCGGAACAGATCGCTGGCCGCGATAGAGACCAGCAGCTCCCGGATCGAGTCGTCGTCCCGGAAGCGGCGCCGGATCGGCTCCAGCGCGGGCTCGGATGCCGCGATCCGATCGCCCAGGGCGTAGCGCGTCCAGTGCAGCGCGTAGCAGTCCCGGACGCGGCGGCTGGCCGCGAGCTGCCGCGCGAAATCGACGCCGTCCGCGAACGTGAGCGTCTCGCCGCCGGGCAGCCGCAGCGTACCGCTCGCGTCGACCGGCTGGCCGTTGTCCTCCGCGCGCCACGCGCCGAGCGCGTCGTAGTGCTCGAAGGCGAAGCCCGGCGGATTGATGCGCCGGTGGCAGGAGGCGCACGCCGGGCGGTCGGTGGCCGTCGCGGTCCGCTCCCGGTTGGTGCTCTCGACGGCCAGCGCGTCGGGCGGGAGTGCCGTCTCCGCTCCCTGGATGGGCGTGCCGAGGTGCATGCAGGCGATCCTCTCGAGCACGCGCACGCCGCGCAGGATCGGCCCCGGCTGCACGGCGTAGGCGCCGACCGCGAGCACCGCCGGCAGCGTCAGCACGCCGGCCCGCTGCTCGGGCGGGAAGCGGGCCGGGTAGAGCGTCAGCGAGTCCTTGCGGCCGATCGACACCGCCACGAACTCGATGGGCAGCGTCACGGGGGCGCCGTCCGGGTCGCGCACCGCACCGGCTCCGTGGATGGGCGCCGTGGCGTCCGACAGGTACCCGTGGTGGTCGGTCATCAGCGCCGTGAAGGTGCCGTCGCCGTCGAAGACGGTCCGCTCGACGAACAGGCCCGCCTCGAGGAGCAGCGAGTGGCGCACGGGGCCGAGGATGGTCGGCCACTCGATGTCGTCGTCGCGCGCGGTCTCGATCCGGGGTGCAATGCCGAAGCGCGGCCCGAATGCGCGCCGCGCGGGCGCGATGAGCAGCACGTCCTCGGTGCCGAGCCACTGGTGGTGAAAGCGGACGACGGCGGGCCGGGCCTTCGGGTCGTCCAGCATGCGCCGCGCCTGCCGCTCCACGCCCGCCGCCGTCGCCAGCTCGCCCGCCTCGGCGGCGGCGAAGAGCTCCGCGTCGGGCATCGAGTCCCACAGGAAGTA
>JAGWAJ010000158.1:0-775 GCA_021296475.1 Acidobacteriota bacterium
ATCTTCGGCGGCGCGGTCGGAGAGATCAACGGGGTCTACGACATTCAGTGAAGCCGCGGCATTCGGCGGCACCGCGGTTCGGCGAGATCAACGGGGTCTACGACATCCAGAAGCCGCGGCATTCGGCGACACCGCGGTCGGCGAGATCAACGGGGTCTACGACATCCAGTGAAGCCGCGGCCGCGCCGCGGCGTGTCACGCCCGTGCGGCGTCGTCGCACGGTGGGGCTTCGCGCCGTTGTCGGGAAGTCCGGAAGTTCGGGAGGAAGATGATGCGACGTCATACGTCCGGGGCCCTCGTTCTGGCGGCCGTCGGGGCCGTCGTGCTGCTCGGCAGCGTGACGCGGGGGCATACCCCGATCGCGTCGCGCTTCACCTACAACGAGCACGTCTTCCCCATCTTCGAGCGCCAGTGCGGGAGCTGCCACGTCGAGGGCGGCATCGGCCCTGACCTATCGCGAGGCGTATCCGTGGACGCAGTCGATCCGCGAGGAGATTCTCGGCCTCCGCATGCCCCCGTGGAAGGCGGAGGACGGCTTCGGCAGCTTCAGCAACGGCCACGTGCTGCCGGCCCACGAGATGGACATGCTGCTGGAGTGGTCGGCCGGCGGGTATCCGCAGGGGCCGCGCAATCTGACGCCGCCGGCTCCCGAGCCCGTCACCGGGTGGACCCTCGGCGAGCCGTCCGTCGCGCTTCCGCTGCCGGAGGCGTTCGTCCTCGATGCCGCCGTCTCCGAGACGGTCCGATACTTCGTGTTGCCCACCGATCTGGGCGG
>JAGWAJ010000158.1:909-1763 GCA_021296475.1 Acidobacteriota bacterium
CCGGTCGCGGTGTGGTGGCCGGGCCAGCAGATCGAGGTCCTCGACGGCATCGGCTATCCCCTGCCGGCCGGGGCCGACCTCGTGGCGAGGATCCTCTACAAGAAGACCTGGATCACCGAGGGACAGGAGTTCACGGATCGAACGCAGCTCGGCCTGCATCTCGCGGACGCCGGCGTCGGCGCCATCGAGCAGACGGTGGTCGACGCCGCGGCGGAGCCGGCCGGGCGCGAGCTGACCTTCCGTCACGTGTTCGACGACGAGACCACCCTGCTCGCCCTGCTGCCGGAGGTCGCGGTGGGTTCCCGTGAGCTCCAGGTCGAAGGGGTGCGGCCGGACGGCTCGCGGCAGCCGCTGCTGCTGATTCGCGAGCCGGACCCGGCGTGGCCGACGCGGTACTGGCTCGAAGAGCCGCTGGACCTGCCTGCGGGAAGCGCGCTCGAGGTCACCGCGGCCCTCGATCCCGGCGCTGGGCGCGGGGACGTGCCGTCCCTCTTCGCCAGCGACGCCCCCCTGCGCCTGCTGGTGGACCACACCAACCGGACGCCGGTCGCTGACTAGAGGCGGCCGGTCGCCTTGAGGAGCTCCGCGTTCAGCACCGCGGCCCCCGCGGCTCCGCGGACGGTGTTGTGCCCCATCGCGACGAGCTTGTAGCCGAGGACCGGACAGGGGCGGAGTCGGCCCACGCACACCGCCATGCCGCCGCCCCGGTCGGCGTCGAGCCGCGGCTGCGGGCGGTCCTCCTCGTCCATGTACAGCACCGGCCGCGGCGGGGCGCCGGGCAGGTCGAGCTCCTGGGGTCGGCCGCGGAACTCGCGGATGGCCGCGACCACCTCGTCGACGGGGGGCGCGGCTTC
>JAGWAJ010000158.1:1995-2516 GCA_021296475.1 Acidobacteriota bacterium
AGGCCGAAGGGACGCAACGGCGCCAGGGCGAGGGCGAGGACGATGGTCGAGCAGTTGGGGTTGGTGACGATGGGGCCCGACCATCCCCGCGCCGCGCCCTGCTCGTCCAGCAGGTCGAGATGGTCGGCGTTGACCTCGGGAATCACGAGGGGCACCAGCGGGTCCATGCGATGGTTGCGGGCGTTGCTGACGACGACGTGCCCCGCCCGCGCGAACTCCGCCTCCACCTCGCCCGCCACCGAGGCGTCGAGGCCCGAGAACAGCAGCTTCGGGGCCCGGCCCGGGGTCACCCGGTCGACGGTCATGTCCGCGATGCGGTCGGGGCGCGCCGCCGGCAGGCGCCAGGGGGTGGCGTCGCGGTAGGCCTTGCCGGCCGAGCGCTCGCTGGCGCCGATCCAGCCGACCTCGAACCACGGATGGTCGGCCAGTCCCGCGATGAACTCCTGCCCCACCGTTCCCGTCGCGCCCAGCACCCCCGCCTCGATCTTCGTGCTCATCCGTTCCCGTCCTTGTCGCCTCGA
>JAGWAJ010000159.1:0-397 GCA_021296475.1 Acidobacteriota bacterium
CGGCCGCGGCCACCACCATGGCTGCGTTCTTCGTGTCGGCCGCCACGGACGCCGGCCTGGCCGAGGGCCTCGCCGGAGGCCTGCTGGCGGTGGCCAGCGGGCTGCCCATCGCCACCCGGATCGCGGCGGGATACCTGGCCGACCGCTTCGAGTCGGGCCACCTGCGGGTCGTGTCGCTGCTGCTGGGCACCAGCACTCTGGGCTATCTGGCCGCGGCCACCGGCTCGAAGGTGCTGGTCCCGGCGGGGGCGATGTTCGCGCTGGGGGTCGGGTGGGCCTGGAGCGGCCTGATGGTCCATTCGGTGATCCGGGCCTACCGGGACTCCCCCGGCGCGGCCACCGGCATGACCTCGGGAGGGCTCAACGTGGGCGGGGTGGTCGGACCGTTCGCGTTCGG
>JAGWAJ010000159.1:517-2858 GCA_021296475.1 Acidobacteriota bacterium
GCAGTTGCAAGACACAGCTCCCATCACGGCGCCCCGGTCCGGCTGCAGCCCGTGACCGCTGCGCCCGGCCGTCCACCCCGCCGCGGGGGCGCACGGCCGGCCCTCTCACTCGCGTCGTCGGTCTCGTCGCAGACGGCGGCCCTGTTTCCCGCGTTCGCGGTGGGCGCGCTGGCGCCGCTGATGGGCGACGACCTGAGCTTCGGCGCGGCCGGCCTGGGCTCGGCGGTGGCCTTCTTCTTCCTGCTGGCCGCGGCGATGTCGCCGCACGCCGGAACCCTGGCCGACCGGCTCGGGCCGCAGCGGTCGTTGCGGACCGCGAACATCCTCTGCGCCGCGGCACTGCTGGTGCTGGCCACCGTCGTGAGCACGTACTGGGTGCTGCTGGCCGCGCTGGCGATCGGCGCGATCGGGCTGGCCATCGCCGGCCCCGGGTGCTCGACCATGGTGGCCCAGGGCGTCCCCACCCGCCGTCACGGCGCCGGCTTCGGAGTGCTGGCGGCCGCGGCGCCGCTGGCGGTGGTNNCGATCGGGCTCACACTCGGATGGCGTTGGGCCTTCGGGATCGCCATCGCCATGCCGTTGGCGGGATTCGTGCTGGCGCCGGCGTACGGGACCAGGTCCGGTCCCAATGTCAAGATGGCGGGCGCGGCCCGGGGCCTGAGCGAGATCGACTACGGGCCGTTGAACCTGATCGGGCTGGCCGCGGGCCTCGGCTCGGCTGCAACGACGTCGATGGCCGCGTTCTTCGTGTCCGCCGCGATCGACGCCGGCCTGCGGGAGGGCACAGCCGGGAACCTGCTGGCGGTGGCCAGCAGCGCGCCCGTCGCCACCAGGATCGCGGCGGGATACCTGGCGGATCGTTTCGAATCCGGTCATCTGCGGATCGTGTCCCTGCTACTCGGTGCCAGTACCGCGGGATACGTGGCCGCGGCCACCGGCTCGACGGTGCTGGTGCCCCTGGGCGCGATCTTCGCCCTCGGGGTCGGATGGGGCTGGAGCGGTCTGATGCTGCACTCCGTGATCCGGGCCTACCGGGACTCCCCCGGCGCGGCCTCCGGCATGAGCTTCGGCGGACTCAACGTCGGCGGGGTGGTCGGCCCGTTCGCTTTCGGTCTGCTGGTGGAGCACGTCTCCTACGCGGCGGGGTTCCTGACCATGGCGGCCTGCGCCCTGATGGCCGCGGTAGCCATCGACGCCAGCCGCCGACGTCTCATCCGCGCCGGCGCCACCCCTAACTCGCTCGGGGTCTGAGGGCTGCGCGGATAGGTGAGATTCCGTCGCGTGGCGGCGGGTCATTCCCGCTCCTGTTCGCTGCGCTCACGGGCCGCTCGGGCCACGGCCTCGCGCCGTATGGGCCGCGTCGAGCCGCCTACTCGCTCGGCCCTTGGGCCCCTATCCCAGGTTCGGACCGGAAGTCCCTCCAGGCCTTGATCCTGGCCCGCGACCGCTGCTCCTCGGTGCGGGCAGGCCGCCGGTGTGGAGGCTGGAGCGGCGGGAGACCCGCGTCTCGCCGGTCGAAGTGGGTCTTGATCCGTTGAAGCTCGTCGTGAAGGTCCCGGTCGAGCCAGTCGCGGGCGTAGCGCTCGATCAGACCCTTGAACCGGAACCGGTAGCTGTGGGTGACCAGCGACCCGCCGCTGAACGGCTGCGCGGTGACCCCTCCCCGCATCCACACAAGGCGATCCGCCCACCAAGGTCCGGCGCTCTCGAAGGTGACCGACCACCACCGATCGAGCTTGACCGACTGGCGCTGCTTGGGGCTGGGAATGCCGCGGATCGAACCCCGGAAGACCACGAACCCGTGCCCGTCGGAATCGATGGGCGGGTTCTCGTAGACCCTCACGATCTTGGCGTCGAACACCATGTAGGCCCGCAGATCGCAGACCAGCTCGAGCACCTCGCGCGGGGCGGCCGCCACCTGTGCGGACTGCTGGGCCGACAGCACCGACGCCCAACCTAGCCCGCGGCGCGGGCCGGGGTCCTGCGACTTGCGGGGGGGTACCCTGGCAAACTTATGGATCTCGCCGTCGACGGCTTGGTATTCGACTTGGACGACACCCTGTTCGACTTCCAGGGCGCCTTCGCCGGAGTCGTCGGAGACTTCTACGAGCAGCACCTCAGCACCGCGACCTCAGTCACACGTGCTGCTGCGGTGGCGATGATGATCCGCTGGGACGAGGACCTCCACGCGGTCACGCAATACGTACCCGACCTGAAGGCACGGCGATTCGCTCTATGGCTGCGCGAGTGGCCCGAGACGGGCCTCGACGTCGCCGCGCTGGCCAACTGGTACGACGGCGCGATGGACCGGCAGATGCAACCCGATCCACAGGTCAACAGC
>JAGWAJ010000159.1:2900-3672 GCA_021296475.1 Acidobacteriota bacterium
GAGCCCCCCGATCGCATCATCGACAACATCAACGAAGTACACAAGTCTGTTCGTCTGTGCTGAGCGCTGCTTGGGACCAAGAGCCGGTCATCGGGCAACCAACTGTTGGACCCGCTGATGGGACACGCCCAGCATCCGGGCCGAGTCCCGTCGCGAGACGCCCGCTTCAGCAAGTCGCAGGGCAGCAGCCCGCTGGCGGCTCAAGTAGATCTCATGTAGCTCTTGGGCACGATCGCGCAGGCTCAGGAGCTCCTCTACGTCGATATCGGCCACAGAGAAGCACTCGTCCAACTCCACGTCGGACTCCGAGGCGTCGACCGTCACCGCAATCGCCTCACGAGCGTTGACCGCGGCCTCCTCAAGGGTCCGGCCGAACGTGTGCACGTCAGGCATGCCTTCCACTTCAACGAGCCAAGCGTCATCGCCTGGGTCTCGCCGATAGATCACCGGGTATGTCGTCACCGCGATAGCCATCCTTTCCCGAGGCACGGTTCGAGTTGACGCTCGATCGACCGCAGCGTTCCGATTGCGATATCCCTTCCCCAATGGACGGGCACCGTTGCCATGCAGTCGCCGCAGCGCAGCCTCACGTGAGATCCGCGCTGGCGCCGGATCTCACAACCCGATCGAAGCAGTCTTCGCAGCAACTCATCGCCCGTTACGCGTCAACCTTAGTAGACGCGTTATCAGGCTACGCCCTTGCGGGCTGGGGTCAGTCGGACTGGTCGTCTGAGCCGTTGGAGCTGGAGGACTCGGCGCCGGCCGCGGCGCC
>JAGWAJ010000100.1 GCA_021296475.1 Acidobacteriota bacterium
GGAGTCTCGGTCGAACCGGCGGTGGGCGAACTGCAGGAGGATCTCGAGAACCGCGTAGAGCGGTTGCGCAGCGACACCGGGCTCACCGCGGTGGCCGTTGCGGTGATGGTTGACGGGCAGCTTGCCGGGGCTGCCGTCAGCGGCGAGCGCCGCCGGGACAGCGGCATTTCGGTCACCGTCGACGACCGCTGGCACCTCGGGTCGATCACCAAGTCGATGACGGCCACGCTGCTGGCGGTGCTGGAGGACGACGGCCTCCTGACCCGCGACGAGACGTTGCCGGCGTTGCTGCCCGAGATCGAGATGGCCGACGGCTGGGGCGCTTGCACGCTGCACCATCTGTTGACGCACACCGCGGGCGCTCCCCCCAACTTTTCGTCCGATATCCAGGACGTGTGGCCCGACACCCTGGAGGAGCTGGTCGCAGAGAGGCGGCGCTTCATCTCCGGGGTGCTCGCCCGCGAGCCGCAGCCTCCCTGCGGCGAGCGTTTCGGCTACTCCAACGTCGGCTACACGATCGCCGGCCACATCGCGGAGACCGTCGCCGGGGAGCCGTACCAGACCCTGATTGGGAACCGGGTGTTCGCTCCGCTCGGACTGCTGAGCCCGGGATTCGGGGCGCCTCGGGGCGCGCGCCCGGATCAGGAACCACTGGGGCACCTGGTCCTGGCGGACCGTCGGGTACCGATAAACCCCTTCACGTCGCGTGCCGACAATTCCCCGCTCATGGCACCGGCGGGGACCGTTCACATGACGATCGGCGACCTGGCGCGGTACGGCGCGGTTCACCTGGAGGGGGAGTTTGGAACCGAGCCGGTCCTGTTGCCCCGGTCGAGCTGGGAGCGGCTGCACACGCCGTTCCTCGAGGACTACGCCAGCGGCTGGGTGCGATACGACCGCGACTGGGCCGACGGTCCCGTGATCTGGCACAACGGCAGCAACACGTACTGGTACGCCCTGCTCATGCTGCTGCCCGCCAGCAACACCGTCCTGGCGTTCACGACGAACGACGGCGCGATCCAGGCGGCCGAGACCGCGTTCGTCGACTTGGCGCAGCAGTTGAGCGAGCTGGCCCGGAAGTTGAACGAACGGACCCGGCAGTTGCGGAAGACGGCCGAGGACGTGCGGGAGGCGACGTCCCGGTGAAGAGGCCGGCGGCGGCCTGCTTGCGAGACGCCTCGACGGTGAGGCGGGAGGAATGGCAAGATGGGGGCTCACTTGCGAGAAAGCGAGGCGACTCCGATGAGACTGGGCAGTTGCGGCTTCGGCGCGGCGGTGGTCGCGGCGATGGCGTTCGGCATCGCGTTCGGCGCTCCGGGCGCGGCGAGCGCACAGACCGGCGACGCGGCGGCGGCATTCGTGCGGGTGGCGACCGGCTACAGCCTGACGCCCAACGTCACCTACCACCGGGCGGGGGGCCGCGATCTGACCCTCGACGTCTACCGGCCGCGCGGAGCGTCGGGGCCGAACCCGACGCTCATCTACATCCACGGCGGCGGCTGGACCAATGGCAGCAAGGAATCCTCCGCGCTGACCTTCCTGCCCTACCTGGAGATGGGCTGGAGCGTGGTCAACGTCGCCTACCGGCTGGCCGACGCGGCGCACGCGCCGGCCGCGGTCGAGGACTGCCGCTGCGCGCTGCGGTGGGTCTACCGCAACGCCGAGCGCATGGGCTTCGACGTCGGCCGAATCGTCGTCACCGGCAACTCCGCCGGCGGGCACCTCGCGCTCACGACCGGCATGCTGCCCGCGTCGGCGGGCCTCGACCGCCAGTGCCCCGGCGACCGGCGCCGGGTCTGGACGACCGGCACGACGTCGACCGCACCGCTCGAGGTGGCCGCCATCATCAACTGGTACGGCATCACCGACGTCCACGACCTGGCCAACCGCACGCCGGGAACCTCCGGGAACTTCACCGAGGCATGGCTCGGCAGCGGCGCCGACCGCGACGACGTCGCGAAGCGCGTGTCGCCGACCGCTTACGTGCGGGCCGACCTGCCGCCGATTCTGACCATCCACGGCGACCAGGACTCCATCGTCCCCTACGACCACGCGACGCGCCTGCACGAGGCGCTCGACGCGGCAGGCGTGCCGAACGAGCTGGTGACGATCGAGGGGGGCGGCCACGGCGGCTTCAGCCCGGACGAGAACCAGCACATCTACGCGGCGATTCGGGCGTTCCTCGGCGAGCACGGGCTCGGCGGGGCGCCGTCGAACGACCAGGAGTCTGCGCCGTAGAACGGCACGGACTCCTGGAGGTTGGTTGGGCACCGGTCGGAGCCGTGAGGCGACGAATGGTGGGCCAGGCGGGATGAGCGGCATGAGCAGTACGTCCATCTTCGTGCGGGCGACGTGGGACGACGACGCTCAAGTGTGGGTTGGCGACCAGCAACGATATCGACGGACTTGCGGTCGAGGCGGAGAACCGCGAGACGCTTCCGATCACCGAGCGGTACTTCGTCGTGGAACGCCAGATGAAGTCGAAGCACACGACATTCTGAGCCAGGGCGACCCGCTTCGCGACGGCGCGGGGCGCCGGCCCGCGGGCGGCAGGAGGATGACGATGCGTATTCGGTTGGTGATGCTCGGAATGCTCGCCGGCGCGGCCCTTGCCGCGACGGCGCTGGCGCAGGGATTGCCGGCGGTGGCGCCGGCGGCCGTGGGGCTCTCCGCGGATCGGCTCGACCGGCTCGAGGCGGTCGTGCAGCGCTACATCGACGACGAGGCGGTGGCGGGCGCGGTCACCCTGGTGGCGCGGCGCGGCGGGCAGGCCCACGTGCGGGCCTACGGGATGGCGGACCGCAACGGAAGCGCCGCGATGGCGCCGGATGCCATCTTCCGCATCGCCTCGATGACGAAGCCGGTGACGAGCGTCGCCGTGATGATGCTCTACGAGGAGGGGCACTTCAAGCTGAACGACCCGGTCGGGCAGTACCTCCCGGAGCTCGCGTCGCTCGACGTACTGGTCGCCGACGGCGAGGGCTTCGAGCGCGTGCCGGCCGAGCGGCCGATGACGATTCGGCACCTGCTGACGCACACCTCCGGCATCGGCTACCGCTTCCTCGGCGACCTCGGGGCGACGCCGCTCCAGAGCAAGCTGTCGGAGCTCTACCGGGACGCCGGCGTGGCCGACGGGCTCGCCGAGCACGACGGCACGATCGCCGAGCTCGTTGCGGCGCTCGGAGAGCTCCCGCTGCTCCACGAGCCGGGCGCGGCATTCACCTACGGGCTTTCGGACGACGTGCTCGGCCGCTTCGTCGAGGTGATCTCCGGAATGTCGTTCGACGAGTTCCTGCGCACGCGTCTCTTCGAGCCGCTCGGGATGACCGACACGCACTTCTATCTCCCCGCGGCGAAGGCCGACCGGCTGGCCGCGGTGTACACACCCGACGGCTCCGGGGGGCTCGCCGAGGTCGAGGGGACGGTGACCGGCGAGCACCTGATCTACTCGTCGACCTACACCACGGGTGAGCACCGTACCTACTTCGCGGGCGGGGCGGGCCTGGCTTCGACCATCCACGACTACGCGCGCTTCCTGCAGATGATGCTGAACGACGGCGAGCTCGACGGCGTCCGGATTCTCGGCCCGAAGACGGTGGAGCTCATGACCACCGACCACATCGGCGACGTGCCCGTCGGCTCGGTCGTCCAGCCCGGGAGCGCCGGTTTCGGCCTTGGCTTCGCAGTGCGCGGGCGGCCGGGCGGCGACGGCGAGCTCGGCTCCGAGGGCGCCTACTTCTGGAGCGGTTTCTTCGGAACGAACTTCTGGATCGATCCGGCGGAGGATCTCATCGGGGTCCTGATGACGCAGATCTTCCCCGGCACGTCCGACATCGCGGAGCGCTTCCGGATCATGGCCTACCAGGCGATCGTCGAGAGCAACTGACGCGCATCCGCGCGAGAGGGAGTCCCAGATGTCCCAGACATCGCGCCCGCCGCTCACCGCCGCGTCCGTCGTCGTTCTCGTTGTCGGCGTCGTTGCCTCGCTCGCGGGGCCGGCCGGCGCGCAGGAGGCGCCAGGGGCGGGGTTCCCGCCGGTCACCGACGCCATGCTCGAGAATCCGGCGCCGGCCGACTGGTTGACGTGGCGGCGCACTCCCAACGGCTGGGGCTACAGCCCCCTCGACCAGGTGCACCGCGGCAACGTGGGCGACCTGCGCCTCGTCTGGACGCGAGCCCTCACCGCGGGGAGCCAGGAGGGGACGCCGCTGGCCTATGACGGCGTGCTCTACATGCCGAACCCCGGCGACGTGATCCAGGCCATCGACGCCGTCACCGGCGACCTCCGGTGGGAGTACCGGCGGGACTCTCCCGACGACGTCGAGGAGTTCGTCGGGAACCTGACGACCAACCGCAACATCGCAATCTACGGCCGTCACATCATCGACACCAGCGTCGACAACCACGTCTTCGCCCTCGACGCGGCCACCGGCGAGCTGGCGTGGGAGAACCCCATTCTCGACTACCGCAAGAACCCCGCCCGGCACTCCTCGGGTCCGATCATCGCGGGCGGCAAGGTCGTCTCCGGCCGGAGCTGCATGCCGCGGGGCGGGCCGGACGCCTGCGTCATCACCGCCCACGACGCGACCACCGGCGAGGAGGTCTGGCGGCGGCGCACCGTGCCCGCGCCGGGGGAGCCGGGCGACGAGACATGGGGCGGCATTCCCTTCGAGGAGCGCGTGCACGTGGGCTCCTGGATGGCGCCCAGCTACGACCCGGCGCTGGGCCTCGTCTACATAGGGACGTCGGTCACGTCGCCGGCGCCGAAGTTCCTGCTCGGCGGCGTGGAGAACAAGCACCTCTACCACAACTCGACCCTCGCCCTCGATGTCGAGACCGGCGAGATCCGCTGGTATTACCAGCACCTGAACGACCACTGGGACCTCGACCACCCGTTCGAGCGCCTGCTCGTCGACACCGCCGTGGCGCCCGATCCGGCCGCGGTGAGCTGGATCAACCCGCGGCTTCGGGCGGGCGAGACGCGGCAGGTGCTGACCGGCATACCGGGGAAGACCGGCATCGTCTACACCCTCGACCGGGTCACCGGCGAGTTCCTCTGGGCGCGGCCGACGGTGACGCAGAACGTGATCAGCGACATCGACGGCGCCACGGGCGACGTGACGGAGAACGCCGAGGTGGTGTTCAGCGCTGAGGGGCAGGATGTCCTCGCGTGCCCGACCTGGGTCGGCGGCAAGGACTGGGAGGCCGGCGCCTACAGCCCCCGGACCAACACCATGTACATGCCGCTCCGCAACGCCTGCGCGCAGATGATGGCCACGCGCGACGGCGGCATGGCCCTCTACGCCCTCGCGGTGCGGACGCAGTTCGCGCCCGGCGAAGACCAGCTCGGCACGGTGCAGGCGATCTCGGCCGAGACCGGGGCCACGCGCTGGATGCACGAGCAGCGGACGGCCACGATGTCGCTCGTCGCCACCGGCGGCGGGCTGGTCTTCGGCGGCGACGTCAACGGCCGCTTCCGGGCCTTCGACGACGAGACCGGCGAGGTGCTCTGGGAGATCAACCTCGGCTCGTCCGTCACCGGGTTCCCGATTACCTACGCCGTCGACGGCCGCCAGTACGTCGCCGTCAGCACCGGCACGGCGGGGACGTCGTCGAGCTTCATCCGGCTCACCCCGGAGATCACACCGAGCGCCGGCAACAACCTGTTCGTCTTCGCGCTGCCTGAATAGCGCCTGGTGTGCCAAGGGTGTCCACGGTCGTACAGAGAAGCATGTAAATGACTGGATAATTTGGCATTACTACCGTTCGACCGAATCCGCGTGAGGCTGGCCAAGCCTCGTGGAATAGCGCCAAGCCCCGCAGAACCAAGCCCCGAGGCCGGCACC
>JAGWAJ010000015.1 GCA_021296475.1 Acidobacteriota bacterium
CCGGAGTCCTACGGCAACGCCATCGGGGTGGGGATGGCCGACGTGGTGACCCGCCGCCTGGTGGACAAGATCGACACCCGACCCACCTACGTGAACGCCCTCACCAGCACCAACCTGGAGAGCGTCCGCATTCCGGTAACGGTGGATTCCGACCGCGAGGCGCTGGAGACGGGCATCTCCACCAGCGGTGCCTCCAGCGGAGTAGACTGCCGCATGGTCTGGATCCGCAACACCTTGAAGCTGGACCGATTTGTGGCTTCCGAGGCCCTGCTGGACGAAGTGGAGCGCCACCGGGACCTCCAGGTTCTGGAGCACCTGGGAGAACTGGATTTCGACGGGCGGGGCAATCTGAAGAACCTGCTCTGAACCGCCGGGCCGGCGGGGGGCGGACAGCCTCCCGCTGCGGGGTTTCCCCTTGTCGGACGTTGCTCCGGCGTCGCGTCGAAACCGACCCCCGGCGAGGGGAGAAGAGGGAGAGATCATGTTCAAGGTGGTAGCGGTGGATTCAGTGCGTATGGTCCCCACCGTGGAGAAGGAGATTCTGGCCGAAGCCGGCGCCGAGCTCGTTACGGCCGACTGCCACGGCGAAGAGGACGTCATCCGGGCGACAGGGGACGCCCACGCCTTGCTGGTCTCCCTCAGCCCGATCACGCGGCGGGTCATTGCCTCCTGGAGTCAGGCCAGAGTGATCGCCCGCTACGGCATCGGAGTGGACACGGTGGATCTGAAGGCAGCCACCGACCACGGGATCTTTGTCACCAACGTGCCCGACTTCTGCTATGACGAGGTGTCGGATACGGCCATGAGCCTGATCCTGGCGGTGACCCGCAAGGTGGTCAGGATGCACTCCCTGGTTTCCCGGGGCGTCTATAACCGCAAGCTTGCCATGCCCGTTTACAAGGCCCGCGGCCGGACCCTGGGGCTTCTGGCCTTCGGACGGATCGCCCGGTCGGTGGCCCGGAAGGCCGCGCCCTTCGGCTACCGGGTCCTGGCTCACGATCCCTATGTTCAGCCCGAAAGCCTGGCCGGCCAGGCGGTGGAGCTGGTGGGACTGGAGGAGTTGCTGGCCCGGTCGGACGTGCTGTCCATCCACGTGCCGCTGACCGCTGAGACCCGCCATCTGATCGGGGAGCCTCAGTTGCGCCTGATGAAGCCCACCGCTCGCGGGCCGGTGGTGGATCAGAAGGCCCTGACACGGGCCCTGCAGGAGGGGTGGATCGCCGGAGCGGGTCTGGACGTCCTGGAAAAAGAGCCGCCCGACCCGGGGGACCCGATCCTGGGCCTGGACAACGTGGTGCTCACCCCGCACTATGCTTCCTACACCGAGGAGGCCTACGTGGAGGTGCGCGAAAAGGCCGCTCGCCAGGTGGTTCAGGTGCTCCGGGGTGAGGTTCCGACCTACCTGGTGAACCGGGAAGTCCTGAAGCGAAAGGGCTAGGGCCGAAGGCGCCGGCAGTTCCAGTCAGATCCGCCGGAGTTGGCCCCCACCGGCTCGACTGCGGGCTTCGCCCTTGTCTCGCCGACTCCCCCTCAAGGGGGGAGTGATACTGGAGCGTTTTTTGCAAGTTTCGGCTTGTCAATCCTGAGGAGGGAAACCATGGTTCGAACATTTGCCGGCAAGGATTGTAACGAGATCACTCTCAATGCCCTGCGCATCATGACCGGATTTCTGATGATGCCTCACGGGGCGCAGAAGCTCTTTGGAGCCCTGGGACGGGAGGCCGTGCCTCTGGCCTCGCTTCCGGGGGTTGCCGGGGTGCTGGAGTTCTTTGGAGGGCTGGCGATTCTGCTGGGCTTCTACACCCGTCCGGTAGCTTTCGTGCTGTCCGGCCTGATGGCGGCCGCCTATTGGCTGGCCCACGGCACCAAGGCCTTCTGGCCGATTCTCAACCAGGGAGAGCTGGCCGCCCTCTACTGCTTCGTCTTTCTCTACCTGGCGGCCAAGGGCGGCGGCGACTGGTCCATCGACGGCTGCATGGGCAAAAAGGGCTGAGTGTGTCCCGCCATGGTGCAGGCCAGGTGGATGGCCTTGACCATGCTGGCCGGGTTGGCCTTGAGTTGACCGGCGATGTCGAAGGCGGTGCCGTGATCCACCGAGGTGCGGATGACGGGCAGGCCGATGGTGATATTGACGCCGCTGTCGAAACCCATCAGCTTCAAGGGGATGTGGCCCTGGTCGTGGTAAAGGGCCACCACCAGGTCGAACTCGCCTCGATTCATGCGGTGGAAAACGGTGTCGGGGGAAATGGGCCCTTCGGCCTCGAGCCCCTCGGCCCTGGCCGCCTCTATGGCGGGCAGGATCTCGTCGGCTTCCTCGGTGCCGAAGAGGCCGCCTTCACCGGCGTGGGGATTGAGCCCGGCCACGGCGATGCGGCTGCGCTCGACGCCCAGTTGTTTCAGGGCCAGGCGGCCGAACCGAATGGTTTCCAGGATGCGAGGCGTCCGGATCCTCTCCAGCGCTTGGCGCAGGGCCAGGTGGGTGGTGACGTGGATGGCCCGGAGATGGTCCACCACCAGCAGCATGCGCACTTCGGCTCCCCCGCACAGGCCGGCCAGATACTCGGTGTGTCCGGGAACGCCGATACCCGCCAGTTGCGCCGCTTCCTTGTGGATGGGGCCGGTCACCAGGGCATCCAGCCTCTGGTTCAGGCAACCGGACACTCCCGCCCGAATGAATTCCAGGCTGGCTCTGCCGCACTCCCGGCTGACCCGCCCCAACTCCACCTCGGGGAAGCGGATGTTCTCGAGGTCCAGCAGGTGGATGCTGGTGGGATCGGGAGCAACTGCTTCCACTTCCGCCACCGAATGAAGCCGCCGCTCGGGAAGCAGCCGCGAGGCGTAGTGCCTCACGGTGGTTTCCTCCCCGATGATGACGGGGACGCATTGCTGCTCCACGGCCGGGTCCTGCAGTGCCTTGAGAGCCACCTCGGGGCCGATGCCGGCTACGTCGCCCAGGGTGATGCCGATGCGGGGTTTCCGGTTCATGGGCGTGGGGAACGGCCGCCGCTACCGGAGACTCTGGCGGCGGGGCCGAGGATCATAGCACATCCTCCGCGGGAGATCGCCCGGTCAGGAAGAGAGCGATGTTGCAGAGCGTGTCCGGGTTCCCGAAGCCTCCGGCCTTGGTGACCAGAGGCAGCCCATCCATTCGGCCTCCGATCCATCGGCCCCAGGGGATGCCGGGTTGCACATCCCCCAGAATGCGGATGCCCCGGGCGCCGCACTGCTCGAAAACCTTCAGGGCCGTATCCCCTCCCACCAGGATGGCTGCTCCCGGCGCCCCGGTGTCGAGCAGCCGGCCGGCGGCCCATTGCAGCGTCTGCTGCAGCCGCTGCAGGTGGCCGCGGGAGCGAATTCGCTGTTCCAGGCGCAGGCACAAGGCCACCGATTGTCTTTGGGCCATCGCCTCCAGGGCCGGCTTAAGCTTGCTTTCCGCACGGGCCGGGGATTCGGTGTCCTCGTCCCAAAGGGTGATGACGGTGGCCAGGCCCCGCTGGCCGAGCTGTTCCAGTTGGGCCTTGTTGACCGGGTTGAGGCTGCCGCAAATCAAGAGCACCGGTCCCTCTGCGTGCGGACCGGAAGCGCCGGCGCGGGTTGGAGAACGCCCCCAGCTCAGGGGAAGAAACCGGGCCAATCCGGCCGATCCCACCCACAAGACGGCTTCGTCCAGACGGCGACCCGTCAGGGCCAGCCGCTCCAGGTCGCCCTCGGATTCGATATCGAACAAGAGCACCCGATGGCCCTTGCCCAAGGTGGTCCGGATGTGCTTCTCGATGACGGCGGGCGCCCGGTGCAGCAGGTCACGGCGCAGCAGCTCGGCCTGAGAGCCGAACTCGGCCCGCAGCCGGCCCAGAAGGTCCCCTCGGTCGATTCCTGAAGCACCGGCGCCCCGGTCGGGCCTCGGCGGCAGAGGCCGGCCGTCCATCAGCAGCTTTCCGTTCCGGGTGGTCCTTCCCCAGGCCGGGAAGGCGGGCGCCACAATGGCGAGATCGGGACGCACCACCGCCATGACCGCGGCCAACTCCCGGCACCAGGTGCCCTTGAGGGTCGAGTCGATCTTCTTGTAGACCGGACGGCTGCCGGAAGTCAGCAGCGACCTGGCCGAGCGGGTGGCCACTTGTCGAGCCCCTTCGACGGACAGCCCTCGCGAAGCCGTATTGACCACCAGCAGATCGAGGTCCAGGTCAAGTTCCGGGGCGGAGGCGCCGGTCATGGCCACCCGCATGCCGTACCGGCAAAACTGGGCGGCGGTGTCGCAGGAGCCGGTCAGATCGTCGGCGATCACTGCCAGTGGCGGCAGGCGCCCGGATGCGGGGGATTGGGACACGACGGTCCTCGCGGGTTCAAGGGCGGATGATGGAAAGCACCTGCTCGACGCCGGGCCGGCGCAGAAGCTGGACCCGGGGGCCCCGGGGAGCCCAGACCCGGGGGTCGGTTTCCAGAAACAGGGCGATGGTGCGGACTCCCAGGGCTGCCGCCAGGTGGGTGATCCCGCTGTCGTTGCCGATGTAGAGCCGGCAGCGGCTCAGGACGGCTGCCAGCCGGCTCAGGTTCTCGATGCGCACCGTTTCCCAGCGAACCGAGTCCTCGGCCAGGCCGCCCCGAACCTCCTTCACCGCTTCGCCGTCCAGCGGCCCCTCCAGCAGCAGGAGTCTGCAGTTGGGATCGCGGGACAGGCTGCGCGCCACTCCGGCGAACTGTTGAGCCGGCCATCGCTTGGGCTTGCCGCTGGCGCCCGGATGGATCGCGACTCTGGGGTTTCCCGGGCGCGTTGCCCAAAAACTCTCGGCAGATCGATCCTCATCCTCGGTCCAGTGGACTCGGGGGGTGGGCAAAAACCCCGGGGTGGAACCGAAAATGCGGTTCAATTGAGCCCGCCTGAACTCGATCATGTGGAGGTCGGACTCCCGGGGCAGCGCCCGAAGAAAGTCGGCCCGGGGGTGGATTGCCCGGACTTGGTCCACGAATTCCGGATTGCCGCTCCCCCACCAGGAGACGATCCTGTCAAAGGCCCGCATGCGCCTCAGGCACCCCTGCCCGGGCGGATAGCTCTCGATTCCGGTATCCTGCAGCGCCTCGGCGGCGTCGACGTAGCCGAGCGATCGGGCCAGTGGAAGATTGCCCCGGGCCACCCAAAGTTCCAGGCGATCCGGGTGGATGTGGGACTGCAGCCAGGCCACCGCGGGCAGCGTCAGAACGAAGTCGCCGATGGCGCCGGGAATGATCGATAGGAGACGCAAAGCCCGATCCTTCCTGCCGGATCAGCCACCAATTATGGCCGAGGAGAGCAGCAAAGAACAGTGTTGTCACTGGTTGGAGGGGGTGCTAGGCTAGTTGAGGCGCCTCCATTTGCGCGGCGGGTCGCCCGACATGGAGGGAAGAAGGCTCGCCTTCAGCCTTTGGTGTGGCAGCCTGCCGGTGAGCCGCAGGGGTGAAGCCATTTCAATCCGGCCGGATCGAAATCCCATGAAGTTTGCCTGCAAGCGAAACAGTGCGTCGGCTCTGGCGTTGCTTCTCCTGATTGGAGGGGGCTGCAGCTCGGGACCCGAGGTGAGTTCCGATACCGCGGCCATCGTCAATCAAGCGGAAATCAAGATCTCCGAGGTCGACAAGCGCTTCGACGCTCAACTCAGGCAGAGCCCCCGGGCGCCGTCGCCCGAGGAGGCTTCCACCTTCAAGCTCAACATCCTCAGCCAACTCATCAACGATGAGATCCTCATGCAGTGGGCTGCCGCCGACAATCTGACCGCCGGCGACGCCGAGGTCAGCACCCGGTTCACCGACTTCAAGAAGAACTACACCGAGGAGAAGTTTCAGGAATTCCTCAAGGAGCAGGGGGTCAGCGAGGAGGAATTCAAGCAGACTCTGCGCAAGGGCGCCACCATCGAGAAGCTCTACAACAAGGAAATCACCTCCAAGATCTCGGTGACCGAAGCCGAGATCGAGCAGCACTTCGAAGACAACAAGTCCAACTACAACCTGCCCAAGGGTTGGCGTCTCGCCCATATTCTGATTACGGACACCAAGGAGTCCGGGATCAACAACACCCGCGGCGACGACGCCACCACTCCCGCCGAGGCCCGAAAAAAGGCCCAGCTTCTGATGCGGCGCCTGCTGAACGGAGAGGATTTCGCCCGCCTGGCGGTGGAGTACTCCGAGGACGCCGAGTCCGCCCCGCGGGGCGGGGACCTGGGATTCGTCACCGAGCAGCAAATGGAGACCGTCAGCCCCGAGCTCAAGAAAACGGTCCAGTCCCTGAAGGTGGAGCAGGTCTTTCCCCGGCCAATCCGCATCGGCTACGGCTATCACCTGGTCAAGCTCCTGGCCAAGGAACGCGGCGGACAGCATGAACTGAGCGAACCGCAGGTCCAGGCGGATGTTCGCCAGACCATCTTCAACCGCAAGGAAACCCTGCTGAAAACGGCCTTCCTGGAAGTCATCCGCAACGAAGCCCACATCAGAAACGTGCTGGCCGAGAAGCTCCTGGACAGCCAGTAGCCTCGCCCGCACAGTCCTCCATTCTTCCGCCGCTCCTCTCAAGCCTTCCAATCCAGTCCGGTAAGCTCTTGACGGTCAACGATCCTTCCCGACATTTCCGGCGCCCCGCCGGGAAATGCGGGCTAAAATGGTGTGTGATCGTGGAGGCGTGGCAGAGTGGTCGATTGCGGCGGTCTTGAAAACCGTTGTACCTTGACGGGTACCGTAGGTTCGAATCCTACCGCCTCCGCCAATTCCAGTGTGATTGCACTCCTTTCTGATATATCTTACTATCTGTAGAATCAGAATATTAGTGAAGTAAGCCAATGGAACTCGCCAAAATCACCGCACGTGGGCAGACGACGATCCCCAAAAACATCCGTGAGGCGGCCAATCTGGTCGAGGGAGACGTGATTTCTTTCGAAATGGACGGCGATCACCTGGTGGTGCGCAAGGTGACGCCGGGGCAGGACGAGTACCTGCAAGGCCTCTCCGAAGTTCTGAGCGAATGGATTTCGCCCGAAGACGAGGAAGCGTGGCGTGACCTTTGAATCGCTCGATGTGGTTGTCGTCCCTTTCCCTTTCACGGATCGCCGGACCAGCAAGCGCCGGCCGGCATTGATCGTCTCATCGTCAATCTTCAATCGGGCTCATGATCAGTGTGTCCTGGCCATGATCACGTCGGCCGGGAACGAATGGCCCAGTGACGTGGCGATCCAGGGATGGCGGGAAGCCGGCCTCAAGGTTCCCTGCAAGGTTCGCTTCAAGCTCTTCACTCTCGACGACTCGCTGATTGTCCGCAAGTTGGGGAGGTTGGCGAAAGAGGATGGCGAAGAAGTGATTAAAGCACTGGGACAAGTTCTGGCAGGCAACTGACAATTACCATCCATCGCCGGCGAGCCTGATTCAATAGAACCCGGCTCGGGCGGGACAAGGAAGACTTTCAGCACGCACTCTCGCATGGCTTCCCACATGAGCCGGATGCGGTTGACGTAGGGTGAGGCGCCTTGGGTGGGCAGCACGATGTCCGGCCTGTCCGCAAACGGATCGCGCTCACGCACTGCGTAGCCCGCGGTTTGCATTGTCTTGACGATCTCGTCGGCAAGGCGGGGGCGTCCGACGTTCTTGAATGCACCGGCCAGCCGTCCGGCAATCGTGCTGTGACCTCCCATGAGCAGGAGCGCCAGCACATCCGATGTATCCTTGATTGTGGCCATGACCGCGCGCACATCCGTTGGCGACCGCCGGAAGAACTGTTCCGATACGGTTACCAGGGCCGCGGCCACGGAGTACAGGCGCAGGCCGTCCCACTTGGCAACCAGGTGTTCGGCCGGCATGCCGCTGGCGATTTTTCGGCTGCCGCAAACCAGTTTGTCCAGCGCGGGATATACCCCGGAGCACGATTTCAGTGTGTGCCTGTTTGCCGCGGTGGTCGATACGGAAACGTTTCCCGAGGAATTCACCTTTCGATCCAGCAACGAGGCGGTCGGTGTGCCGAGCGAAGCCTGTACGGCCATTTCCCTGAATCCCCAACGTCGTTACACGATCTACCATTGCTGCAACCCGCAGTTGGATCATTACGACCTGGAACCCGCCGATTTCGGGCCTTATTGGCCCGAGGTTCCCTACGAGGCGTTCAAGCGCGGCTGCCAGGCGCGCGGCAAAGTTTCCCGCTCCATGGCCACTGAGCCGTGTTCGATCATTTGGGGAAGTACTGGTTCAGCAAGAACAAGCCGAAGGACAGGCTACCCATTTGCGACCGCGCCATCCGCGAGGACAACTCGCGCCCGATCGAGTGGCTGGGCATGTTGACCAAGCTGAGGCGCTCCGGTCAGTGGGTCAAGGACCATCGGGAAGAATGGCCGTATCAGGTGCCGCATACCCGCCTGGACTTCGCCTGCCTGACGGCCCGGGCCGAGCGCTACGCCAAGGACGAGGGCGTTCCCCTCGACTCGGTCTGTCTGGAGTGGATGCGTCAGGGTCTGCAGCAACTGGTCGGAGCGTTAAACTCACCGGATGCGCGACTGTTGGAGGATAAGATTGGCGACGTCGTCTTTGAAATGAACCGTTTCTTGCGCAACAACGCACGGTTGGCCCGCGAACGGCGGCAGCACCCTGAGATCGAACCGGAGCAGACCCACCGCGAGCCCTCGCAGTTCATGGGGTCCTGGAACAGCCTGGTGGAGCGGGCACGCTCCCTTTCCAGCGAGCCCCTGCCGCCGAATGAGTTCGGCCGCGAGCAACTGGCCTTCATGAGCGGCATGGTGGGCAGGGCCGTTCAGTTCCGGGAAAGCCATCCCGAACTGGAGCACCGCTGGATGGACGTGAACTATGTCGATCTGGTTGAGGAAGGAAGCCTCTGACTTGTGTCGAAAAAGCAGTCGTGCGGGCTGCAGGCTGCGCCGGGCAAGTCCACGCCGGTCATTCAGTCCGAACCGCAAACAGGATCCCCGGACAGCCTCGCGCAAGCGCGGCCGCGGAATTTCAACCGGATCTTCATCCTGGCAGACGATTCCACCGAGGCCGCTATGGCCGTCATTTTTCCGATTTTGCAACGACCTGTTCGAGAACTGATTCGGCGGATTTGAACATTTCCGTCAGTAGCTGCTTGCGCCGAATCTTCAGACGCTCAATATACATCCACAGGGCATTGGTGATGCCGGCAACGACGGCCTCCCGCTCCTTGAGCGAGAGGCTGCGGTCATGCTTGTACTCGTATTTCTCGATCGTGAAGTTGGAGATGTGCTGGATGTTTTCTCCGATGATATCGAAATCGACAGAGTCACGTATCGGTATGGTCGAGGATGCTTCTGCTGCTCCCTCATCTCCGAGGTCGGTACTGCCGGTGATGGCTTCGATGGCCGCGCTCTGCGAATCGTAAATCGACATGATCCCATGAAAGCCGCTCACGGTGACAATCTCGCGGATCGAATCGGAGAGGTTGCAGATACCGAAGGCCTTGCCTTCCGGGTTGAATTTCTTGGCAATGATCAGGCAAACGCGAAGACCTGCGCTGCTGATGTAGCCCAATTGCCCGAAGTCCAGGATCATGGCCCGCTCATCGGAATCGATTCCGGATTCCAAGGTATTCTGGACTTCGATGTAGTTGTTGCCGTCGATACGACCGATCGGTGCGGCAATCAGAATGCCTTCCAAACGGCTCCATTTGACTTGAGCTGCCATGACGTTATACCTTTCGAATCCCAACCGCTTGAAGGTTGAGGGTCAATTACTCCTCCACTCGCCGAACGGGCTTCGACTGCCGGTCGGGCGCTGATCCCGTCATGACGAGGGGGCGGGAAGCGATGTCTCAGTGCGAGATCCAGCCTCTTGGTCTGTGCTGCGGCCTGCAGGAAGCTCGGTCGGTCCTATGGGGTGGTGTGTGGAGCCGACATCCCGAAAGCTCCGATTGCCTCGGGTCGGCGCCCTCGTCAATCCTCTGAACCTCCAACTGAGTGAGCCATCCGTGAGTGAGCCATCCGGGGAAAACCGGCTCATCATATCATGATACGTGGCGGCTGCGGTGGATTTGAGTTACCGTAACTTGTTTAGCCCGTACTTCTTCCCCTGGAATTGCACCCCTGAGACGAGTGCCGGGAGGGAGAAAGATGCCACTAGCCCGCATTTCCCACCAGGTCGCTGGTGCCATGAAGAAAAGTAGTTTATTTTCAGTACTTTGATTGGCTCCATGGTAGGGGCTCGCGGGTAACAGACTTCGCTGGGCATACCCTGCGCCATGATCCTGCCCCCTGGTGAGAAATGCGGGTCAAGCGCCGACTCCATTCAGTGCCGCCGTGTATTCCTGCAGGAGTGCGTCCAGCCTGTTACCGACCCCGATCGCCTCTCTCCGACGACTCGAACTGTGCCTCGTGAAGGCGAATGTAGGTCCTGGTGCCCTTGAGTGCCTCGTTGGACTGGGCCAGATTCCAGGGCGTTTTGCCCTCTGCATTCCGAGCATTCGCGTCTGCTCCGGCCTCCAGCAGAAGGTCGATCACCGCCGGATTCTTGCCGCTCGCAGCTGACTGATGCAAGGGCGTGCGGCCGGCTTTATCCCGCGCCTCCAGGTCCGCCCCAGCTTCGATCAGCACCCTTGCCACGGCCGGGTTCGGGTTTGCCCGTGCGGCATCGTGCAGCGGCGTGTTGCCGGATTTGTTCCCTACGTTCGGGTCCGCCCCGCCGGCAAGCAGCGCCGCTGTCACTGCCGGATTCCTGTTCCCCCAGGCCGCCAGAATCAGGGGAGTATTGCGGTTCTTGCTCCGAGCATCAGGACTTGCTCCCGCCTCCAGCAAAGTTTTGACCACGGCCGGATTCTTGCTGTTCCAGGCCGCGAAGTGCAGAGGGGTGCGACCACTCTCAGTCTGTGCCTCAACGTCGCCGCCGGCAGCCAGACAGGAGGTCACCTCCTCGACCGTGGCCTTCAGGAAATACTCCCGGGTGTTCCACTCTTCGCAGTCCGGGTCCGGCCGCGCCGCAAGTGTGAAAGCAAACAGCAGTAGCCAAAAGCAGGCTCCAGTACAAGTCCACGTGATTGCCATGACATCATCCTTTCATTCTGTTGCCCGTCAGCCGTTTGGGTGCCAAGCAACCCCGCAAACAGGAGCGCAAGTATGCGACGCGACATCCTCGGAAGATCGGCGTACATGTTCAATTGCGTCAGGTCCTGTTTTCGTCTGCAGGGATGGACATTGGCTCGCCCGGATGTCTTGCCCCAGGCAGGCGGCATCGGCCTTGGAAGTCCTGTAAAATACTGTTGGAAAAGAGTTTGACCCGATTCCGCCAGGACAGCCTGATGCCAACGCAGTCTACCACCAAACCGCTGAAGTTTGAAGGCATCCGGGAAGCCGATGAGAAACGAGGGATGCGACTATATTTAGCGGGTGTACGGCACGATCCTGATGCGGTAAAATACACGCATGAAAAAACCGCAACGACTACTACAAGGAACAGCACCGCATCGCCAGCGGGTTCGGCGAGGGTTTCATCGACTACTCCTTCCTCAACCCGGCGACGGGCATGGACGAGCCCAAGTCCACCTACATCAAGAGCATCGACTGGGAGGGGAACTCAGCCGCGATCGGGGTGGGGGTCTACCGGCGTGACCTGCCCGGCACCTGCAGGATCGAGGAGGTCAACGCCGCCATGCTCGATGCCGACCCTTCCGAGACGCGGCTGCAGGAGTTTGTCCGCTGCGCCGCCATGGACCTGGATTCGAGGGGCTATTTCGCCTCGGTCGGCCTGGCCAACGATCCCCGCTGGCGTAGCGGCTCCATTTACCTGTTCGGCCTGGACACCTACGGCTACACCTTCTTCAGCGGTTCCCCGGCCGATCCTCTGATCGGGTCCGAGTTGTCCTCCATTTAAGGGTTACACCGTGTGTAGTTGGTGAGTAAAAGGATAAAGTTGTAAACTAGTGAACAATCCAAACTGTAAAGTAAGGTGTCCGATGTGGGGCCGTGTCAATAGGGGAAGGGAGTGTGCTAGTCTCTAGCAACGGAGAACATCGTGACCACCTACACCCTCGACACCCACGCCACGATCAAGCAGCTTGAAAACGCCGGAATGGATACCCGGCAAGCCGAAGCCGTCGTTGCCGCTATCAGCCGCTCGGATGCCGAGTTGGCAACCAAGCAGGACCTCGCCGTTCTCAAAGCCGATATCTGGCGCATTGGCGCTTCCATTGCTGGAGGTGCTGTTTTGCTCAACAGGTTCCTCGACTGGGTGATTCAGTAGGACCGTCGAATCCAATACAACCCCGTTACGTAACGCGGCCGGCCACGTCGAGGCCTCCAGGCGCAAAATTCCGGGGTACTACAGGTCGTCGGACCCCGAGAAACGTCAGTACAGGGCATCCTATGGCCTCGTTATTGTCCCGATCGCACTGAAATTCTCGATCTCCCACAGGAGGGGAGCCCTCCTGTCGCTGAGAGAGCTAGAATCGCCCAGGAAGGCCTTTGGGGGGTATTGGGGTACGCCAGGGACCGAGAAAACGCAGCCTGACCGGCAAAGCTCAAGGATTTACCGGGAATCTGGTGACGGGCTGGAGTTTAAAAGCGGTCCCTGGAACACCACAAGACGCACCCCGGCCAGGCCGGCGCCGGCCTACATCTTGTGCTTTTCGGGAGGTCTGGACGGCTGCTGCTGCTAAGTCCTTTGGAATGAGTGGGGGTTACGTCCGATAATATCCGGTTATGTCAACTGTTACATGCCAGTGACCAGGAAGGGCAACGAAGACGTGCAGTCAGGCAGTAGCATCAAGTACCGGCGCGACCAAGCTTGTTTCCCAGTCGTCTTTAATTCTCTCTCTATCATTCCTCCAGGTGGGATATTCTCTTTTCGAAGTATCGATAAAGTCTTTGGTACCCCCAATAATCCCATGATCCTCATGAGATAAAATGGCACCAAAAACACCGCTCTTGGAATACAAGGCATTCTCCAGCACCAACGGAAGTTCCGAGTATTCGTCATAGGAAGGTCGCTGACACCACCAGTGCTGGCCCCTTTTAAAAAAATCTCCGGCCCACTCAACGACAGATACATAGAAATACTCTTCACCAAACGCGCGTGTGGTGTTGATAAAGGCATTGTATTGAACGTCTGTGAGGTGGAATCCGTCAGTTGGACAAAATAGTAACCTTGAACAGACAGCTTCTACAAAAGGCGGCTCTCTCCGCACTGATTCGGGGGTTGAAGCGAATCCGTTTTCGCTCATGACTGTGACCTCCCCCTGAGGGTCTCCCCAAGAACTGATCCACTGAGAAAGTGGTTTCTGACAAACTCCCGGGAAAGGAAGAAGGGTGTCAGTTGAACCTTGTCCATCCGTCCAGAGCCTGCAGATCGGGCTGCTACAACCGGTTGGGGTTTTCCAGAAACACTAGATCCTAGAGCGTGCCTTTCTGAACAACGCTTATTGAATCGCTTCTTCGGGTGCGAACCAGGGTGCGGTTGGGGGAGCGCTCGACGACCTCGGAAATGGTGGCGTCCCAGGCTTTGCCACTTCTGGCTCGGACGGTGATGGTGAGGCCGACGAGCTCCAGTGGCAGGGCCTTGGGATTGCGACCCACGTAGAGGCCGCCCCAGGAGCCGTCGGGGAGCCGAACGGGCCTCCAGCCCTTGAGGGTCGCAGAGGCCGGCGGCGGGGTGCGATCGTCGCCGGCGGGGGATCTGGGAGGTATGCCAAACAGTGCCCGGTCCTGGTCCCGATCGAGGACTTGGTCGAGCTTGTCGATGAGGTCAGGGTAGCGCCCACATTCGTGTTGAAATACAACATAAGGACACGTTCTTGGCGGACAAGGGCGCGATCAAGCACGTACTGGCTGCACAGGGTTGTCCCATGCGATCGGACCAACGTGCCGCGGCGGTCTCGCGGGCCGATCTGATACGCCCTCAGTGGTTGAGGATCCCCGCGACACTGAAGATCTCCGTCAGGTCTGTTTTGGTCGGGGTCGAGTCGAACTGACTTTGAGACGGAAAGATCATGGCCAGGTGTCTAGAATAACGTCGGTCTTTATCGACAGCTTCGGAGGGCGGAATGTCCTGGGGGTTGCCGATGCCTTCGGTCAGTCCTTCCTCTACTACTCCAACCGGAATCCGGCCACCGGCCAGTGGCAACGCAAGGTGACCTTTGTCAAACGGGTCACCTCCTTCGGGGTTCCGGTGCTGATCGGCGACGGCTATTACCTGGATTGAAGCGGACCGGGCCTTAAGCCAGCCGCAGAAGCGGCCCGGCTCACGCCAGCCTTTGACCCGGGTGGAGTCCCTGCGGTTCAGAAGCGGTACTTCAGTCCGACCGTCACCCCCCAATACTGGAAACTGCTCAGCGTCACCGTTCCTGAGAATGGCGTCGTCCCGTCCGCCCGCACGGGTTCGTGGCTGCGGATGATGGACCAGGTCACGTTCTGGCTCAGCTCCCCAAAGCGAGCCCAGTGCGCAGTGATCCCGATCGAGGTGCGGTCGCCCACCGCGTAGTCCACCCCGCCCAGGATCTGAAAGCCCGGAAGCGTGCCGCTGAGGTCCGGTTGCAGCAGGCTGACCGTGCCGGCAGCGGCTGCCGGCCGGTCGGCGAGGGTGAGCGGCGGCTCCACGTCCTGGTACCCCTGGTCAAGCGTCTTGCGGATCAGGCGGCGGGTGTAGCGCAGGTCGGTGCGGGCCAGGCCGGCGCCGGCGCCCAGATAGGGTGTCCAGCGCGAGTCGTTGGGGAAATCGTAGTAGAGGTTGGCGAAGACCTGGTGGACGCGGTAGTTGGAGATCGACTCCGTCGGGGGAGATACGGGGCTCCATTCCAGGGCCTTGCTGACCACGGCCTGGTTGGAGGCGGCATCGATGAGCGGGGACACGTCGCCGCCCTGGGTCCGGGCCCGGTACTCGAACTCGATGCGAGGACCGCCGAAGGCGTAGCCGGCGCTGAAACCGCCTGTGAATCCCAACCCTGGCGAGAAGCCGTTGGAGGAGAGTTGCCGCGGCGTCGCGTCCGTGCATGCAGGGTCGCTCGGCGCCAGCGCCGGATCGTCGTAAAGCAGCCTGTCGCACCTGGTCGGGTTGCTGACCGCGGAGACGGCCGAATCCAACGGCGACGATCCCGCCAAACCCAGGTTGAGGCCGACATAGCCGCCACGGTGGTTGTCCTGGGCGCCGGCGGTAGTGGCGGCGAAAAGGCAGGCGATCAGTGCCGTGGCTGCGGCCGCTACAGCGCGCAGGCCGCGACGATTCTCAGTTGGTATAGAGTTCCTCGTATAGCGCATTGTGCACCTCAGGGGTGGAAGGCGGAGATCAAGGGGTATCCGATGGTGGACGTCGTGGCCTGACAACCCATGGCGCCATCATATCTCAATGTCAATCTCGAACCTCACGACACGCGGGCTCCCAACTACCGGGCGCTGGAGACGGGCTCGGAAGGGGTGCGACGGACGCTTCCTGCCCAGCCAGTAGTGCAGCGGTTCAACCGTCACTCAAGCCGGAACTCTCACATCGGCCAGAAACTCGTCGCTGATGACCTTGCCCAGCAGAAAGTGCTTTCGATCCGGATACCAGAAGACTCTCTTCCCCTGGTGCTCGGTCGTCGGCAAATAGACGACGTGATCCGGCTCGGTCCGCTTCCAGTCGTCGGTATAACAATCCCTGTTGTTTTCCTGAATCACCGGTCAGATCTCCGGAATGGCCAGGTCGGCCGCGCCCGGCTGGGACATGACCGCCTCCGGGTAGTAGCGGTCGATCAGGTCGGCCGCGATGCGGGCCCGGCGGACGCGTTCCCTGGAGAGGGCGATGGCGGTGGGATCGATGTGGGTTCCACTGGGGTAGATGTCGGGGGCGTTGCGCAGGCCCAGCTTGACATAGACGGGGGAGAGCAGGCGGATGAATTCGGGGATCTCGAAATGGCGGACGAACCCCCCGAAATTGTCGGGAGTCTCCACGTAGAGGTCCAGCGGCAGGGAGACCGCTTCCCGGATGGAGGCCAACAGTGAAAGCGGCATGTCTGAGGAGACGTTGAAGGTATTGCCTCCGAAGTCTTCCAGGATCCTGACGGCAATCGGATTGGTGGCGCTGAGCTGGACCGAGATCTTGACCACCAGGTTGGTGGGTAGCTGCCCCGACTGTCTCAGCTGATTGACCAGCCACAACAGCCCCAGGTCGGCCACCAGGATGCCCCGCAGCCCCAGATCGCACCCCCGCTTGATGTCCTCCACCGCATAGACCACCTGATCCATTCCCCTCAAGCCCAGGCCGATGTTCTTGCCCGCCGCCGTCAGCGGCTGAGCCCCGATATCGAAGGTGGCCCGCGGGCCCACGAACAGGCTCACCTCCATCTGCCGGTCTCGGGCGATCTTCAGCATGTCCTTGATCTCGTCGTCGGTCATCAGCATGATCCCGCTGCCCTGGCTGACCCGATGAATGGTGAGCCGGTAGCGCTCGGCTTCCTCGATGACGGCCTTCAGGCAGCGAGGGCCCTCGACGCTGGGTATTTCAAAGCGGTACTGTGCCCCGTCCGGAAAACGCTTGGGCGTACTCCGGAGGGCGTATCCGTCGCCCGCGGGGAAACCGAGCTGTTTCAGGAAATCACGAGTCGCCTTCATGGTTGGTTCCTTTCCGATCGGTTTGGGCGGTTTGAAGTGTCATCTCGGAAGGGGGCGACGCCGGGAAGTCCGGCCCCCTCCCTGGAGGGCAAATCGTTCGGAGGACAAACAGGGGGTCGTTTAAAAAGACGAACCACGAATGAACACGAACAGACACGAAGACAGGCGGACCTCCTTCAACGACAAGCGGCGCCGGAATGCTTTTGTAATTATGTTACTTTGTTGTCACTTCGTGTCCTTCGTAGAAAACCTCCTCGAAATCGGTTGTCGCTCCCCCGATTAGCGACTCATCAACCCATTAATTGGTGTTTATTCGTGTCCATTCGTGGTTCGTCGGTTTCCTTTGTGGATGACTCTTATCGGTCCTTCGTAGAGAACTCTTTTTTCTTTTGTCTCAGGAGAGGTGGTCTCCGGGGCCTCGCGCTTTCGGCCCTCTGCTGTCGCCGCCTTCGCGGCTCGACGTGGAGCTACTCCTTTCCATGGGCTCACGCCCACGGCTACCTGCTGCCGCCGCTCCGCGTCGCCCGGGGATTATCAATTGCTAACAAGTCCCTTTCAAGACTCGGCAGTCGCGCTTCCGCCCTTGTGCTCCCCGATCCTGTCCAGGACGCGCTCCCGAATCCATTTGGGGTCCCACCACTCGGTGGGGTTGACGGGGATTCCGTGCAGGAAAAGGCCGAAGTGAAGATGATCGCCGGCAGCCAGGCCGGTGGCGCCGCTACGGCCCAGCACCTGGCCCTTGCCGACCCGGTCGCCGGCCTCTACGGCGATGGAGCTGAGGTGTCCATAGAGGGAGAGCAGCCCGCAGCCGTGGTCCACCAGTATGGTGTTCCCATAAATGCCCAGCAGGTCGGCGTAGCGCACCACGCCGTCGTTGGAGGCTTCGATGGGGTAGTGTTTCACGACCGACAGGTCGAAACCGACGTGGTCCTGGCGGTCGATCTCCCGGCCCTCATAGAGGTAGGTGCGATGATCGGCGAAGAGGGATTCCACCTTGGATCGGCTGAGCTGAGCGAAGGCTTCGGTCCAGAGAAACTGCGGCTCGGACTGGCTCGACAGCTGCTTGATCTTATCGTGGTTGGCCTGCCGGAGCCCGTCGTTGATCTGGAGGAAGTCTTTCACCAGGTCGCCCTGGCTGGAGAGCTGCGGGTTCTGATTGAGGATCGCCGGAACCACCTGCTGCAGGAAGGCCGAACTGAGCCGGATGGTTCGCTGCCGGAACTTTCTGGGAAAGAGCTTGTATCGGAAGCGGGCTTCCGACCGATTCCCGGCCGCGTCTACGGCCACCAGCTTCATTTCCGGATTGGGACCGAGGTCGTAGCGATAGCCGAAAATGCAGAATCGGACCTGCTTGTCTCCGTCGGGGTCGGCCGCGTATCCGGGAAAGAAGTCGGAACCCACCCGGACCCCTGAGACCTCGGTGTCTTCTCCCACCC
Source organism: Acidobacteriota bacterium (assembly GCA_021296475.1). Lineage (GTDB taxonomy): Bacteria > Acidobacteriota > Vicinamibacteria > Vicinamibacterales > UBA8438 > JAGWAJ01. The sequence goes on from JAGWAJ010000015.1 coordinate 17,981, forward strand.
GGTAGAGAACACAGGCCGAGCCCCCTTGGGTGACGTAGTGCTGCGCCGACAGCGCTTCCAGGGTGGGGGGACGGATGTCGAAGGTGAAGTCCCGCTGTAGTCGAGCCTGGTTGCCCGCGAAGAACCGGCGGTAGGAGTGGTCGCTGGCGGTAATCGACAGCCGCGCCGGGCCTTCCCGGATCGGGTGGCTGGAGGCTATCATCTCGCCCAGGTCGAAGCGGGCCGAGGATTGAGCGCCACTCCTTTGGAAGTAGAGCAGCCAGGGCCCGGGGTAGTCCCGGTCGATCAGTGGAAAGGACTGGCCTTCTACCTCCAGCACTGCCGATAGCTGCTTCAACCCGGTCTGGCCGTCTTCGACCTCGAGCACCAGAGAGGGATCCTTGCCGAGGGCGCTAAAGTCGCGGTCCAGGCTCACCTTGGGCGGCTGTCCCTCCCAGCGGCCCAGCCAGAGTGCGAGCAGGCACCAGAGGAGAAAGGCCCCCAGCGGCAGAGCCCATAGGATCGGTAGCGGAAGGCGTCTGGGGGAAGCCGGCCTTCGGAAGGGTTGAAACGGTTTCATGGTTTTTGCCGTGCGGTCTCGAAGTCCCCTGGATTATAGCTCGCTCCGGAGGCGGGAGAAAGAGTCGGCTCCCCGCCCTCTCACAGCAGGCGGTGCTCGGCAAAGCTGAAGCAGTCGTTGCCGCCGATGACAATGTGATCCAGCAGGGAGATGTCCATCAGGCCGCAGGCCCGCTGCAGCTCTCGGGTCACCTGGCGGTCGTCCGGGCTGGGCGAGGGGTTGCCCGATGGATGGTTGTGGACGGCCACCATGGCCGCGGCATTCAGCTGCAGGGCTCTTCGGACGATTTCCCGCGGAAACACGGTGGCGCTGTTGAGGGTGCCCTGGAACATTTCCTCCACGGCCAGGACGTGGTGCCTGGTGTCCAGAAATACCACGGCGAAGGTCTCCCGGTCCCGATCCCGGAACCTCCCGCAAAGCAGCCGCTGGACATCCCGGGAGTGCCCGATGAAGGGCCCACGCTGCATCTCCTCGGCCATGTAGCGCACGGTCACGGCCGCCAGTGCTTTCAGGGTAGCCACCTTGGCCTCCCCCAGGCCCTTGATGCCGCCCAGTTCCTGCTGGCTGGCCTTCAGCAGGCCGCGAAACCCGCCGAAGCTTTGCAGCAGGCGGCGGGAAAGGTCGAGCACACTGGTCCCTTTGACCCCGACCCGCAGGAAGATGGCCAGCAGTTCCGCGTCGCTGAGGGCATCGGCGCCCCGGGTGAGGAGACGTTGCCGGGGCTGCTCCGACTTCGGCCAACCGCTGACCCATTTTTCGGAAACGCGTCTCTTGGAAGCCATGGTTGAGGCGGATTCCACCGGATTCGGAGCGGGACCGGGCAAAGCGCACCGGCGCGACCGCTCCGAATGCATTGGGGACCTTGTGTCGGGGAGAACTATGGAGGGAGGAAAATCGAACAGCGAGCTATTCTAACCCGGTTGGGTCCGTTCCTCAACAGGAGCGGCGTGGAAATGCCCCCGCTATAGCCCCAGCCGGGCTGCAATGCCGGTCATGGCTTGAATGCAAAAGGCGATGTGATCGTTCAGCTCCACCTCCAGGTCGGAGGCGCCGGTGACGATGTCCTCCCGGCTCACCGATCGGGCAAAGGCCTTGTCCTTCAGCTTCTTTCTGACCGATTTCGGCTGGAGCCCCTCGATCTTTCGGTCGGGGCGTACCAGGGTCACGGCCGTAATGAAGCCGGACAGCTCGTCACAAGCAAACAGCACCTTGTCCACCAGGTGGTTCCGGGGGCAGCCGGTCCAGGCGGCGTGGGACTTGATGGCGTAGATCACATCCTCCGGATATCCCCGCTGCTCCAGAATCCGGGCGCCTTTTTCAGGGTGGTCGGGAGGGTTGGGGAATCTCTGGTAGTCGAAGTCGTGCAGCAGGCCCACGACTCCCCATTTCTCCACGTCCTCGCCATATTTGGCGGCGTAGGCCCGCATGCAGGCCTCCACGGCCAGGGCGTGCTTGATGAGGCTGGGGTTGCTGGTGTACTCCGTCAGCAGCTCGAATGCGGATTGCCGGTCCAGCATTTAGACCTCTCTTTCAAATGAAACGGTCGTGGCCGATCCGGAGCTCCCCGCGGCCGGCGCCCGAGGAAGCGTTCAGGTTTTCATCCAGTTCCGGCCGACCGCCACGTCCACCAGCAGGGGCACCGAGAGCGAAACCACCGACTCCATTTCCTCCTTGACCAGAGTCTGCAGGGTCTCCAACTCCTCATCGGGGACCTCGAATACCAGTTCGTCGTGGACTTGCAGCAACATCCTGGAGTCGAGCTTGCGCTCCCGCAGTTCTCGGTGAATCCGGATCATGGCCAGCTTGATCAGGTCGGCGGCGGTGCCCTGAATGGGCGAATTCACGGCCGTCCTCTCGGCGAACTGGCGTAGGCCGGGATTGCGGCTGCCGATGTCCGGAATCTGCCGGCGCCGTCCAAAGAGAGTGCGGGTCATCCGGCTCTGGCGGGTGTCCTCGATCACCTCATCGATGAACTGCTTGACGCCTCGATACCTTTCGAAGTAGCGCTGGATGAATTCCTGGGCGTCGCGGTGCGAGATCTGCAGTTCCCTGGCCAGGCCAAAGGCCGTCTGGCCGTAAATGATGCCGAAGTTGATCGCCTTGGCGCGCCGGCGCATCTCGCCTGTCTGCAGCAGGGGGTCGATGCCGAACACCTCGCTGGCGGTCCGGGTGTGGATGTCTTCGTTCTTTCGGAAGGCATCCACCAGCACCGGGTCGTGCGAAAGATGCGCCAGGACCCGCAGCTCGATCTGGGAATAGTCCGCGGACAGCAGCCGGCAGCCCGGGCCGGCCACGAATGCCGACCGGATCCGGGCGCCCAGATCCGATCGCACGGGAATGTTCTGCAGGTTGGGATTGCTGCAGGACAGTCGGCCGGTGGCGGCCACCGTCTGGTGGAAGGAGGGATGAACCCGCTGAGTTCGGGGATCCACCAGGCGGGGAAGGGCATCCACGTATCCGGACTTGAGCTTGGCGACCCGGCGGTACTCCAGCATCAGCCGAGGCACCTCGTAGTCCTTGGCCAGGTGTTCCAGCACCTCCACCGAGGTGGAAAACTGCCCGGATTTCTTGAGTCTTCGGGGCCTGGGCAGGTTGAGTCTCTCAAAGAGAATCTCCCCGAGCTGCTTGGGAGAATTCAGGTTGAACTCGGTCCCGGCCACCTCGTAGATCCTGCCCGTAAGAGACCGGGCAGTCCGCTCGAAGTCCTCCGACATGTTGCGGAGCGCGGCGGCATCGACCTGAATCCCGTTCCACTCGAGCTCCGCCAGGACCTCGACCAGCGGCAGGTCGATCTGCCGGTAAGCCTGCTCCAACTCCTCGGTTTCCAGTTGGGGCCGCAGTTGCCCGAAGAGCCGTTGAACGGTGGCGCAGCGGCCTCCGGCCTCGGCCGGAGCCTCTTCCCCCAGCAGGGCGAAGGCGATTTCGCTCAAGCCATGGTTGCTCCGATTGGGCTGCAGCAGGTAGGAGATGAGCATGGCGTCTGCCTGAAGACCCTGCAACTCAAGGCCGAGATGCCTCAAAGCCAGGTGGGCCGGCTTGGCGTCGTAAAAGACCTTGCCGATTTCCGGATCTTCCCAGAAACCCCTGAGGTTCGCCAGGCCCGGGGCGCCCGCATCTTCCAGGTCGAGGGTCCAACCCGATTTCCCCGCCATCACTGCCAACCGGCGTGGGTTGCGGCACAGCGAATCCTCCGGGTCGGTTTCCAGCCAGCAGGTGCAGGAGGAAGCCGAGCGGGCCTGCTCCAGCAGGGTCCGAAGCTGGAGAGGGGAGGACAAGGGCTGGAATTCGACCGGCTCGGGCCGGCCCGGTGACGCGCCCCCATCCATTTCCTTCAGCATCGACTGAAAGCCGAGTTGCGCCAGCAGGGGCCGGAGTCGGTCCAGGTCGGGATTCTGAACCTGCAGGTTGTCCCAACTGAAGTCGATGGGCACCGCGGTATCGATGGTGACCAGCTCCTTGCTTTGCAGGATTTGCTCCCGGTGGTTCCGCAGGGACTCGCGATAGGTCTTGCGCGGGACCTGTTCACTTTGGTCCAGCAGGGCTTCCAGGCTGCCGAAGCGGCGCACCAGGTCGCGGGCGCCCTTCCCCCCGATGCCCGGGGCGCCGGGGACATTGTCCACGCTGTCTCCCATGAGCCCCAGCACGTCCACCACCTGTTCCGGGGAGGCCCCGAAGAACTCCTCCACCTTGGCGGCGTCGAAAAGTGTGTCGGTCTTGGACTGGTGAAGCACCCGCGTCTTGTCGTTCACCAGTTGGAACATGTCCTTGTCGTTGGAGACAATGGTTGTCTCCCAGCGGTTTTCGCCGGCCTTCCTGGCCAGAGTTCCGATGATGTCGTCGGCTTCGAAGCGGTCCTTCTGCAGGATGGGTATCCGCATGGCCTGGCAGAACTCTCGGATCACCGGGAGCTGGGAGGCCAGATCTTCAGGCATCCTGGGCCGATTGGCCTTGTACTGCTCGAAGGCCTCATGCCGGAAGGTGGGTTGGTCGGTGTCGAAGATGACGGCCAGGTAGTCTGGCCGGTGCTGACGGATCAGCTTCCGCAACATGGCCGCGAATCCATAGACGGCGTTGGTGGGATGCCCCTGGCTGTCGGTCAGGCCGCGGATGGCATAGAAGGCCCGAAAGATGTGGGACATGCCGTCCACCAGAAACAAGCGGCGGGCGGGGGGTGGGGCAGGGGACGGAAAGGTGGTTGCCACCGGTGGGTCTTCCTCCAACCGGCCGCTATTCGGCGAATTTCCGGATGACCTCGGTCACCAGGACCTTGATGGTTTCAGGGCTCAAATTGGCCTTGGTGCCTTCGCCGAAGGCGGGCATCTTGATCTTGCCCTCACCTGATCCCTTGGTAATGGCCTCGATCAACTGCTCGTCGGTGTGTCTGGCTTGCCAGTCCTGGTTGGTGAAGTCCGGGGTCTTCATAACGGAAAGACCCTTGCCGTCCGCCTTGTGGCACATGGCGCAGTTCTTCTTGTAAATCCCCGAGACGTCCGGAGGATCTTCCGCAAATCCCCGGGGGGCGTTCAGCAGCATCATTCCAAGAAAACCGGCTAGTATTCCGAATCGACAGATCATCGGGTCCTGACCTCCTGGGTTGTTTCAAGAAACGGGCTCGCCTCCCTGACGCAAGGCAGCTTTCCGGCGGGGAAGCGGCGGGCGGGGTTCTGACTCCTGCCGAAATTATAGCCTAACTTCCCGAGTGGTGGTTCCTCTTCATCCAAGGATCGGCCGTCTTTCCCCAAATAATCTCCACGCCGGTCCGCGGCGCCGGCTTGTTTGAAACAAAAGAAAAAAGGAAAAAAGAGTTATCCACGAAGGGCCACTAAGTACACTGGTTCATAAGTATTGCCACGTATTCGCGGCTGCCACGTCGAGTCGCGCCAGGAGGTTGCATAGGCGATCCATGGTGAACTTCAACAGACTAGACGCAATACGTATTAATACTTATGTGTAGGGGTACTAAGGCGTTGAGGTTAACCGCGACGGGGTGCCAAGGTCGCGAAGGGATGATCGATTTCTGATTGTCTCACTCTCGTATGATCCGCCAGGGCGGCGACCCGGCTAACCACTCTCCACTCTCCACCAACCACTGCCTCCCTCACCGATACTTGCCGGTGAGCTGATTCCACCGAATCAGAAGCAGGCCCAAAACCATCTTGAAGCCGTCCTGCAGCAGGCGAACCTTGGTTCCTTCGGTGTGGTTCCAGCGTACCGGAATTTCTTGAAGTCTGAGGCCGCGAGTACTGGCCAGGAAAAGGATCTCCGGATCGAATCCGAAACCGGCGATACGCTGGCGCGCCAGCACGGGGAGCATGGGTTCTCGCCGGAAAGCCTTGAAACCACACTGAGTGTCCCGAAAGGGCAGGCCGGTCAGGAGTTGTACCAGGCCGTTGAAGAGGCGCCCGGCGTACTCCCGGAAGGTGGACTGGTGAACTCCGACGAGGGAACGGTCCAGAGCCCTGGAACCGAGAGTGAAATCCCGCTCCCCCCGGACAATGGGGTCCAGCAGCTTGGACATTTCCTCGATGGGTGCGGACAGGTCGGCGTCGCTGATCAGAACCACCTGCCCCCCGGCTTCCATGACGCCGTTTCTGACGCTGAATCCCTTGCCCAGGTTTCGGGGGTTGTCCACCAGGCGGAGGTCGGGCCAATCCCGGGCGCAGGCAGCCACCAGGGCCCCCGTCCGGTCCCGGGAGCCGTCGTTGACCACCAGCACTTCCGCCCGCAGGGGCCGGCTGCGGAGATGGTTGCGTACCGTCTTCAAGGTTTGCTCAATACGTTCCGCTTCGTTGTAGGCGGGGATGACAATGGAAAGGAAGGGCGTCTCCATGTGATCCACTATGATACACGCCTCCCAAAAGAGTTATCCACGAACGCACACGAAGGGCCACCAAGGGGTTGGCGAGGCCTCAGGAAGGATCCACCAAAGGTCGGGAAGGGAGATGCCCGGGAGTACAGGGCACCGCACAGCGAGAAATAGTCCAGCAAGAATCCTGCATATCCTGTTCATCCATGTAGACAAAAACTACAAAAACATGGATGCACAGGATAGCCAGGACGGGACCTTGCTGCACGAGAAGCTGACTGCGGCGATGATCCGGTACGAATTTGCGGATGCGAAGGAATAATAGCCGGCAGTTTCCTGAAAAAATCTTGTGCATCCTGTGCATCCATGCAAATTTTCGATGTGAATCACATGGCAGCGGGTTCGCCCTCCCGGTCTCCGAAACACGTCAAGGTCCGGCCTCTCGGCGCGCTTTGACAACTTCGGACCCCCTCCTCTATACTGACGGGTTCGTCTCATCCCGCCACCGCTCACCGTGGCTCCCTGACCATCTTTTCCCACTCTACCTCACCATCCCATGGACCGGGAAGTTCTTCAAGTTCGAGGCGCCAAGGTACACAATCTCAGAAACGTGGACTGCCGGATTCCGCACGAGAGTCTGACGGTAATCACCGGAGTCAGCGGATCGGGGAAGTCCAGCCTGGCCTTCGACACCATTTATGCCGAGGGGCAGCGGCGTTACGTGGAATCGCTCTCGGCCTACGCCCGCCAGTTCCTGGAGCGAATCCAGAAACCCGACGTGGAGGAGGTGTCGGGGATCGCGCCTGCCATTGCCATCAAGCAGAAGAACAGCCTGCGCAATCCCCGCTCCACGGTGGGAACGGTCACCGAAATCTATGATTACCTGCGCCTGCTCTTCGCCCGAATCGGCCGCACCTTCTGCTGGCAGTGCGGAATGGAGGTCAAGAAGGATGTCCTGGACCAGGCGGTCAGCCGGTTGATGGCCCTCCCTCCCGGAACGCGTCTCCATATCCTGTTTCCCTTTGCCCGTTATCGTCGTTTCCAGGAGCTGAAAAAGAGCCGTGCGAACTCGAAGCCGCGCTCAGAAGACCAGGACCCGGAACTCCTCAAGACGGTGCTGCGAGACCTGCGCCGGCATGGCTTCAACCGCCTCTACCGGGAGGGACGCATCTACGAGTTGTCCGACCCCGAGTCCCTGCTGGACCTGGACTTTTCCGCCCCGCTGGAGGTCCTGGTCGATCGGGTCATAATTGGGCCCGGGTTGCGCCAGCGCCTGGCCGACTCGCTGGAAATCTGCTACCGGGAGGGCTCGGGTCACGCCTTGGCCGAAGTAGTGGGGCGGCCGGATGCAGATGCGGACTCGGCGGCTCTCGATTCCGGGGACAGGGAAGCGGCACAGCCTCCCCGTTTCTCCTTTATCGAGGGATTTGTCTGCCGCCGATGCCACGTCGACTACGAGCAACCCGAGCCCCGGCTGTTTTCCTTCAACAACCCCTATGGCGCCTGTCCCCGCTGCCAGGGGTTCGGCAACACCATGGACATCGATTTGAAACGGGTGATCCCCCATCCCGAGAAGAGTCTGCGGGAGGGGGCCATCGAGCCCTGGACCAAGCCTCGCTACCGGCGGCTGCGGGCCGAGTTCAAGCGTTTTGCCCAGCGCCACGACATTCCCTGGGAAATTCCCTACCGCGACCTGCTTCCCGGGCAGAAGGACCTGATCAATGCCGGGGATGAGAGTTTCCGGGGCATCAGGCGTTTCTTCGATTATCTGGAAACCAAGAAATACAAGCTCTATATTCGCGTTTTCCTGAGCCGCTACCGCGGATACACCCGTTGCCTGAGCTGCGGCGGGTCCCGGCTGCGCGCTGAAGCCCGGGCCGTCAAGATTGCGGGCAGGGAAATCGGCGAGATCACTGCCATGACCGTCGGTGAGGCACGCCGGTTCTTTCGGGAGCTGAGGCTGACCGACTATGAATCCAGCGTGGCCCATCGGATCCTGGAAGAGCTGCGCATGCGCCTGGGATTCCTGTTCCGGGTGGGCCTGGAATACCTTACGCTGGACCGGCTGGCCGCCACCCTGTCGGGGGGCGAAGCGCAGAGGATACAGCTGGCCACTTCCCTTGGGTCCTCCCTGGTGGGAGCGCTCTACGTCCTGGATGAGCCCTCCATCGGCCTGCATCCCCGTGACAACGCCCGGCTGATCGAGATCCTCAAGAGCCTGCGGGATATGGGCAATACCATTCTGGTGGTGGAGCACGAGCCGGCCATGATCCGTTCGGCCGACCGGATCATCGACATGGGTCCCGGAGCGGGGGAACAGGGGGGACGGGTGGTATTCTCCGGCAACTTCCCCAATCTGATCCATTGCCGCGGCTCGCTCACGGGCAAGTACCTGAGCAGGGAGCTCGAGATCCCCGTGCCTTCTTCCCGGTCTTCTCCCGACAGCCGCTGGCTGAGGCTTTACGGGGCCGAGGAGAACAACCTCAAACGGCTGGACGTGGAGATTCCCCTGGGAATCGTCACCTGTATCACCGGAGTTTCCGGGTCAGGGAAATCGACATTGGTTCACCAGGTCCTCTTTGCGGCGCTGAAGGCCCGCAAGGGGGAGGCGCCGGATCGAGGCAACTACCAGCGCATGGAGGGCGAGCAGTGGATTTCGGACGTGCGGCTGGTGGACCAGTCGCCCATCGGCCGAACTCCGCGTTCCAATCCGATCACCTACATCAAGGCCTTCGATGCCGTTCGAGAGCTGTTTGCCTCGACGCGGGAGGCTCGTCAGCAGCACCTGGGCGCCGGCGACTTTTCCTTCAACCTCCCTGGAGGGCGCTGCGATCATTGCCAGGGGGACGGCACCGTTACGGTGCAGATGCAGTTCCTGGCCGACGTGGAGGTGGTGTGCGAGGAATGCAAGGGAACTCGCTTCAAATCGAGCTTGCTGGAGGTGCGCTACAAGGGCAAGAATATCCACGAAGTTCTGCAGATGACCGTGCGGGAGGCCATGAGCTTCTTCTCCGGTGTCTCCCGGTTGACCAGGAAACTGAGGGTGCTGGAGGACGTGGGGCTGGGCTACCTGAGGCTGGGGCAGTCGGCGACCACGCTCTCGGGCGGGGAGGCCCAACGGATCAAGCTGGCCTTTCACCTCTCCCGTCAAGTGGGCAGGCACGCGCTCTACCTGTTCGACGAACCCACCACCGGTCTGCATTTCGACGACGTCCACAAGTTGCTGCGGGCCTTTCGCCGCCTGGTACGGGCCGGCGCCACCATCCTGGTTATCGAGCACAACCTGGACGTCATCAAGACGGCTGACTGGGTCATCGACCTGGGACCCGAGGGAGGCGACCAGGGAGGCACCGTGGTGGCTGCCGGACCGCCCGAGCGGGTGGCCGCGGCCCAGGGGAGCCATACGGGCCGGTTCCTGAAGGAAGTGCTGTCCGGCAATGGCCAAGGGGTGAACTGATGGCGAGAGTCCGCACTAAAGGATCGTTGTCACTCCACCCGGCACGCCTGGCCGAGCTGCTGTACCTTTGGGTAATCCTGGCCGGGTGGGTCCTCCCGGCCGACTCCAGGGCCGGCGGAACGGCTTCGGGTCTCCCGGCGACGGAGGTGGCTGCCGCGGAGAGGACGGAGTCGGACGAAACCGGGCTGGACTACCTCAGCCTGGCCGAGGGCCACCGCCAGGCCGGCGAGTACCTGCAAGCCATCTCGGCCTACGAGCTGGCCTTGATCGAGGACCCCGGCAATCCCGTGGCCTGGTTTGGCCTGGGGATGTCCCAGTACGAAGCCGGCCAGGTCCAGGAGGCCATCGGCTCTTACGGGGAAGCCCTCAAGAGCGATCCCGACCTGTGGGAGGCGGAGATGAACCTGGGGGTGATCTGGTTCAACCTCAAGAACCCGGCACAGGCCCTCACCCATTTCGAGCGGGCCCAGGCACTGAGTCCGGAGAGCTGGCGGCCCTTCTACCTGGCGGGAGAAGTCCACCGCATGCGGGACAGCCCGGCGGAAGCGGAAGCCGGCTACCAGCAGGCGCTGGATCTGTCCGAGGGGGCGGACGGGCAGGCCGTCGTCCACGAAGCGCTGGTCTCCCTTTATCTCGCAAACAAGGACTATGCCGGCGCGGCCAGGCAGGTTCTGGCTGCCCGTCCCCATTCGAAGGATCTCCAGGCCAGCGACCGCCGGCTGGCGGCCCTTTACCTGGAAATGGGCCAGGAGGAGAAGGCCCTGGTATATTTGGAGCGGCTGGCGGCCGATCCTTCGGCGGGACCGGATTTGCACGAGACCATCGGTTGGATGCGGGTGGATCGGAAGGAGCACGACCGGGGCATCCAGTCGCTTGAAATTGCATTGGAGCGGCACCGGGACCCCAAGCGGCGGGAGGAACTCTCCCTGCGGATTGCCAGGCTCCATATTCGCCTGGAGCAGTTCGACGAGGCCGTTGCCCTGCTGGAAAAGGGATTGCCCGGCTCCACCGACCCGGAACGCTATTTTCTGCTGGGATCGCTCCACCTGCAAGCCGGCCGATGGGAGCCGGCCGTGAAGAGACTGGCTCAGACCCTGCAACTGGACGCCGACTGCGCCCAGTGCTACAACAAGCTCGCCGCCATCTACCTGAAGCAGGAAGACTTCGGCCGGGCCATACCCCTGCTGGACCGCTATCGGGAAATGCAGCCGGAGGAGGCCATGACCTTCTTTTACCTGGGGGTTGCCTACGACAGGCTGAGGCACTATCGTAAGGCCATCCCGCTGTATGAGAAGTTTCTGGAGTTGGACCAGGGGCGACACGACCGGGAAAGCTTTCAGGTCCGCCAGAGGCTGAAGAGCCTGAAGAAAAGGGCAGGGGGACGGTAGTTTGAAAGCGATGGCCACCATCGATGCGGCTGCCCTTTCCCCAAGGCGGCGCCGACTTTTCTCGGAGGGGAGCCGCGGCCTCCGGGGCCCTATCCGGTCTCTGGCTGTTTGTCTGGCCATCCTGTCCCTGGCGGTCCCTGTCCTTGCCCTGGACGGCAAGCTGGAACGAAAGTACCAGGGCCAGCAGGGCAAACTGAGGCGGCAGGGAAACAGCGTCAAGAGGGTGAAGATTCTGATCAGGATGTCGGCCATAGACCTGGAAATGGTCAGCCGCAAGGTCAGGAGGGGACTCCTCTCCGAAGCCGATCGGATCCTGGAGCGATACTCCGCCACCGTCGGCCGGGCTGAACAGGTTCTGGAGGAATCGAAACGGGACCCCCAGCGCAAACCGGCCGGGTTCAAGCACCTGGAGATTTCTCTGCGCAAGCAGCTACGGCAACTGGCCGACCTGCGGGCCTTCTACCCCTTTGACCGGCAACAGGCGATCGACCGCACCATCACCTGCGCCGAAGCTGTCAAGCAACGCATGATCGGGGCGCTTTTCGGACCCGACAACGCCGGCCGCTCCGGGAGCGGGTCCGGCGGACCCGGACCGGCGGGGACAGCCGAGAATCCCTCCCCATGCCGGCCTGAGTGAGACCATGACAACAGGATCCCATCGCGCGCTTGGAGGTCTTTCCCGGCGGCGGACCCAACGCCCCGGCTGGGCGGCCGCGTTGGCGGCTTGGGTCTTCCTGCTGCCCGTGGCCGGCGGGCTGCATGCCCGAGCCGTCGACTATCTCAGCCCCGAGGAAATCGAAAAGGTCCGCGATTCTCAGAAGCCCCACCAGCGGATGTCGGTTCTGAACGACATTTTCAAGCGCCGCGTGGAGGGCGCCATGGCCAGTTGGGAGGCCGCCGGGACCGGGGACGGCAGTCCCCGGGCAAAATCCGGGAACCCAGGGAAGGGAGGGGACGAGTCCGCTCGTTCACTTTCCTTCCGCGGATGGATGAAAGAGGTGGCGATGTGCCTGGAGGACATCGAAACCAACCTGGAAAGCTATCCTCTGGATCGTCCCCTGAGCGTTTGGGATCTGGAAACGGGACGGCCCATACGCATGAACGCCAGGAAGTTCCGCAAGGCCCTGAAGAAGCTGCGGAACTCCCTGACCGAGTTCGACCGCTGGCTTACCCCCAAGCTGGACCGAGTGGGGAGAGCCGAGAGCCGATTGGCGGAGGAGGTTGCCGATTATCTGTCGGACCTGGACGAGGCGTTGGAGGAGACCATTGTATTGGCCGGTGGAGTCATTCGGGAGGAAGGTCCGGCAAAGCGGAGGGCCAGGCCATGAGGGGCGATGAACACTCAGCCTGAGCAGAACATTGGTCGTGGCGGTCTGAATCTTGCGCGAATCGGCGGGATCTTTGCCGAGGCCTACCGCAAGCTCGAAAGGGAACGGCCCTGCCCTCCGATCCGGGTGGAGTATTACTGCTTCGTGGGAATCAACCACACCGTTCGACTCAGAGAGGGCCGGCTCCTGGTTCGGCTCAGCGATCTCTTCAGACGGGCGCCGGCCCCGGTCCTGGAAGCCTTGGCCACCATCCTGCTGGCCAAGTTGTACGGGCGCAACCTGCCCCGCGAAGCTCGGGTGGCCTACCGGGAATACTGTCACTCACCCCAGATGAGGCGCAGGGCGCAGGCCTCCCGGCGCAAGCGCGGGCGCAAGCTGCTGGCCGGACCGGAGGGCAGTCGCTACCATCTGGCGGCCCTGTTCGACGATCTCAACCGCGAGTATTTCATGGGGCGCATGCCTCTTGTCCGGTTGGGGTGGAGCCTGAAGAAGAGTCGCAGAATCCTGGGTCACTTCGATCCGTCCCACCGGAGCATCACTCTCAGCCGGTGGCTGGACCATCCCAGGGTTCCGGAAGTAGTGGTGCGTTTCGTTCTCTTTCACGAGATGCTGCACGCCAAGTTTCAGGCCCGTTCCTGTTTCGATGTCAGAAACCCCCACTCCCGGAGGTTTCGGGAGGAGGAGCAGGCCTTTCGCGAGCACGAAGAGGCCAGGAACTGGATCCGGAACTGTTCCTGAGCGGGAGCTTTGAACACGGAGCAGTGCAATCTGCTCCAAACGCGGATTTCTTTGCAGTTGTGTGAATTCAACGGGCGTTTTTCACAGCTTTTTCCACAGAATCTGTTGAAAACCGACCCGGCCGGCAGGCTGGGCCATCCGCTTTGCGGGAGTGAAGGCTTGAAGAAACTGACATCCGAACAGCGACGCTTTTTCCGGGAGAAGGGCTATCTGGGGTTCGGACCCTTTCTGGATGAGGGCCGGGTCCGGCAGATCGGTGAATCCATCGACGCCATTGCCGCCGGCGAGGTGCCCTATCCTCCCGAGTTGATTCGCTGGGAGCCGGTATCGCAAGGAGCGGACTTGGGCCGGGGTGCCGAGCGGCGGAAATTCGTCTATCAGATCCGATACCCGCACCGCCACATTCCCCTGTTCATGGAGCATGCGGCCGACCCGGCGGTGCTCGACGTTGTGGAGGACCTGTTGGGACCGGACCTGGTGATCTACAACACCCAGGCCCTGCTCAAGCCGGCGTTCCACGGAACCTCCCAGCCCTGGCACCAGGACGCGGCCTACTGGCCGATTCGCCCCATGAACATGGTGAGCTGCTGGATTGCCATCGACGAGGCCACTTTGGAGAACGGCTGCATGCGCTTTGTTCCGGAGAGCCACAAGCAGGGGCTGGCCGAGCACAGGAGCGGCCGGCCCTTGTCGGCGGCCAGCGGAGGAACGGCGGCCGCGGTTCAGGAAATCCAGGTGGATGAGTCCGAGGCGGTGGCGGTGCCGGCCAGGCCGGGGCACGGTTCCCTGCACCATTGCCTGACCCATCACGGGACGCCGCCCAACCGCACACCCCATCCGAGGCGGGCCATCATCTGCCACTATATGCCCCTGGATTTTCGCTATATCGGTCCGGAGGAGGAGCGGCCGCAGTTCCACGTGGTTCGGGGTAGACGCTGCGGCGAGATTGTGTGACTCTTCCGGCCCGTCAGAGTTGCTGGAGGCGCGCTTGAACGACAACCGAAAGGACATCGGGGGTGTCGTCCCCATTATTCCGGTTCCCTTCGATGCCGGGGAGTCGGTGGATGAAGGGGCGTTGCGACGGCTCGTCGACTTCGCGGTCGCCAGCAAGGTGGATGCCGTTTGCCTGCCCGCTTACGGAAGCGAGTTCTACAAGCTCTCCGAGGAAGAGCGGACCCGGGTGGTGGCCTTGGCGGTCGAACAGGCGGCGGGTCGGCTGAAGGTGGTCGCCCAGTGCAACCACGGGTCCGCCAAGGTGGCCTCCGCGCTGGCAAAGTCCAATCTGGAGGCCGGGGCGGACCTGGTTTCCATCGCCATCCCCCGGCAGTTTCCGGTTCCGGAGGATGACCTGTTGAGGTTCCTGGCGGCATTCCTCAACAGCTTTACCGCCCCCTGCCTGCTTCAGGACTTCAATCCGGGAGGTCCCACGCTGAGCACCGCCTTCCTGACCCGGTTGCGGGGGGAGTGCCCCAATCTGGCCTACCTGAAACTGGAGGAGCCGCTCAGTGCCTCCAAGGTGGCCGCAATGGTCAAGGCGACCGGCGGCGAGGTGGGCATCCTTACCGGCTGGGGCGGGCTGTACATGATGGAGTTGATCCCCGCGGGCATCTGTGGTCTGATGCCGGGGTTGGGCCTGGCCGATCTTCTGAACCGGATTTTTTGGCTGGCAAAGGAAGGGGACACCGACCGGGCGTTTCACTTCTTCGAGAGAATCGTCCCCCTGCTGTTCCTGTCGCTGCAACACCTTGAACTCTACCACTACTGCGAAAAGCGCCTGCTCCAGGCCAGGGGGTGGCTGGAGGACCCCCGCTGCCGGCAGGCCGCCTACCAGCCGGACGTCTATACCCGAGGGCACTTGGAACGCCTCCTCCAGCGAGCGCTGCGGACATTGGAGGACGCGGGCCTTGGGAAGAGTGAAGAGTGAAGAGTGGAGAGTGGAGAGTGGAGAGTGGAGAGTGAAGAGTGGCGAGTGAAGAGGGGCGAGTGGATGGTTTCGGAGACGGGCAAGCATCTGACGAACTGACTGCGCTTGTTTGAAGGACTGCGCCGAGACCGACAAGATGCTTCGCGAGTCGATTCAATAACTCTCCACTCTTCACTCTCCACTAAATAACTAAGGAGATCTTCGTTGAGGAAAAACAAGCTCAAGCAACAGCTCAAGTCCGGTCAGCCCACGCTGGCGACCCATCTGCACAGTATCTGGCCCTCGGTGGTCGAGGTGGTGGGACATACGGGCGTATTCGACTACGTGGAGTTCGTGGCCGAATATGCTCCCTTCGATCTGAATTCACTGGATAATTTCTGTCGCGCCGTCGAGCTCCATGACATGTCGGCCATTATCAAGGTGGACCAGGAACCGCGCGGGTTTCTGGCTCAGCGCGGCATCGGGTCCGGTTTTCAGGGAGTTCTCTTTTCGGACTGTCGGACCGTGGAAGACGTGCAGGAGTGCATCCGTGCCGTCAAGCCGGAAACCCCGGAAGCCGGCGGCCATCACGGGGTGGCCACGCGCCGCATCACCTACATGAGCTACGGAGGGTCGCCGGAGTATGCTAGGGCGCTGGACGAGACGGTGGTGGCGCTGATGATCGAAAAGAAAACAGCGGTGGAGCAACTGGACGAGATCCTGGCGCTGGGCGGCATCGACATGATCCAGTGGGGTCCGGCCGACTATTCGCTCAGCATCGGGCGGCCCGGCGAGTGGCGCCAGCCGGATATCAAGGCGGTTGAGCGGCGGGTCATCGAAACCGGCCTGAAGACCGGTATTCCCCCGCGGGCGGAAATCGAAAGCGTCGACCAGGCCAAGTACTACCTGGATCTGGGTGTACGCCACTTCGCCCTGGGAACCGACGTTACGGTTCTTTTCCACTGGCTGAAGGGAAACGGAGAAAATCTGAGGAAGGCGCTGGAGGGATCCTGATCGTCGGGTCGATCGGAAATGCCGCCAGCGGCTTCAGTTCTGCAGGACGCCGGCCACGTAGCTCAACAGGTCTCCCTGGCTCCTGGACACTTCCTTGAGCCGTTGATAGTCCCCCCCGAGCTGACAGAGCTGGACGGCGCTGGGGCAGGTGAGCTGGGCCGGGTCGACGTCGGCGAGGTGTTGGAGAGACACCTCCACGGCTTCGGGATAGCGCTGGATTCTGGCCAACAGGCCGACCAGAACCTGAGCCGGGTTGAAATCCCCGTCCTCGCCGGTTTCCCGGGGGAGCTTTCCGCGAAAATGGGCGACGGCCCGATCGACCTCCCGGCCTAACAGGGCCCTCAGATAGAACGCATAATCCAGGTAGCCGTCGAAGGGCGGGGTCCCGCGGTACTGGAACTCGGAAGACAGGTGGGTGCCGTACTCGGCCAGTTCCAGGGCCAGTTTCAGCGTCTTCGGGTCTTCCAGGTCCACGCTCATCTGGACCACCGAGAGCAGGTGGGAGCTGTCCACGTAGTAGCTGAATTTTCCGAACAGCCAGTCCCGCCCCTGAATCAGGGCGGTGACCGAGGAGGTCTCGGGAGCTTTCCCCTCTTTCTCGGCGATGGTGCGTTTCAGATTGTCCAGCACTTCGCCGTGGAGCGTGCGGACCAGCAGGGCCACGCACTCGGCTCGCCCCTCCTCTGCCGGGTACTGCTGGATGCCGGTGATGGCCCGGCAGGTTCCATAGCTCTGCAGAAGCAGCTCGAAACCCTTGCGGGGGTTGACCCGTTCGTAGAGGGCGATCTCGATGACGGCGGCCATTTCGTCCCGGGGCTCCATCTCTTCGATGGCGGCGGCAACCGGCCCGGTTTCGCCAATGGCCCGGAAGTAGGGCCAGGCCTGTTCGATGGCGCCGTCTTCCAGGAATAGTTGCCCGACTTCGCGGGCCGCTTCGATCTGGGCCTGGTGGTAGACGGCCGCCTTTTCCTTGGGAAGCTCAGGTTTGGAGTCGAGCTCGATGAGTCCCAGGTCCAACTCGTGGCGCTTCTTCATCAGGCGGGCATTGAAGATCAGCGGATAGTTCTTCTCCCGGCGGAATCGTTGGATCAGCAGCTCGAAACCGGCTTCCGAGCCCGAAGAAGTCAGAGCTTTTTCGACGGCGGCAAACAGGTCGTCGCTCATGGGGCCTTCCCTGAAGGGCATTGCAGTGCCGGCTTGACGGGGCCGGCCTCCTGGGAATCATACCATCTTGCCATCGTTTGCGCTCAGGAACGCTTAGTAGTGGAGAGTGGAGAGTGACTGAATCGATGGGTTAGGCACCAAATCGATCTCGGCACGGAAGTTTGGGAAGTGCAAACGGACCAAGAGGGGCTTGTCTGAAACAACCGAAAAAAGACAAAAGAAAAAGAGTGATCCACGAAGACACACGAAGGACCACGAAGGGCCACTAAGGCGTTGGAGAAGGTTCAAGTGGGATGGGGCAAAAGTGGGCAAGGGGGTCGACGAAGGACACAAGGGCCAACAAGGCTTTGTCGGCGAAGGAGCAACAAGGACCGCATCGTGATTTACAGGGATTATTAACATCGATGCACAGGATGCACAGGATTCTTGAGGAAACGGCGAGCTTCTAATGCCGGGAATCCCCAAATCCGCACCGGATCATCGCCCGAGTTGGCTTCTGGTGCAGGAAGCTCTCGTCCCATTGATCCTGTCTCTTTCCAAAACGCAAGCGGCTGGCTGTTTCTCCTCCGAACGATCTACGCGGCAGGGAGGGGGCGTTGCTATCCACTATCCACTAACAACTGCCGTTACGGGTTCTCAACCATGAAAAGATTCCAGTTTTTTCTTCTAGCAATAGTCTTGTCGACCGTCTGGGCGTGCCAGTCCTCCACCGGCCCCCAGGGGCATCGCCGGCCGTCAGGGAAGGAAATCGTCACCGTCGCCGGCAACGGCACGGCGGGCTATTCCGGGGACGGTGGACCGGCCGCGCAGGCTCAACTGAACCAGCCCTTCGGGGTGGTACGCGGGCCGAACGGCGACCTCTATATCTGCGACACCGGGAACCACGTGATCCGCAGGGTTGCCGCCGACGGAACCATTGCCACCGTGGCCGGGAACGGGAAAGCCGGCTATTCAGGGGACGGCGGCCCCGCCCTCGAGGCCAGACTGAACGAGCCCTACGAGATTCGCTTCGACCCCCAAGGCAATATGTTGTTTGTGGAGCGGGTCAACCACGTGGTGAGGCGGGTGGACCGCCAAACCGGCCTGATTTCCACCCTGGCGGGCACGGGCCAGGAAGGGTTCAGCGGCGACGGGGGGCCGGCGGTCGCGGCCAGGCTCAGCCAGCCCCACAGCATCCAGCTCGGTCCCTCCGGGGACCTCTTTATCTGCGATATCGGCAACCATCGAGTTCGAAGGGTCGGGGAGGATGGACGCATCCTGACCTTCGCCGGAACCGGGGGGCAGGGCAAGACCCCCGACGGGGCCACTATTGAGGGGACACCGCTCAACGGGCCCCGGGCACTGGATTTCGATGCCGAGGGCAATCTCTGGCTGGCCCTTCGGGAAGGCAATGCGGTCTATCGCATCGACATGAAGGCCCGGTCGATCCACCACGTGGCCGGGACCGGGGAGTCGGGATTCACCGGTCACGGGCAGCCTGCCCTGCAGGCAACGCTTTCGGGTCCCAAGGGATTGAGCGTGGGGCCGGAAGGGAACATCTACCTGGCGGATACCGAGAGCCACTCCATCCGCATGGTGGACCGTGGCCGGGGCACGCTGGAGCTGGTAGCGGGTACCGGCGAGCCGGGCGACGGACCGGAGGGAGATCCCCTCAACTGCAGAATGGGCAGGCCTCACGGGGTCTTCGTGGATAGCGACGGCGCCGTGTTTGTCGGGGACACCAACGCCCACCGGGTCCGGGTGATCCGTTCCAGGAAGAAGCGGGAGGGCTAACCTGGCCGGGACTCGCCCCTGCCGGCGATCGCCCGGAACCGCCTTTACAAGCCTCCTGCTCCATGCTACTCTGCGCCTCGCATTGGAGCCCGAGGTCGCCGGTGCCGACGTTGCTCCCAGGCCGGTCCGTTTGAAAGCTCCAGTGCCACCCGCCCGATTCCACCGGAGGGGCTGTAGCTCAGCTTGGGAGAGCGCCTGACTGGCAGTCAGGAGGTCGTGGGTTCGATCCCCATCAGCTCCACCAGATTCCCTGCCGAAGAAGTCCAGCGGCTTGCCCGGCGCCGTGCAGGCGTAAACGGCAAACTCGTCCCCTGCCGGGCGGAGATGCCACGTTAAATCGGGGATTGAAACGGTCCCCCTCCCGGTGACAAAATAGGTGGTTTCACCCTCTGGATTCGTTTCCGGCGGCAGGCTTTCCGACACAGAGTCTCATCCGGGACCAGCCAAGGCAATGAGGCCACTTCCGCTTCTACTGCTCGCCACCCTTCTTCCATTGGCCGGGTGCTATCGCTCTGCGGCTCCGCCCCAGCGTCAGCCGAGAGTGCAGGTCCCGGCAGTCTGGAACTCGGGAAAGGCTCTGGAAGAAACGGTCGACGTCCGTTGGTGGAAACAGTTTCAGGACCCCCATTTGGATGCGCTGATCGAGGAGGCTCTGAGCAACAATCACCAGCTCCAGGCCGCCGCCGACCGGTTGGAGGCGGCAGTCAACGAAGCCCGGATGGCCGGCGCCGACCTGGTGCCGTCCATGGGGTTTGCCTTGAACAGCAGCCGCCAGCGTCAGAACTTCATCGGGTTGCCCCTGCCCGGTTTTGCCGGACGGGTGCCGCAAGCGACCTACACCCTCATGGGAGTTGGGTTGGACATCAGTTGGGAGGCAGACCTCTGGGGAAGAATCCGTAGCGGTCAGATTCGGGCCGGCGCTTTGGCGTCTGCCCAGTCCGCGGATCTTGCGGCAGTCAGGCATTCATTGGCGGCCCAAACCGCCAAGGCCTGGTTCGCCGCCACCGGCGCACATCTTCAACTGGCCCTGGCTCGTGAGATGGTGGCCAGCTACCAGGTGACCTCCCAGTGGGTCAAGAGCCGCTTCGAGGCGGGTTTCCAACCGGCTCTGGAATTGCATCTGGTCCTGGCTGACTTGTCCGCGGCTGAATCGCTGGTTCATCTTCGCCGCGAGCAACTCGACCGCGTCGTCCTCCAGATCGAACTCCTGGCTGGGCGGTATCCTGCCGGGGACTTGAAGGCTGGAGACAGTCTCCCTTCAGTTTCCGCCGAAATTCCAGCCGGCCTTCCCTCCCAGCTCCTGATCCGCCGACCCGATCTCATCGCGGCCCAGCGCCGCCTGCTGGCATCCGATGCAGGCATCGTCCAGTCTCAAGCGAATCTTCATCCTCGATTCAGTCTCACTACCGGGGGTGGAACGGCCACCGATTCGCTGCTGAGCCTGTTGAATGGGAACTATGCCGTCTGGAGTCTGCTCGGCAACCTGGTTCAGCCCATCTTTCAGGGAGGGCGTCTGAAGCGCCAGGTCGACGTCGCCCGGAGTCGCTCCGAGGAGGCCCTGGAGATCTATACCGACGCGGTTCTGCAGGCATTCGGCGAGGTAGAGACGGCCCTCTCGGTCGAGAGTCTGCTGCGATACCGGTTGCGTGAGCTGGAAGAATCGGTTGCCGAGGCCCGAGCGGCTCGCAAACAGGCCCAGCTTCGCTATCGTCATGGCCAGGGCAGTGTAATGACGGTGTTGCAGACGGAACGGCGAATTCTCGACCTGAAGAGCCAGATCCTGACTCTCCAACATCTCCTGCTGGACAATCGGATCGATCTCCACCTGGCGCTGGGAGGCGGATTTGACCCCAACGCCTCCCCGGGCTCGCCGGGAGCTCTCCTGCCCGTGATGCTTGAGGGAGAGCGTGGAAATTGATCCAGCCGCTCTTGAAATGAGAGTTCAAGCTCAGCCTGATTGCAGCGACTCTATCGCCTCCGTGCCCCTTTCCTTCCGGACGTGTACCAGGTGCGGCCCATGAATCGAACCGACCCCTACCAAGGGGAACCCGGCGGTCCCATTGCCTTCATGGCGAGCAACCGCGTCGCCGCCAATCTATTGATGTTGGTCATACTGGCGGCCGGCCTGGTGGCGCTGGAGGCCTTGGAACGGCAAGCCTGGCCGACCGTTCCCTTCAATACCATCGAAGTGTCGGTGGCCTATCCCGGCGCCGTGCCCGAGGAAGTGGAAGAGTCGATCGTCGTCAAGATCGAGGAGCAGGTGGAGGCGCTGGAGGATGCCAAAGCGGTCAAGTCCATGGCGGCCCCTGGGCTGGCATCGGTGAGGGTCGAATTGAAATCCGGCGCCGACATCGACGAGGTCATGGACGAGGTCAAGGCCGCGGTCGGACGCATTCATTCGTTTCCCGGCGCAGCCGAGCGACCGCAGTTCAGGGAAATGGACAACCGCACCAGCATGATCCGTCTGATCGTCTTTGGCGACATACCGGAGCGCTCGCTGAAGGAGTTGGCCTATCAGATCGAGGACGACTTGGCCTCATTGCCAGCCGTGTCCCAGGTCGAGACCACCGGCACCCGAGAATATGAGATCTCGATCGAAGTGCCGCTTCTCAGTCTGCGCGCCTTCGGGTTGACGCTCGACGATGTCGCGGATGCGGTCCGACGCAGTTCCCTCGACCTTTCGGCCGGCAGCATCGATACGCGGGAGGCCCAGGTGCGGGTGCGGACCATCGGCCAGAGGTACGACCAGCTCGACTTCGAGGAGATCGTCGTCATCGCTCGGAAGGACGGCACGGTCGTGCGTCTCGGAGAAATCGGCGACGTGCGCGATGCTTTCCGGAATACCGACCTGATTCTACGGCACCAGGGTCAGCCGGCGCTCTTTGTGGAGGTATACCGGGCCGAGGGCGAGCAGGTGATGGATGTGGCCCAAGCCGTACAAGAGCACATCGCAAACGTGATTGTCCCCTCCCTGCCCGAGAGCGTCGGGATCACCATCTGGAACGATGACTCCCAGACCTACTCGGAGCGGGCCGACATCCTCCGCAAGAACGGTCTTATGGGACTCGTTCTGGTGTTCATTGCACTGGCCCTGTTTCTCGAGATACGGCTCGCATTGTGGGTCGTCTCCGGCTTGATCACTGCCGGCGTCGGCGCTTTGGCGGTGATGCTGGCGCTCGACCTCGCGATCAATACCATCTCGCTGTTCGCGTTCGTTCTGGCTATCGGCATCATTGTCGACGACGCCATAGTGGTGGCCGAACACATCCACTACGAACGTATGCGGGGAGTTCCGGGAGTGGCGGCGGCCATCCGGGGCACGCGACGGATCAAGAATGCATTGATCTTCGCGGTTCTCACTTCGGTAGCGGCCTTCACGCCTCTGCTCTTCATTCCCGGGGGCATCGGAGAAGTGTGGAGCGCTCTGCCGGTGATCGTCATCAGCATGCTGCTGATCTCGCTGGTCGAAGCCCTCCTGATACTGCCGAAGCACCTGTCCCACTTGCACGGACCGGAATGGGTGCCGACCAACCTGCTGGATCGGTTCTTCTCGCGTACCCGAGACCACGTGGCTCGAGGGTTGAACAGATTCATCAATGGTCCCCTGGATCGATGGTTGCGGTTCGCGACGAACTGGCCCGCTGTCGTGGTGGCGGGGGTCGTTGGCCTATTCGTTGTCAGCCTGTCCCTGGTGCCGGCCGGTATCGTCCCGACGACCTTTGCCCCTGTGGTGGAGGGGGACTTCGTCACCGCCAATCTCGTAATGCCGGACGGGACACCAGCGGAGCGGACCTACCAGGTGGCGCTGGAACTGGAGCGGGCGGGAAAGCGGGTTCTGGAACGTCTGGAACGGGACAGACCGGCCGGCACTCCCTCTCTGCTTTCCGGCGTGAGCGTCACCGTCGGCCAAAGACCTCGTGTGGAGGGGGGAGGGCTCAACCCGACCCCTACCATGAATCCGCAAGCAAACATCGCCACTATCGAATTCAAGCTCGCAAGTGCCCAGCAACGGGACCTGTCCGCTATCTCGATCGTACAGGCCTGGCGGGAGGAGGTCGGGATTCTCCCCCACGTTCGGGGGATTGCCTTCAGCGGCGAGGTCATCGATCTCGGCAGTCCCGTGGAGGCAGTGCTGTCGCATCCGGATCCGGAGC
>JAGWAJ010000101.1 GCA_021296475.1 Acidobacteriota bacterium
GGAGCCTGCGCGGACGCCGCCGCCAGCAGCGCCAGCGCCATCGCCACGACGGTGAGTACCTTCGGCATCGTCGTCTCCTTCTCGGGATTCGGGTCGGGATTCGGCCCCCGCAGTGTAACGGCTCCGCCCGGCGCGGCCTCGCCCGGCGCGGGCCCGCTCGGCCTCAGAGCAGCTCGTTCAGCCGCGCGTAGCCGCGCCGACTCACCGGCAGCTCCGTCCCGTCCTTCAGCACCGCGACGTAGCTGTCGCGCGTCGCCGGCCCGAGCCGCGTCAGGCGGTCCACGTTGAGCAGGAACGACCGGTGGATGCGGACGAAGCGCGCCGGGTCGAGCTGTCGCTCGAGCTCCGCCAGGGTCTGCTGCTTCAACCGCTCCGTCCCCCCGGCCACGACGCCGACGTAGTCGTCGCGGGCGCGAACGTAGTCGACGCTGCCGACCGGAAGCACCTCCACCCGCGCCCCGGTCCGGATCAGGATGCGGCGGAGGTACGTGCCGGCCGGCCGCGCGCTGGCGGCGACGCGGGCGCTCGGTGTCCGTTCGCGGCGGGCGAGACGTCCCCGCGCCTCGGCCAGCGCCTCGGCGAAGCGCTCCGGGCCGAACGGCTTCAGCAGGTAGTCCACGGCGTGGACCTCGAACGCGCGCAGCGCGTAGTCGTCGTGCGCGGTGACGAAGACGACGCCGACGTCCGGTCCGATGAGCTCGAGCACCTCGAACCCGTCCAGCTTCGGCATCTGGATGTCGAGGAAGACCAGGTCGGGCTTCAAGTCGTTCACCGCGCGGACCGCCTCGAACCCGTTGGCGCACTCGGCCACGATCTCGATGTCGTCGTGCCCGGCGGCGTACTCGCGGACCAGCGTCCGGGAGAGCTCCTCGTCGTCGACCACCACGGCCCGGATGGGGCGCTTCGCCGCCGTGGTCAACGTTCGCCTCCTCGCCGTGCATCGGCGACCGCGGGCGGCTGGACGTGCGGCCGGCTTTCGGCGCCGGCCGACTCGATCCTCGGGAACCGCAGGTCCACCTCGAACCAGGCGCCGTCGCGCTTCCGGCGGACGATCGCCTCGCGGCCGAAGCGGGTGGCGAGGCGCCGCTCCACGTTCGCCAGCCCCACCCCGGTGCCGGGCGGCGTCGTCGCGTCGGGGTCGATCGGGTTCCGCACCGCAACGTGGACGGATGCCTCATCGCAGCGCGCCGCCACGCGCACCCTGCCGCCCTCGACGAGCGGGCGGATTCCGTGGCGCACCGCGTTCTCGACCAGCGGCTGGAGAATGAGCGGCGGCACCCGGCTCGAACCGCATCCGGACTCCAGCACGACCTCGCTCTCCAGACGCGGCCCGTAGCGGACCTTCTCGATCTCCAGGTACGCGCGGACCATCGCCAGCTCCTCGTCCAGGCGGACCTGCTCCTCCGCCCCGAGCCGCACGCTGCTCCGAAAGAAGTCGGCCAGCAGCAGGCACATCCGGCGGGCGCCGTCAGGATCCGTCCCCGTCAGCGCGCTGATCGACTGCAGCCCATTGAACAGGAAGTGCGGATCGATCTGGGCGCGCAGGGCCCGGAGCTCGGCCTCGCGGGCCAACACCTCCAGCCCGAGCTCGCGCGCCTCCGCCCCGCGCGACCTCTCGAAGGCCGCCAGCAGGTAGTGCAGCAGGCTGGAGAGCCAGAACAGCAGCACGCCGGCCGCGAATACCGCAGCGAGCTGCGCAGGGGAGCCGCCGCCGGGAATCCCGCCGAAAGCGGGCAGGCCGCCCAGCACCCTCGTCCAGCCCGCCCAGGCTGTCACCCACACGGCCGCCGCCACCATCCCGGCACCCGTGTGCATGGCGAGGGTCCGCACCGTCGACCGGGCGCCGAGCGGAGCCGCCCGGCAGACGTACCAGGCCGACAGGCAGACGAACCCCTGCACCAGGCAGGGCGGCACGACGATGGCCAGGGCGGCGACGATGCCGGCCTCCGGGTTCGCCGCCGACCAGGCGACGGCGACGAGCAACCCGATCACCGTCCAGGACGCCAGATAGAGAGTCCTCCGCTCCGCGGACCCCAGAATCGGATGCACGGCTCAGTGTCCGATCTCCACCGAACCGAACAGCATCGATCCGCGCAGTATCAGCACGGGAGCGCCGGCGTCCGCCTCCGGGGATGAGGCGCGGTTCACCGACGAGCCGGCAAGGCCCGGCCCCAGCTCGGATGCCACGGTCCAGTGCTCGGGCACGCGGAGCTCGACCCGCCCCCACGCGACGCGCGTCTCGAGCACCGCCGTCTGTCCCTCCATCTCCGCATCCCGGAGGTCGACCTCCACGCGTCCCATGAACGCCGTCACGTCCCCCCCGCGGAAGGCGTCCGTCACGACGCGCTGCTCGTAGCTCCCCAGGAAGGCGTTGGCCTCGAGACGACTGGCCTGCATCGTCGCCGACTCCACGCCCCCCGAGCCCCGGGTGACGTCCGTCTCGGCCAGCACGACGCCGAACGCCACGATCGCCACGATTCCGAGGAGCCCCCGCCCCACGTATGGTCCTCTGGTCATGAGCCTGTCTCCCTGTCGATCGGCTGCCCGTCTCCCCGCTCCCCCGTCCGTGCCCAACGCGGCCGACCGACCGCGCAGGACGGTTTCGCGCTGCCCGCTCAGTTGCGGATCTCGATCCCACCCATGATTACGGTCCCCTTCAGCACGAGGCGCTTCGGAGTCGCAGCCGCTCCCCGCGTCTTGTCCTCGACGCCGCCCATGATCGACGTCACCCCCACCTCGACCGTCCATTCCTCGGGCACCTTGATCTCCAGACCACCCATCATCGCGAAGACCTGGATCACGGCCCGCTCGCCGGCGATGTCCGCCTCTCGCAGATCGAGGTTGACGCCGCCCATGAACGCCGACGCCGACCCGCCACGGAAGTCGGCCGACCGGTTCCGGCGCTCGATCGCCCCGAGGAATGCAGACGCCGACTCCTCCGAGTCGGAGACGGCCGCAACATCGTTCGGATCCGACATGGCGTTCAGCAGCACCCGGACGCCGAGGGCCACCAGGGCGAGCGGCCAGAAGTCCCAGAGATTGACGTCGATCAGGTACAGGGCGTCCAGCAGCAGGAGCGCCCCCACGGCAGCCAGCAGGGTGCCACTGACCGCCGACCCGCGATCCCGCGCGTCGACGAGCATCTTGAGACCGGCAACGAGCAGGAGCGCCGGCCAGAAGCGCAGGATGGTCCTGCTCTCGACGAGATCGAGGTTGTCGAGCAGGAACACCAGGCCGAGGGTCAGCAGAACCAGGCCCGGCAGGAGCGGGCCAAGCGCCATGCGCGACAGGCGTCTCGCGCGCGGGGTGGCTGCGTGGCCGGGGATCTCATCAGTCAACGTGCACCTCCCTGAGTGAGCGTTCGCGACTCATCGTTCGCGCTCCAGCCTGACGCCCGGGCGGCATCGTGGCCAGCAGTTATCGGCCAGCGGCGGCTCCGAACCGGCGAGCGGCGGCGGGGCGCCGATCCCGGTCCGCGCGTGGTAGGCTGCATGGCTCTGTGAACTCGCACGCGGCCCGTCCGTTCTCGGCCGCCGGTCACCCGGGAGATGACGATGCTGATGGCGCGCTACCTGACCTCGACCGCAATCCTGCTCGTCGCGGGCGCATTCCTCACCGCACCGGATGCCAGGGCGCAGACGGACGATACCGAGGCCCCCGCGTTCACGCCGGTCACCGCCGAGCGGCTCGTCAACGCCGAGGCCGAGCCGCACAACTGGCTGACGTACTCCGGCAACTACAAGGCCCAGCGCTACAGCGGACTCGACCAGATCGACCGGCGCAACGTCGCCGGCCTCGAGATTGCGTGGGTCTACCAGCTCCAGGCGCTCGACCGGGCGGAGACGACGCCGCTGGTGGTCGACGGCGTCATGTACATCACCGAATCGCCCAGCACGGTCATCGCCGTCGACGCCGGCACCGGCCGCCCCTACTGGCGCTACGAGCACGACCTGCCGGACGAGCTGATCATCTGCTGCGGGCGCAACAACCGCGGCGTGGCCGTGCAGGGCGACCGCGTCCTCATGAGTACCCTCGACGCGCACCTGGTAGCCCTCGACGCCCGAACCGGCAACGTCCTGTGGGAGACCGAGGTCCAGGACTCGTCCGCCGGCTACAGCAAGACCGCGGCCCCGCTCGTGGTCGGCGACAAGGTCTTCACCGGCGTCGCGGGCGGCGAGTACGGCATCCGCGGGCTGGTCGATGCCTACGACATCGAGAGCGGCGAGCGGGCGTGGCGCTTCTACACCACGCCGAGCCCGGACCACCCCGACAGCCGGAGCTGGTCGGGCGATTCGTGGCGCACCGGCGGCTCGGCCACCTGGATGACCGGTTCCTACGACCCGGAGCTGAACCTCGTCTACTGGGGCACCGGCAACCCCGGACCGGACTACGACGGCACCGTGCGCGAGGGCGACAACCTGTACTCCGACTCCGTGGTCGCACTCGATGCCGACACGGGCGAGCTCCGCTGGTACTTCCAGTTCACGCCGCACGACATCCACGACTGGGACTCGACGCAGATCCCGATCCTGGCCGACACGGTGTTCGCGGGCGAGGAGCGCAAGCTGATGCTCTTCCCGAATCGCAACGCCTTCTTCTACGTGCTCGACCGCGAGACCGGCGAGTTCCTGCTCGGCAAGCCCTATGCGCGGCAGACGTGGGCCGAGGGCCTCGACGAGACCGGCCGGCCCATTCTGCTCCCCGGCAAGGAGCCGACGCCGGAAGGGACCGTCGTCTCGCCCGCCATCACCGGCGGCTCCAACTGGTGGTCGCCCACCTACAGCCCCCGCACGGGCCTCATCTACGTGATGGCCTACGACGCCGAGACGCGCTACTTCATCCGCCCGACCGAGTATCGGGAGGGCCAGAGCTACCGGGCCGGCGGCGGCGAGTCGCCCCAGCCGCTCGACAACTACGTCCGCGCGGTGCGCGCCCTGTCGCCGCAGACCGGCGACCTGCGCTGGGAGTTCCAGGTCGACCCGCGCACGACGTCGGGATTGATGTCGACGGCGGGAGACCTGGTCTTCGGCGGCACGGCCGACGGCTTCTTCTTCGCCCTCGACGCGCTCACGGGCGAGGAGCTCTGGAACAAGAACCTCGGCGGCCGAGTCCACGCCGGGCCGATGGGCTACGCCGTCGACGGCCGGCAGCACGTAGCCATCGCGGCCGGGAACTCCGTCTTCGCGTTTGCGCTGCCGTAGCGGTCGATGGAGGGGAGGGGCGTGGGGCCACCGCGACCCTACTGCCCCAAGTTCATTCCGCTGTCGCTGTTCTACGTCGTCAGCTCCGCGCGCAAGGCGGAATGCGCCCGAAACCGCGGACGCGACATCAGAATGGGAATCCGCCAGCGCCGGCGTCGCCGGCCGTTATCGCGACGATGATGACCCCGGCGATAGCCAGGCCGAACCCGCTGCCGGCCCACCCGCTGTCCGCCTTCTTCTCCCGCGCCCGCTGGCGGTAGCCGTCGCGGAAGCACCCGGCATCGGCGGTGCTCTGACGCTCCACGAGGGCCGCGGGCGGAGTCGGACTGCTCGCTCGGGCGAGCAACGGCATGACGACGGGCAGGAAGATCCC
>JAGWAJ010000102.1:0-5491 GCA_021296475.1 Acidobacteriota bacterium
GGTCGCGCCGGTACTCCCAGAGGAGGTCGCCGGTCACCGCGTCGAGGGCCTGGATCGTGTCCCGCGGGTTCGGCATGTACATCACGCCGCCCCGGACCAGCGGCGTCCCCTGCTGGCGCCCGTCGCTCGCCAGGGCGCGGCTCCAGACCATCCGCAGGTCGCCGACGTTGCCGCGGTCGACCTGATCGAGCGGGCTGTAGCCCCAGCCGTTGTGGGTCCGGCGCCACATCAGCCACTCGTCGTCGCTCGGATTCTCGAGCTCGGCGTCGGTGACGGGCCGGATGCGGTCCGGCTCCTGCGCGAGGACGGGCGTCGCGGCAACGGTGCCGAGTGCGGCGACCCCGAGGCACGCGAGGAGCACGGGGAATGCGAAGCGGATCGGAAACTGCGGCCGGCCGGATGCGGGCATGACTCCCCCTCTGGGTCCAGGATTCCGCCCGATTATGTCACCGGCGGGAAGGGCCGGGACACGAACGTGCAGGACGGCAGGTGCCGGCGGTACGATGGTGAAGATGGGTGGTTGGCGACTCCGCGCAGGGCCAGCGGCCCGCGGGAGTTGCCGTACAGGATGGACCCATGGGGCCGCGAACCAAGAAAGTGAAGGCCGAACGGCCGTCTACGCCATCTTCAGACCGGCCGCCGAGAACCGGCTGAAGTGGCGTTCGTTCGACGTCGCGACTGCGGCGCCGTCAGCGAGAGCGGTCGCCCCGATCATGCAGTCGACAAGCAGGGAGCGGCGCCGCCCCGACTCGTTGAACAGGCGCGCAGCGATCACCGCGTGGTCCGGCGTGAAGTCCGGCCGGTGCTCGACGAGTCGGACGGCCAGCTCCCGATCGGCGCTGCCCACCGGGCCGCACAGGAACTCGGCCCACGCGACCGAGCTCACGGCCAGTGCTCGTCCCTCGCCGACCCACCTTCTGAGCTTCGCCTCTTCCGGCGTTCCCGGAATCAGTGCCCGAATGAGAAAGCTGGTGTCCAGGTGAATCACTGCGCATCCGGGGCGAGCCGCCGACCGGCCGCCCGCCGTCCGGCCTCCACCTCCCGCGCCCACCGCTCGAGGTCGACGTTGCGGGAGCGCAGCGATGCCTGAAGCTGGTCGAGCGCCTCCAACGCGTCCCCGCCCCGGGGAGGTTGGCGGGAGGCTTCGCTCCGGATGGCCCGGCGCAGCGCTTCCGACTTCGACACCTGCCAGCGACGGGCCAGCTCCTCGAGCGCACGCACGGACTCGACGTCGAGCGCGTACGTCGACTTGATCGTCATAGTGGCCATACCGTAGTATGGCCATACTTCCTCCCTCATTCAAGTCCTGATCGACATCACACGAGTCAAGTCCAGCGCCCTCATGACTCTCCGTCGGCCAAGCCCGCGAAGTGACAGGATCCGTCAGGCCAGCGCCGTATGCTCGCGCGCGTCGACACCGCGCTCGCGGTTCCAGGGCTGATGCACACCCACGACTCGACGGACGCGACCGGCACGATCGGCGTCGAGGCCTTCGACGTGCCCTACGGGGCCGGCTTCGAGGTCGACGACGCGTCACCGCACGCGCTCGACTGCGAGCTGGTCGAGGACGGGGGCGCGTTCGTCGCGCACCGGCCGGAGGCCGCGGCACGGCCCCGCCGGGTGGCCTTCGTGGACGGGACGATGCGGACCGAGGCGCGCCTGACGCACACCGGCCCCGAGGGCGACCTCACCACGGGGCTGGCGGGAAGCTGGGCCGCAGGCGCCGTGCTCGTCACCGATGACGGGCCGGCCGGCTTCGACCGGATCGCGGTCGGGCGGACGGCAATCTTCACCGGCGGGCGGGCGATCCTCCTGCCCGATCACCGCGACGGATGGGGCTGGGAACCGCACGCCGTCGAGGGGAGCGACATCGAGGCGGCCCGGCAGCACCTGCGGCGCCTGATGCGCGACGCGGAGTCCGCCATCGCCGAGCGGCTCTGCGGCGACGGGTGGCTGACCGTGCTCGACGGCCCGCTGTACGGCATCCGGCACCGCCGCAACCTGCCGGTCGTCGGCTACGTGAAGACGCACCATCGGCGCATGCTCGCCGCAGTTTCGTGGCAGCGCGTCCCGGATCTGGCGGTCGGGGAGCGCTCGGGGCTGTTCGCGCTGCCGGACGATCTGTACGGGTGCTACCTGCGCGTCGGCGACCCCGGCCCGTGGGCGGGTCCCTGGGCGGGCATCGCGCGCATCGAGGTGCCGGCGGGGATCGGCCTCGCCGCCGCGGTCGAGGCGGCCGGCGAGGCGGCGGGGTGGTTGCCGGCCTTCGCCTCCGCGCTCCACCGGGACGCGCGGGCGCCGGTGAACCTGAGCCCGATCGCGGGGCTGGAACGGCGCCTGCACCACCTGCAGGGCGACGCGCGCCTGGCGTTGCGCGCGGTGCGGGAGTCCGTGCTGCAACGCAACCGCGAGGGGCGGGCCGCATGAGCGACGACGGCGGACGCGTGAGTGAGAGGCTGGCCGCATGAGTGAGGGGAAGGCCGCATGAGCGACGACGGCGGACGCATCGGGCTCGTGGACGGGTCCGTCGAGAGCGACTCGCGCACGTTCCACGTCGTGCTGGAGGCGACGACGCTGATCCAGCTCGACGAGCTCGTCGCCGTCGCGACCGAGCTCCCCGGCGGCGCGCGGGTGACGCACTACGGCATCGTGACCGAGCTCCGCTCGCGCTTCGAAGGGGCCGACCTGCCCTCGGACACCGGCCGGGTGGTCGACCGAACCCTGCCGGCGGAGCACGTCCGGCGGGCGGAGGTCCGCGTCCTGCGGGTCGTCCCCGAGCTCTTCGTCGCCCCGCACGCCGGGGCGGTCGCGATGCGCGCCGCCGGCGAGCACCGCACGGTCGCGCTGTTCGAGGACGAGATGACCCGCGGCAAGCTGCCGGTGGGCCTCGACCTCGGCGGCGCCCCGGTCTACGCGGACATGCGCTTCGTCGACGGCCGCTCCGGCGGGCACGTGTCGGTCTCCGGCATCTCCGGCGTCGCCACGAAGACGTCGTACGCCCTGTTCCTCCTCTACCAGCTCCTGGAGACCGGGCAGGGCATGGAGCTGCTGGGCGGACGCGCGGGGCGTGAGAACGTGCGGGCACTGGTCTTCAATACGAAAGGCGAGGATCTGCTGCACCTCGACCGGCCCAACGCGGAGTTCGCGCGCAGGCCGGGGGAGCGCGAGAAGTGGCGCGCCCTCGGCATCGACGAGCCGGGACCGTTCCGCTCCGTGCGGCTCTACGCGCCGCGGCAGTCGGCCGAGGGGCCCGGCGCCGTCGCCAACGTCCAGACCCGCAAGACGGCGGACGTGAACGCCTACGGCTGGACGCCGGAGCAGTTCATCCGCGAGCAGCTCCTGCAGTTCTGCTTCACCACCGACGACGAGCGCTCGACCCAGGTCGGCTTCGTCGAGCAGCAGGTCCGCATCCAGCTCCTGCGCCGGCTGCGGCGCCTGGCCGGGGACCGCTCGGGGGCCGTCGTGATTGTGGAGGTCGTCCCCCCGAACACGGGCTTCAATCCCGACCGCCTGGCCGAGCGCGAGCCGGCGGAGGCATTGGCCGGCACGGGGCACGTGATGCGCGACTTCGGCGACCTCATCGACCTGCTCGAGGAGGTCGTGTCCACGGACGACGAGGCCCTGATGAATGCGTGGTTCGGACGCGCGCAGTCCGGCACCCGGCAGGCGTTCCTGCGGCGGCTGCTGCGGCTGCGGCGCCACATCGGACCGCTGATCGGGTGCGGCCTCGAGCCGGTCTCGGCCGAGAACGCGAAGCTGCACGTGGTGGACATCTCGACCCTGCACGACGATGCGCAGCGCTTCGTCGTGGGCGCCCTCCTCGACCGCGTGTGGCGGGAGAAGCAGGGGACGGGCCGGACCCCGCTCCGCTTCGTGGTGCTCGACGAGCTGAACAAGTACGCCCCGGCCCACGGCTTCTCGCCCCTCCGGGACCTGCTGGTCGACATCGCCGAGCGCGGGCGGTCGCTCGGCGTGCTGCTCATCGGCGCGCAGCAGGCGGCGTCCGCGGTGGCCCAGGCGCTGCCGCGGAACGCGTCGCTCAAGGTGGCGGGGCGGCTCGACGCCAGCGAGTCCGACGCCTATCGCTTCCTGACGCCGGCCCTGCGCGAGCGCGCAACCCGCTTCATGCCGGGGACGATGGTCGTCTCGCAGCCCATCGTGCCGGAGCCGATCCCCATCCGCTTCCCGTTCCCGCCCTTCGCGACCAATCCGGACGAGGCGGCGGAGGACGAGGCGGCAGCCGAGGCGCGGGCGGCCGGCATCATCCGCAACGTGGGCGCCCTGGCCGGCCCGAAGGTCGAGCTGTGAAGCTGCTCCACACCTCCGACTGGCACCTGGGCGCGAGACTCGGCCGTCACGACCGCACGCCCGACCACCTGGCGGCTCTCCGCGCGCTGCTGGCGCTGGCGGAGTCGGAAGGCCCCGACCTGATCCTGCACACGGGCGATCTCTTCGACGCCACCCGGCCGCCCTACGAGGCGCTGGAACTCGGCGTGCACGCGCTCCGGCGCCTGTCGGCCGTCGCACCGACCCTGGTGTTGTCGGGCAACCACGACTCACCCGTGCTGCTGCGCGTGATCGACGAGCTGGCCGGCGCCGCCGAGCCGCGCCGGTTGCGGCTGGTCACCGAGCCGCAGGTGGTCGAGTACCCGGAGGTTGCGCAGGAGCCGGTCGCGGTGGCGTGCGTACCGTTCATCGCCCCGAGCGCCATCGCCGACTATGCCACAGACGATCCTTCCCGCTTCGAGGGTAACTACGCGGACGGCATCAAGGATCTGAACGGGCGCCTGCTCGACGAGGCGCACGAGAAGGCCGGCGCCCGGGGCATCGTCCTCTACGCTGCGCACCTGCACCTGCACGGCGCCCGGCCGGCCCGGTCGGAGCGGCGGATCACCGTGGGGGAGGACTTCGCCACCCACGTGGAGGGGCTGCAGCGCGCGCTGTACTCCGCCTTCGGGCACATCCACGACCCGCAGCTCCTGCCGGGCGGGACCGCGCAGGGCCGCTATGCCGGCTCGCTCATCCCGCTCGACTTCGGGGAGCGGCAGCAGGCGAAGCAGGCGGTGCTGGTGACGATCGGGGACGACGTGCGCACGGAGACGCGCGATCTTCCCGGCGGGCGCCCCCTCACCGAGTTCGCCGGCACGCTCGACGAACTGGAGCGCCGGGCCGCGAACGGCGGGCTCGACGACTGCATCCTGAAGGCCCGCGTCGTCTCCGACGATCCCATCCCCGACCTTGCCGACCGGCTGGCGGACGGGTCGCCGAACTGCGCCGTATTCGAGCTCGCCAACACCATCGCCAACCAGCCCGTGAAGCCGATCGACCCGGCCACCGAGAACGACGCCGACGCCGAGCCGGCGCTCCACGATCTCTTCCGGGAGTGGCGCACGACCGCGGCGCGCGGCATCAAGGCGCCCCACGAGGCGGTCGGCGCCCTCTTTGCGCAGGCCCTGGGCGGCGCCGGGCAGGACGCCGCGGCCGACTTCGG
>JAGWAJ010000102.1:5713-6460 GCA_021296475.1 Acidobacteriota bacterium
ATCATCGGCGACACCGGGGCGGGCAAGTCCTCCATCCTGGAGGGGATCACCTACGCCCTCTACGGCCAGACCACCTTCACCGCGCACGCCAACCAGGAGCTGATGAACGACACGTCGACCGACCTGCGCGTCGTGCTGCGCTTCCGGGTGTCGGGGGAGACGTGGGAGGTCGCGCGCTCGCTGCGCCGCGGCGGGCAGGGCGGCGTCGGGCAGGCGCGCGCGCAGCTTCGCCGGCTCGGCGAGGACGGCGAGGCAGTGGAGCAGGTCGAGCAGGTCCGGCGCGTCAACGAGCGCATCGTGGCGCTGCTGGGGCTCGACAGCGACGCGTTCCTCCGCACCGTGGTCCTCCCGCAGGGGCGCTTCGCGCGCCTCCTGGTGGAGGACGAGCCGCGCGACCGGAGCCGCATCCTGCGGCAGGTGTGGCGCACGGACGAGCTGGAGGCGGCGGGGGCCCTGGCCGGCAAGGCGCGTCAGCAGGCCGTCGAGCTCCGGATCCGGCTCGAGCAGGCAGCCTCGGAGTACCCGGACGACCCGGCGGCGCACCGGGAGCAGTTGCAGGCGGCGCTCGCCGCGGCGGCCGAGGGTGCGGCCTCAGCGACCAGGGACGAGCAGGCCGCGGAGCGGGCTCTCGAGAGCGTTCACGACGCGGAGAAGATGGAGCGCGCGGCGTCCGGCGTCATCGAGAGGCTGGAGGCCGTGAAAACGGATCGCGCGGCCGACCGCCTGGCGCCGATCGCGGCCCTAGAC
>JAGWAJ010000102.1:6694-7779 GCA_021296475.1 Acidobacteriota bacterium
GACGGAGGGCCACGCCGCGAAGCGTCCCCCGCTCGAGGTGGCCGTCCGCGCCACCCAGGAGCTTCGGGCCGCGGCGGAGCGGAAGCACTCCCGGTACGTCGAACGTGCTTCCGCGGTGGACGAGGCCCGGAAGCGGCACGAGACGCTCCGAGCGGAGACGGAAGACTGCGGAAAGCGTCTGGCGGGGGCGGTGCGGGCGGAACGCAAGGCGGCGCAAGCCGCACGCACGGCCGAGGAGCACCTGGCCGCCGCCCGGCGTGCGGGGTCGGCGGCGGCGGCCGCCCACGACCTGCACGCGGGGGACGCCTGCCCCATCTGCCAACGTGAGCTCCCCGCCAACTGGGAAGCACCCGACGCTGCCGGCCTCGAGGAGGCCCAACAGATCGCCACCGCCGCGGACGAGACGGCACGGGAGGCTGCCAGGCGGGCCACGGCGCTCGACGCCGAGCAGAAGAGCCTGGCGCGGCAGGCCGCCGACGCGGAGGCCGGCGCCGCTGCGGCCGCGGCGGCGCTGCGGGAGGCGCGCCGGGAGCTCGCGCGGGACATCCGCCCCGATCTGGACGCAGAGGGGCCGCTCCCCGACCGCGACGCGCTGCTCGCCCCGCTGGCAACGGCGTGGGCTGAAGCCGCCGAGCGGCTCGCCGAGCACGATCGCATCGCAGAGACGCTACGAGGCGACGCGACGAGGCAGGAGACCGCGGCCGGTGTAGCCCGGGAAGCGGCCGCCAGCGCCGACAGGCTGGCCGCACAATCGCAACGGATCGCCACCCAGTCCGTCGAGCGCCTGGCAGCCGCGGTCGGCTCGATTCCGCAGCCCTACCGGCCGAAGCTGGCCCTGCCCGACGACGCCGCAGAGCTCAGCCGCGTGGACAGCCGTCCGTTCCGCAAGCAGACGGCGGCCGCGCGGGCGCGGGCGGAGATCCTGGTGCAACGGGCGACCGAACGCGACGGGCTGCAGCGCCGGCTCGGCGACGCGGGAGCGGCCCTGGCCGGCATCGCGGGCCGCCGGGCGGACGAGGTCGACGCGCCGCTCGACGCGCTGGTCGGCGATCTCAACGCCCACCGCGACATCCTCGTCGACGCGG
>JAGWAJ010000102.1:7899-8374 GCA_021296475.1 Acidobacteriota bacterium
CGGGCGGACGAAGCCCGCGTACGGCTCACGGCGATCGGCGAGCGGCTCGACGCCCGCATCGACGCGGACGACCTCGATGCCATCGTGCAACGCGCCCGCGCGGCGGCCGACGACGCCCGCTTCGCGGAGCGCCGCGCGCGCGAGGAGGCGGAGCGCTTCGCCGCCCTCGTCGACGACGTCGAGCGGCTCCGCTCGCTACTCGCGGAGGTTCAGGAGAAGGAACGTGCGCTCGGCGACCTCGAAGACGCCCTGAAGCCGGGCGCGTTCCTGAAGTGGCTGACGCTGCGGCGCTCGCGTCGACTGCTCGTGCACGCGTCCCGGATGCTGGAGGAGATGACGGCGAGCCGCTACTCGTTCGTGGACCCGGGGGAGTCGGAGGAGCAGTGGCGGGTCCTCGACCGGGACTCCAACCAGCCGCGCACGCCCGCCAGCCTCTCCGGCGGCGAGCAGTTCATCGCCTCGCTCGCCCTCGCGC
>JAGWAJ010000160.1:0-490 GCA_021296475.1 Acidobacteriota bacterium
TCAGCTCGCCGCAGTGGCCACACTTGGAATCGGCCTCGCGCTCGGCGCCGCCCCGGCGCTCGCACAGCCCGCGCAGGACGACTTTCACCACCTGGGCGAGATCAACAAGGCGTCCATCGTCATGCTGAGCGAGGTCGGCCTGGTGCCCGAGCCGATGGCGGCGGAGATCGCCCGCGGCATCGCGGCGGTCGTCGCCGGGCAGGGCGAGCCGGGAGCCGCGCGCTCGTCCGACTACCTCGACTTCGAGGCGCTCCTCGTCGAGGTCGCGGGCCGGGACGCGTCGCGGCTCCACACCGGCCGGAGCCGCCAGGACATCGGCTCGACCTTCCGGCGCCTCGCCATCCGCGCGGCCCTGCTCGACGCCTACGAGGCCCTGCTCGCGCCGCGCGACGCCCTGCTCGACCTCGCGGGCCGGCACACCGGGACCATCGTCCCCGCCTACACCCACGGCGTGCAGGCGCAGCCCACGTCGCTGGCCCACTACCTGCTG
>JAGWAJ010000160.1:524-2198 GCA_021296475.1 Acidobacteriota bacterium
AGGAGGCATTCGCCCGCGTCAACCGCAGCCCCCTCGGGGCCGCCGCCCTCGCCACCTCCGGGTTCCCCCTCGACCGCGGGCGCCTGGCCGAGCTGCTGGGGTTCGACGGCGTCGTGGAGAACGCCTACGACGCCAACCACGTCTCGTCGGTCGACTCGAAGACCGAGGTCGCGTCGACCCTCGCGATCTCCGCCCTGTCGATCGGCCAGCTCATGGAGGACGTGCACGTCCAGTACCACGACCCCGCGCCCTGGCTGGTCCTCGACCGCTCTCTCACCGGGGTCAGCAGCATCATGCCGCAGAAGCGGAACCCGGTCATCCTGGCGACGCTGCGGCGGCTCGCGAGCACCGTCATCGGCGACGCCCAGACGGTGTTCCTCGCCGCCCACAACACGTCGACGGGAATGGCCGACTACCGCGCCCCCGACCAGCTCCTGGAGACCGTCGCCAAGGCCGCGGAGATGTACAGGGTCTACGCGCGTGTGGTCAACGGGCTGGTGGTCGACCCCGCGCGGTCGCTCGCCGAGGTCGACGCCGACTATGCAGGTCGCCGACACCCTGCTGCGCCACGCCGAGGTGCCGTTTCGCGTCGGCCATCACTACGCGTCGGAGATCACCGAGTACGGCCGCGCGCAGGGCAAGCGCCCGAAGGAGCTGACCGCCGACGAGCTGCGCCACCTGTACGACGAGGCCTACGGCGAGCCGCTGCCGGTGGACGTGGCCCTGATCCAGGCCGCCCTCGACCCCGAGCAGATGGTCGCGAGCCGGCGCGGGCTCGGCGGGCCGCAGGCGGAAGAAGTGACGCGCATGCTCCAGGCGGGCCGCGAGCGGGCGGACGCGAGCCGGGGCTGGCTGCGCGACACTCGCGCCCGCCTCGCGGAGGCCCAGTCCGCCCTGGATGCCGCTTTCGCGCGGGTGATGGCAGAGACCCGCTGACCCCGGGGGGTTCCCCGAAATCGAACCGCCAGCAAGCTATCGCAGCAAGGAGTTGCCGAACGAGGGCCGCGCCATGCGCGCGACCTCGTTCGGTGCGAATCGGGAGTCTGCCTTCCCGACGGTCCGTCAGTTGCGGCCGGGCAGCACGCCGGTCGCCCGGCGGGCCCCGCGCCAACCCCATACCGTTCCACGGCAGGGGCTGCCTTGCCGTGGAACGACGCCGCCGCGGCAATCGCGCTGGTCCTACCGGGGGAACCTGGTCTGCAGCAAGTCGTGCGCGGGTCGGGGCGCGCCGCGTTCGGGCCGTAGTGCTGCGTGTGGGCGCTGAGGTCCACGCGGCGGGCCGCGCTCTGGGCGGAGGCGCCCTCGGCGTACAGGTCGTTCACCTGCCGGTTCAGGTCGCGGAGATATGCCTGCAGGTGGTCGATCTGCTCGCGCTCGGTGAACGGCGTGCCATGGCCGGGCACCATGACGTCGAACTCGAGCGCCTTCAGGCGGTCGAGCGACGCCGGCCACTCCTCGACGAAGCCGTCGCCCATGTACGGCAGGCCGTGGCCGCCGGGACGGCCGACGAAGAAGTCGCCGGTGAACACGATGCGCTCCTCGGGGAGGAACACGAGGGTGTCGCCACCGGTGTGGCCGCGCCCCGGAAAATGCAACTGCACCTCGCGGCCGCCCTTCACCAGGGTCATGGTGTCGCTGTAGGTCAGGTTCGGCGGGGTCGGCACCGTCTCCTGC
>JAGWAJ010000103.1:0-4736 GCA_021296475.1 Acidobacteriota bacterium
CCGGCGGGGATGACGAGCGGGGGCGCGTCGCCCGAGAGCGGGCCCAGCGTCAGGTCGACCTCGGCCGCGTCGCCGGCGCTCACGGTGATGGTCTGGACGTCCGACTCGAGGTGCTTGGTGCTGGCGCTCACCTCGTAGGTGCCTGGGAACAGGGCGACGGCCCGGAAGCGGCCGCCGTTGGTGTACACCTGGTACACCATGTCGCGGTCGAGGTTGCGGGCGTAGACCTGCGCTGCCGTGAACTCCTGCGAGGCGGTCACCGTCCCGGACAGGGTCGCCGTTCCCGGCACTTCCGCCTGCAGGCCGGTCGCGGTCAGGACCACGACCGAAGCGCACAGCGCGACGCCCAACCGCCGGGCGCGAGATCGACTTCCGTAGCGCATTCTCGAGAGCTTCATCGTCTGCTCCTTGGGCGATCTATGGGATTCGCCCGTGAGGATGTTCCCCGCGGCAGGCCAAGTCAAGCCCCGGCACCCCGCGCCGCGCCGTGCGCCTGCGACAGCCGCCACCACGATAGGGCGGCCCGTGGGTTCGGCGCCTATTGCTCCCCCTGGATCACGATATCGGCGAGGCGGCGCGCATCAGCCGGGAGCTCGCCGTCGCCAGCCGGCATCCTGCTGACGGAGAGCATGTAGGCGATGACGTCGACGTACTCCGCGTCGGTGAGCGAGCCCGGATTGTCCTCCGGCATGGTCAGGCGCGTGTAGGCGAGCAGGGCGCCGAGCGACCGTCCCTCCCACTCGCGCAGGAACCGCGCCCGCGCCAGCGGCGGCGTGGACACCATGTCGGGATCGTCCGGCGCGCCGTTCAGCCGGCGGCCGTGACACAGGCCGCACGCTCCGGCGTAGGTCAGGCGGCCGCGCGCCGCCTGCGCCTCGGTGAAGACGCCGTCCCAGACCGAGCCGGGCGCGGCCGCCGATTCGTCCTGCGCGGCGACGGCGCACGGGACGAGCGTGCAGGCAAAAACGAAGATCGAGCGCGCGAGGACGGTGGGCCGGCGCGCGTGGACGGTGACCAGGCGCGCGCGGACGTCGAGCACGCGGGCGCGGACATCGAGCACGCAGGCACGAACCGAGCTGCCCATCAGGATTCGTGTCGTCCGGCTCGCTTCCATATGGTGTCTCCGCTAGGCGGGCGGCTCCCCGGCGGCGTGCGTGCCGGCGATGTAGCCATGGACGTGGCCCTTGCCGAGGCCGTGCTTGTTGAAGCCGCCGACCGCCTCGCCACCCGCGTAGAGGCCGGGAATGACCTCCCCCTGCATGTCCACTACCTGCTGGCGGCCATTCACGCGCAGGCCGCCGTAGGAGTCGTGCCAGACCACCAGGATGGACAGCGCGTAGAACGGCGGCCGGTCGATGCGGTTCAGCGGGGCGTCCGCCTCGCGCTCGAAGTCGGGGTCCTTGCCGGCATCGACGTAGCCGTTCCACTTCACCACCGTCTCGGCCAGGTGGCGCAACGGCACCCGCTGGAACTCGTGGCCGGCCGCGATCTTCCCGGCCAGCTCCTCGATGGTGTCGGCCTGGAAGAAGTAGCCGTTGTCGGCCACATAGGGGAAACGCAACTCCCAGCCCGTGCGCTCCACCGCCTCCTGGTCGAAGATGGCCCACAGCGGTCCCGAGTAGTATTCGGGCGGTTTCGAGCCTTCGTTGATGGCCAGCGCGGCGTCGAGGCCGTGGTCGTAGTCGTACATCTCGCGGACCCACTGCTTGCGGCAGTTGCGCCAGTCGCGCGGCTTGTGGTCGAGCCCCCGTCCCGGGGATGCGCCGTCGCCCGGGTACCGGTTCCCGGGGGGCCTGACCGGAAGGCGGACCTCGTTGAAGAAGCGCTTCCCGACCTGGTTGACCGCGATGAACTCCTCGAAGCCGGCGCTGCCGACGTTGACCCCGGCCGAGCCGCGGAAGCCGAACGTCGGGTGCCCGGGCATCATCGTCGTGTAGGCGTCCCGGGTGCCGAGGCGGGTCGAGATGTGGAATGTCGTCGGATACGACAGGTTCTGCTGCATGCCGGCGAGATTGGCGCCCACCCGCAGGCCGGCGACCAGCGCGCTGGCGTCCTGGCCGTGGGGGCCCTGCAGGGCCACGCCGCTCGTCGGGAAGGCCGGCTCCCGCATGGCCGGGTAGAACATGCTGCGGACCTGGGGATTGCCGGCGTGGCCGCCGCTGGCGAGGATGACGCCCCGGCGGGCGCGGATGGTCACCGTCTCGCGCCGCTCGTCGACGTTCCCGTTCTGCCAGTAGCTCCGCAGCAGCTCCCCGGTCTCGGGGTGATGCCGCGGCGAGTAGTGGGCCCGGATGCCGACCACCCGGCCCGCGAACGGCTGCTCGCGGACGAGGTCCGCGAAGCGGCGGTGCAGCATGAACTCGACGCCCTTCTCGCGCGCCGAGAACTCCAGCGGCCGGGCCAGGGCCACGCCGTTGCTCACGGCGCCGGGCGCGACGGAACGGCTCACGTTGTTCATCTGCTGCGGCGCGAACGCGCTCGTGCGCTCGGGATCGGCGACGCCGGCGTCCTCCGCCGTGATCGTGCCCGCCTTGATGTCCGTCCTGTCGCCGAGCATGAGGAAGCAGCGCGCCCCGCGCGCCCGCGACAGGCCGCCGCCGCCGTGGGTGCCGCTGACGCGCGTGAACCGGACGTAGTTGTCGATGAGGAACTGCCGCGTGGCGGGGGAGTTCTCCGCCCACGAACGGGCGAGCTCCGGCTCGTTGTAGCGGTACGGGCTCTGGGCCTTGCGGTCGACGACCGACCAGTCGGTGAGGTCCGTGAACAGGAGGTCGACGCTGTCGTCGAGCTCTTCCGGCGCCTCGGTGGGCTCGGCGGTGATAAGCCCCTCCTTGTCGCTCTCGCCCTTCCTGTCGCGGACCTGCACGGGGTCGCCCCCGCCGAGGGACACGAAGGCCCCGCTGGACGTCGTAGTTCGCGTCGACCACCAGCACGCTGGCCCCGAGGTCGCGCGCGCGGATGGCCGCGGTGAGGCCGGCGCACCCGCCGCCGGCGATGACGACGTCCACCTCGTAGTCCCAGGCGACGTCCTCGGCGTTGGACGCGGAAGTCTGTCCGGATGCGGGGTCCGGCGCCAGCAGGGCGCCCGTGCCCAGCCCGGCGGCGGCTCCCGCTCTGACGAAGTCCCGCCGGCTGACGCCGCGCTCGCTCTCCGGCCGCGCATCGTCATGGTCGCCACTGCGCTTCTTCGTCATCTCCAGCCTCCCCTTCGTTGCCGTCTCGCGTCGCCCCCCCGCGCGTTGCGTGCGCGCGGCCGCGGCGCCGCTGCCCCTCCCGACGCCCTTTCGGGTCCGTCGAAGGGACGCTACAGCGGTATGTCGAACAGGGCGGCGGCGTTGCCCCCCAGGATGGCCACGCGGTCGGCGTCGCTCAGTCCCGGCGTGTCGAGGACGTGATCCACCACGTCGAAGCGCGGCACGCGGGCGTCGTCCGGGGTTGCCGTCCAGGGATACGGGTAGTCGGTGCCGATCACGATCCGGTTCGCGCCGACCACGGACACGAGATGCCGCAGGGCGTCGCCCGTGAAGACGAGGGCGTCCACGTAGAGCTGCTTCACGTAGTCGGTGGGCCGCCTCGCCAGCGGGCCGGTGCACTGCTCGGGACGCGTGGCGCAGCCGTAGTCGGATCGGTCGGAGTAGGACGGCAGGTAGCCGCCTCCGTGCGCCGCGCAGAGCTTGAGCCCGGGAAAGCGGTCCAGCGTGCCCTCGAAGATCAGGTGGGACAGGGCGATGGTCGTCGCCAGCGGATTGCCGATCACGTTGCCGAGGAAGCCGTTCCCCTGCAGGCGCGATGCGAGCTCGGGGACGCCCTGCGGGTGCAGGAAAATGGGCGCGTCCAGCTCCTCGGCCCTGGCCCAGAACGGATCGAAGCGGCGGGAGGCCAGCTCCTCGGTGCCGACTGCCGCCCCGACCGAGCCGCCGCGCAACCCGAGGGCCGTGACGCCCTCCTCGAGCTGCTCGGCCGCCAGCTCCGGGTGCTGCAGCGCCACCGTGGCGAGCGCCGCGAAGCGGTCCGGGTAGGTCGCGCAGATCTCGGAGAGACCTTCGTTCTGCGCCCGGATCAGGCGGGCCGCCACCTCGCGGTCGACCCCGTACCAGAACGGGTTGATGCTGAGGACCTCGACGTCGATGCCGGCCGCGTCCATGGCCCGGATACGGTCCGGCCCGATGGTGAGCGCGGGGTTGGCCGACGGGCTTCCGCCCAGGAGTTCCCGGACGCCGGGAATCTCGCAGTGGGCGTGCACGTCCACCGTCCTGACCCGGCGCCCGCCCACGACGACCTGCCGGCGCGCGGTTGCGCCCGCCGGCTGAGCCGGAGCGCCCGACGGCCGGCCGGTCGCGCCGCGCACGCCGGTCCCGACCAGGGCCATGCCGGCCATCGCGCTCGCCGTCCGTCCGATGAAGTGCCTGCGGGTCGGCATCTGCTCCTCCGTGTGCGCCGCGCGACGTCAGCGTGCGATCGGAGCCCGGGCTGTGTCCTCACGAGCCTCACTCCGGGGCCGTCCAGGGAGTCCGGCCGACCCTACCCGAACAGGCGCAGGATTCCGACGGTCACTCCGGCGGTCGCAATTACGGTTCCGACCATCCACCGAACGAGTCGGGTCTCCAGGTTCGCGACCTCGGTGCGCACCGCGGCGATCTGGGTCGAGAGGCGCGTGTCGAGGCTTGCGATCTCGGTGCGCACCTCGGCGATCTGCGTCGAGAGCCGGGTATCGAGGCTTGCGATCTCGGTGCGCA
>JAGWAJ010000103.1:4747-7251 GCA_021296475.1 Acidobacteriota bacterium
GGCTTGCGATCTCGGTGCGCACCTCGGCGATCTGCGTCGAGAGCCGGGTATCGAGGCTTGCGATCTCGGTGCGCACCTCAGCGAAACCAGCCCTGAACTGGTCCGATGTGACGGTATCGCCCTGCTCGGCCGCCTGGCGCAGCGCATTCACGAGAACGTCGGCCTGGGCCGGCGTGAAGTCGGCATCGGTCAGTGAGCGGGCTACGGCATGCGTATCCAACATGGTCTGCATGCATCAGGTCGATGCAAGACCCTCACCATGCCCACGATACCACTTCGGATCTCGGAGGGCTGACGGATGCGTGGTCTGGTCGTCCGTGACCAACCGGCCGGGCGGCGTCGACACGTGATCCGCGTCACTCGGACTCCCGAAGCGCCGCCAGGGGCTCGATTCTCGTCGCGCGCCAAGCCGCCGGCAGGCTCGCCGCCGCGCACACCGCGAGGAGCAGTGCGGTGAGCGTTGCCAGGCTCCCCGCCTCTCGCGGCGCCACGCCGAAGAGCAGCGGCCGAAGCAGCTCGGCGGCGGCGAGCGCCACGGCGAGGCCGATGGCCGCCCCGAGCAGGCTGAGCGCCACGACCTGCCCCCAGACGAGCCGCAGCACGTCGAACGCCTGCGCGCCGAGGGCGCGACGCACACCGATCTCTCGGGTCCTCCGGGCGACGCCGTAGGCGACGGTGCCGCAGAGGCCGACGGCGGCGAGACCGAGGGCGAGGCCCGCGAGCAGCGTCGCCAGGGTCATGTTGAAGCGCCACGGGCGCATGGCGTCGTCGACAAGGCCGCGGACCGGCGTGATGGACTGGACGACGAAGTTGGGGTCGGCCCGCCGCACCTCGGCACGGAGCGCGGCGGCG
This sequence comes from Acidobacteriota bacterium, assembly GCA_021296475.1. Classification (GTDB taxonomy): domain Bacteria; phylum Acidobacteriota; class Vicinamibacteria; order Vicinamibacterales; family UBA8438; genus JAGWAJ01. The sequence goes on from JAGWAJ010000103.1 coordinate 5,600, forward strand.
AGCCGCGCGGGGTCGTCCTGCGTCCGAACCACCAGGTGGTTCAGGCCCATCGACACCTGCGTGAACGGCACATAGAGGCCGAACCGCCCGCGCTCGATCTCCCGGTACCGGGCGTCCTCGACGACGCCGACAACGGTCTGCGACGCCGGAGCGCCGTCGGACGCTCGCCAGGTTGACGTAGCTGGAGGCGAGGAGGCCGGCCCCGATGGTGAGGACGAGGGCCATCGCGACCTGCGAGACGAAGAGCGCGTTGCGCGCGCCGGCTCCCGCGCGCCCCGCGGTCGCGCCATTCACGCCGTCGCGCAGCCACGCGACGAGAGACAGCCGGCCGGGCCGCGGAGACGCCGCCGCGGTCATCGCGAGCGCGAGTGCGATGGCGAGCAGCGCGGCCAGGCCGACCGAGGTTTCGTTCACCGCGGCCTGCTCGATCTGGCTGAACGGCGCCTTCGGGGCAGGGAAGACGACCGTCGCACACGCCCTTGCCGCGGAGCTGCCCGACGCGCTCGTGCTGGATCCCGAGCAGATCGGCAGGATGCTGCGCAGGGTCGTTCCGGCCGCGTTGCGCACGTCGGACTTCCAGGACATTCCGTCGTGGCGCCGCCTGACCGTCGCAACCATCGAGAGCCGGCTTCGCGATCACCCGGGACCGCTCATCGTGCCGATGACGGTGGTCAATCCGGTCTACTTCGACGAAACGGTCGGCCGCTTGCGACGGTCCGGCATCACCGTCCATCACTTCGCTCTCGTCGCCTGTCCGAAGACCATCCGCCGCCGGCTCCTGGGCCGCCTCTCCCCGCCGTGGGCGACCTGGTGGGCTCTTCGCCGCGTCGAGCGCTGCTCCTGCGCGTTGCGGTCACCGTTGTTCGCCGCCCACATCGACACCGAGAAACTGTCCGTGCCCGACATCGTGGCGACCATCAAGCGATGTGCTAGCGTCTGATGCATGCAGACGACGACAGCGAATCGCCTGCGCGAAGAGGGACCGTACTAGACACGACCATGGATGCGAGGACGACGCTCACGCTCGGCGATCCCGCCCTCTTCCGCCAGCAGTGCTACGTGAACGGCGCGTGGACCGACGCGCGGAGCGGTGGCGTGATGGAGGTGGACAACCCTGCCACGCGCGAGGTCATGGGCACGGTCCCGGCCTTCGGCCGCGAGGAGACCCGCGCCGCCATCGAGGCGGCCGACGCGGCATGGAGCGGGTGGCGCTCCCGCCCTGCGAAGGAGCGGGCCCGCCTGATGCGCCGCTGGTTCGAGCTGCTGATGGCGTATCAGGACGACCTTGCGGTGCTGATGACCACCGAGCAGGGGAAGCCGCTGGCCGAGTCTCGAGGCGAGATCGCCTACGCGGCGTCGTTCATCGAATGGTTCGCCGAGGAGGCGAAGCGCGTCTACGGCGACGTCATCGACCACCCCCTGCCGGGCCGGCGGATCGTGGTGCTGAAACAGCCGATCGGCGTGGTTGCCTCCATCACGCCGTGGAACTTCCCGGCCGCGATGATCACCCGCAAGTGCGCCCCCGCGCTGGCGGCGGGCTGCCCCGTGGTCATTCGCCCCGCCTCCCAGACGCCTTTCTCGGCGCTCGCCCTCGCGGAGCTCGCCGACCGGGCGGGGATCCCGCCGGGAGTCGTGAACGTCATCACCGGTCC
>JAGWAJ010000103.1:7405-12844 GCA_021296475.1 Acidobacteriota bacterium
CTCGACGCGGCGGTGGCGGGCGCCATGGCCTCGAAGTACCGCAACGCGGGCCAGACCTGCGTCTGCGCGAACCGGGTGCTGGTGCAGGACGGAATCTACGACGCGTTCGCCGCGAAGATGGCCGAGGCGGTGGCCGGGCTCACAGTCGGGGGCGGACTCGAGGACGGAGTGCAGCAGGGCCCGCTCATCGACATGCGTGCGGTCGAGAAGGTCGAGGAGCACATTGCGGACGCGGTCGGCAAGGGCGCCGCGGTCGCCGTCGGCGGCGGACGCCACCCGCTCGGCGGCAGCTTCTTCCAACCTACGCTCCTGACCGGCGTCACGCCTGCCATGGCCGTGGCCCGCGAGGAGACCTTCGGACCGCTGGCGCCGCTGTTCCGCTTCTCCGCGGAGGAGGAAGCGATCCGCATGGCCAACGACACCGAGTTCGGCCTTGCCGCCTACTTCTACAGCCGCGACATCGGCCGCATCTGGCGCGTCGCCGAAGGGCTGGAGTACGGCATCGTGGGCATCAACGAGGGGATCATCTCGAACGAGGTCGCCCCCTTTGGCGGCGTCAAGGAATCGGGGATCGGCCGCGAGGGCTCCAAGTACGGCATGGACGACTTCGTAGAGATCAAGTACCTCTGCCTGGGCGGCATCGACGGGTAGTGTCAGCGCCCAGCCCGCGCCGTCGTACCGCAGATGGCGCAACGACGACATCCGTGTGGCTTCCTCGGGTGGGCGCTGCTCGCGGGATGCGTCAGCGACACGGGTTGACGCAGCGCAAATCCGGAAAGCGCAGGAAGTCGCTGTCGGTCGTGTAGAGCACGTAGCCTCTCTGCGACGCGAGGGTTGCCAGGTGGGCGTCCGTGGTCATGTTGCCGGCCGTGCCGATGCGCTCCAGATTGGCTCGCAGCCCCGTGAAGTGTCGCTCCGACGGTCGCGGGACGTGGACGTGGGGAAGCTGCAGCCAGCTCTCGACGCTTTCGAGCACGGCGGCGACGGGCAGCGGCCGGAGGAGAGCTCGCGGATGGGTCGTGATGCGAATGAACCCGAGCATGACGACCCAGGCCAGGCCGACGCCCTCCGTTCCCGCCAGACACCCGTCCCACCATCGACGGGCCGCCTCGTGCACGGGCGAATCGCTGTTGTGCGCATGCACGAGCACGTTGACGTCGGGCAGAATCACTTGTCACGCGCCAGGGAGGCGGCCGTGGCTTCGGCCTCGAGATCGTCAGCGAGTCGATTCAGCTTGTCGAGGTCGATGCCCGGACGGAAGCCGAAGGAGTGGGGAATCGTTTTCGGCACGGGGGTGTCTCGCGGCGCCATCTCTCGCGACAGCCCGGCACGCAGGGCCCGGTTGACCATCTCCTTGAACGACACGCCGAGCGTGCCCGCTCGTTGCCTGAGCAACGCCGCGACGTCGTCGTCGAGCGTCAACGTGGTTCGCATGATGGCAGCATGTATGCCCCGCTGGATGATGTCAAGACATCACGCAGAGCGGAGGGGCCGAATGGCTATAGAATCTGCTCGATCGAGGTCCTGAAGGGAGCGCCAGATGAGGCACCATCATCTCGCCGCATTCGGAACGGCAGTCGCGATAGCCGCCATGGCGTACGTTCCCCTCGCCGGGCAGTCCGAGGCCCAGGAGGCCGCCGACGCGGAGGCGGCCTGGACGATGCCGCGGTTGCCCGACGGGCAGCCGGACCTGCAGGGCTACTGGACGACCCAGACGTTCACGCCTCTCGAGCGCCCCGAGCGCCTGGCCGACCGGGAGTTCCTCTCGGAGGAAGAGGTGGCCGAGCTGCAGCAGCAGCTCACGGCGGAGGGCGTCGACCCGTTGCGGCGGGATGCGATCGCCATCGAGGATCCGGAGGAGCGGGAAGCGGCGCTGTACCAGGAGAACCGGGACGCCAGCTACGTCCACTACGACAATCAGGTCTGGTTGCGCACGCCGGTGCCGAAGGGCCTGTCGACCCGGCGCACCTCGCTGATCACGTCTCCGCCGAACGGCAGGATTCCGCCGCTGACGCCGGAGGGGGCCGCGCGGGTGGCCCACGAAGCGGCGATGGCCACCGTGTTCGACGGCTACGAGACCCGGCCCCTGATGGAGCGCTGCGTCGTCTGGACGCACGAGGGACCGCCGCTCCTGCCGCCGGCCTACAACGACATCCATCAGATCTTCCAGACCCCGGACCACTTCGTGCTGTTCACGGAGCTGGCGACCAATCCGCCGCGGATCATGGCCCTCGACGGTGGGCCGGGCATCCCGGACGCGATTCGCTCGTTCGGCGGCGACTCGCGCGCCCGCTGGGAGGGCGACACGCTGGTCGTGGAGACCGATCAGTTCATCGCGCGGCGGAACTACCGCGGGTCGAACCGGCACCGGCACGTCGAGGAGCGCTTCACGCGCGTCGCGGAGGACATGATCCGCTACGAGTTCACGGTCACGGACCCGACCACCTGGACCAGTCCGTGGGGGGGTGAGGTGCCGATGATGCGCACCGAGGGCCCGATGTTCGAGTACGGTTGCCACGAGGGCAACCACGACATCCGCCACATCCTCGAGATCAACCGCAACCTCGAACGGCAGGCGGCCGAGGCGGCGGCCGACGGGGCCTCGAAGTAGTCTATGTGCGGATTTCTTGGATATTCTGCGATCCTGCCCGTCGAGGGCGACGGCTACACCACGCCGTAGGCGAGCAGCGCGTTGGCCACCTTGCGGAATCCGGCGATGTTGGCCCCGCGGACGTAGTGGACGAACCCGTCGGGCTCGGCGCCGTCCGCGCGGCACTTCTCGTGGATGTCGCGCATGATTGCCTGCAGGTGCCGGTCCACCTCCTCGCGCGACCAGGAGATGCGCAGCGCGTTCTGGCTCTGCTCAAGACCGGAGACGGCGACGCCCCCGGCGTTGGCGGCCTTCGCCGGGCCGAACAGGATCCGCCGCTCCAGAAAGGCCCCCACGGCGTCGAGCGTGCAGGGCATGTTGGCGCCTTCCGCGAGCGCGACGAGCCCGTTGTCGAGGAGGGTGCGGGCGTCGCTGCCGTCGAGCTCGTTCTGCGTGGCGCACGGCAGCGCGAGCTGGCACGGGACGCCCCACGGCCGTGCGCCCTCATGGTAGGCGCAGCCGAACCGCTCGGCGTACTCCCGGACCCGCCCGCGGCGAACCTCCTTGAGCTCCTTGAGCCACGCCAGGCGCTCGGCGTCGATGCCGTGCGGGTCGTGGACGAAGCCGCCCGAATCCGATGCGGTGACGACCGTGGCGCCGAGCTCGACGAGCTTCTCGATGGCGTAGAGCGCGACGTTCCCGGAGCCGGAGACCACCGCGGTCCTGCCGGCGATCTCCTCGCCCCGCGCGGCCAGCATGTTCTGCAGGAAGTACACGGCGCCGTAGCCGGTCGCCTCGGTCCGGACGAGGCTGCCGCCGAACGCCAGGCCCTTCCCGGTGAGGACTCCGGTGAAGCGGTTCGCCAGCCGCATGTACTGGCCGAAGAGGTAGCCGATCTCGCGCGCTCCGACGCCGATGTCCCCGGCCGGGACGTCGGTGTCCTCGCCGATGTGCCGGTGCAGCTCCCGCATCATCGCCTGGCAGAAGCGCATCACCTCGTTGGTCGACTTGCCGCGCGGATTGAAGTTCGAGCCGCCCTTGGCGCCCCCCATCGGCAGACCGGTCAGGCTGTTCTTGAAGATCTGCTCGAAGCCGAGGAACTTCAGCACGCTCTGGGTCACGGTAGGGTGGAAGCGGAGGCCGCCCTTGTAGGGACCAATCGCGTTGCTGAACTGGACGCGCCACGCCCGGTTGGCGCGGACGTTGCCGGCATCGTCCTGCCAGGTCACGCGGAAGGTGATGATCCGGTCGGGCTCGGTCAGCCGCTCCAGGATGCAGGCTTCCCGGTACTCGGGGTGCGCCTGCACGAACGGGAGCACCGATTCGGCCACCTCCCGCACCGCCTGGTGGAACTCGGGCTCGCCCGGATTGCGCCGGACGAGGCCCGTCATGAAGCGCTCCAGCCCTTCCGGGTCGCTGTCTGTGACGCTCGAGGCCATTTACGCCGCTCCCTTCCCTGGTGGCCGCCGGGCGGCCGGCTACGCTTCCCGGCGGAGCCGCGCGGCGAGGTTCCGCGACGTCCCCGGCCGCCGGTCGTCGCCGAGCGACAGCATCCACGCCGGATAGGGGGCGGGCGTGGCGCTCACCTCGTCGAGGCGGGCCACCTCCTCGGCAGTGAGCGTCAGGTCGACGGACTGCAGGTTGTCCTCGAGCTGGTCCATCCGCCTGGCGCCGATGATGACGCTGGTAACGGCTTCCTTCGCCAGGAGCCACGCCAGCGCCACCTGGGCCACCGACCCGCGGTGCGCCCGGGCGATGGGCTCCATTGCGTCGACGATGTCGAACGCGCGGTCCTTGTCGAGCGGTGGGAAGTCGAACGCCGCCCGCCGGGCGTCGGCGTCGCGCGCCCCGTCGCGCGTGAACTTGCCGGTCAGGAAGCCGCCCGCGAGCGGGCTCCAGACGAGCAGGCCGAGGCCCTGGTCCCGGATGAGGGGAATGGTGTCGTGCTCGATGTCGCGCCCCGCCAGCGCGTAGTAGGACTGCGTGCACCGGAACGCCGCGAGGCTCCGCCGCTCCGAGACGGCGAGCGACTGCATCAACTCCCACGCCGGGAGGTTCGAGCAGCCGATGTAACGCACCTTGCCGGCGCGGACCAGGTCGGTGAGGGCGCCGAGCGTTTCCTCGATGTCCGTCTCCGGGTCGCTGCGGTGAATCTGGTAGAGGTCGATGTAGTCGGTGCCGAGACGCTTGAGGCTCGCCTCGCAGGCGGCGATGATGTGCAGGCGCGACAGGCCGACCTCGTTCGCGCCCGGTCCCATGCGGCCGCGCACCTTGGTCGCAATCACGACCTCGTGGCGGCGGGCGGCGAGCGCGTGGCCGAGGATCTCCTCCGAATCGCCGGTGGAGTAGACGTCCGCGGTGTCGAAGAAGTTGATGCCGGCGTCGAGCGACCGGCCCACGAGCGCATCGGCCTCCGCCTGCCCGAGCGCGCCGATCACCTCCCACTGCGTCCCGAAGGTCATCGCCCCGAGGCAGAGCTCCGAGACGTAGACCCCCGTCGTGCCCAGCCGTCGATATTTCATCGGGTGATTCTACCCGGCGGGTACGCCGTTCCCGGGGATCTCGTTGAGCCTCCGGATTCTGGTCATCGACGGCGCCGCTGCTGACCCGCGATGCCCGCCTCGTGCGCGGTGCGAGCCGCGTGCTGCCGGCCGTGAATCCCGATCTTCACGCGCCGCGCCGCCCTGCGGGATGAGGCCGGCGCGGACGGTCGTGCTCCGGATTCGCGTCTGCTGGACTCAGCGCCCTGCCCACTGCCGCGCCATCCACTCGCCGGCGTCGCGCAGCGCGGGGACGTAGGCGCCCATGGTGAAGTGGCCGATGCCGTCGAGGGCGGTGAACACGACGTT
>JAGWAJ010000016.1:0-763 GCA_021296475.1 Acidobacteriota bacterium
CCGCGAGCGCGGAGGTCGCGCCCGCGCTGCTCGCCCGCGGAGTGCGGGTCTTCGACCTGTCGGGCGCGTTTCGCCTGCGCGACGCAGCGGCGCGCCAACGCTGGTATCCGAGCACGCCCGAGGTCGAGCCGCCGGCCGTGTACGGTCTTGCGGAATGGAACCGGACGCCGCTCACGGCCACCCGCTTCGTGGCGTGTCCGGGCTGCTATCCGACGGCGGCGCTGCTGGCCCTCAAGCCGCTCGTCGCCGCCGGCCTCGTCCCGCCGGAGGCCGACGTCCACATCGACGCGAAGTCGGGGATTTCCGGCGCCGGCAAGAAGCCCAGCGAGCGTACGCACTTCTCCGAGATTCACGGCAGCGTCGCCGCCTACGGGGTCTTCGCCCACCGGCACGCCGCCGAGATCGAGCAGGAGCTCGGGCGGGCCGTCACCTTCGTCCCCCACCTGGTGCCCCTCGACCGCGGCATCCTCGAGACGATCTACACCCGCGTGCGGCCCGGCACGACGGCGGACGAGATCGGGAAGGCCTTCGAGGCGGCCTACGCCGACCGGCCGTTCGTGCGGTTGTGCGCCGACCGGCTGCCCGAGATCAAGCACGTGGCGCACACGAACTTCTGCGACATCGGCTGGCGGGTGGATGCCGGGCGGATCGTCGTGGTCGCGTGCCTGGACAACCTCGGGAAGGGCGCGGCGGGGCAGGCCCTGCAGTGCTTCAACGTGGCGTACGGCTTCGACGAGCGCGCGGGGCTGATCCCGTGACGAAG
>JAGWAJ010000016.1:825-7660 GCA_021296475.1 Acidobacteriota bacterium
CCGCCGCCTCGCGCGCCTTGCCGCGGCGGGGCCGCTCGTCGTCGTCCACGGCGGCGGGCGCGAGGTCAGCGCGGACCTGGCTCGCCGCGGCATTCCGGTGCGCGCGGTCGACGGCCTGCGCATCACCGACGAGCCGGCGCTGGACGTGGTGGTCGGCGTTCTGGCCGGCCGGGTCAACACCCGTCTGGTGGCCGCGCTGAACGCCGCCGGCGCCAGCGCGGTGGGGCTCACGGCCGCCGACGGACGGATGGCGAGCGTGCGGCGCGCCAGCCGGTACCGCGCCGCGAACGGGGAGCGCGTGGACCTCGGCTTCGTCGGGCAACCGGTGGGCGAGCCCCGTCCGCGGCTCGTCCTCGATCTGTGCGCGGCCGGCCACGTCCCGGTCGTCGCCAGCATCGGAGCGAGCGCGTCGGGACAGTTGCTCAACGTAAACGCCGATACCCTGGCCGGACACCTCGCGGCCGGACTCCGGTCGACGCGCCTCGTCATCGCCGGCGGTACCGCGGGGGTCCTGGACGGGGAGGGGCGGACCATTCCCGCGGTCGACGATGCGGCCATCGACGACCTGATCGGAGGCGGGCAGGCGAGCGCCGGCATGGTCGCGAAGCTGATCGCGTGCCGCGCCGCCCGGCGGGGCGGCGTCGGCGAGGTGGTGATCGTCGACGGCCGGAGCCGGGCGTTCGATGCGAGCGCCGGGACGACCGTCGGCGATTCCGGCGCGGGGCCGGCGCGCGCCCGGCGGTCGACAGGGGGGGGTGCGGTGGAAGCGGTGAGGCAGCAGGCGGTGAGGCAGTAGACGATGAGCAGACTCGGCGACGAGGTGCGGGCGGTCGAGGCCGCTCACGTGTTGCAGGTGTACCGCCGGCTTCCGGTCGTGCTGGTCCGCGGCAAGGGCTGCCGGGTGGTGGACGACGACGGCCGGGAGTACCTCGACCTGCTGTCGGGTATCGGCGTCGCCTCGCTCGGCCATGCGCACGCGGGGCTGGCGCAGGCGATCGCCGACCAGGCGGGGGAGCTGCTGCACACGTCCAACCTTTACTTCCATCCCCTGCAGGGCGAGGTGGCGCGGCGGCGCGCCCGCCTCTCGGGGCTCGCGCGGACGTTCTTCTGCAACAGCGGCACCGAGGCGGTCGAGGCCTGCCTGAAATTCGCCCGCCGTTACTGGCACGCGCGGGGGGAAACGGATCGCACCGGCATCGTCGCCTTCGACGGATCGTTCCACGGCCGGACGTTCGGCTCGCTCTCGGTGACCTCGGGCGCCGCCTACCGGACGCCCTTCCAGCCCCTCGTCCCGGACGTGCGGTTCGTCTCCCCGCGCGATGCGGCGGCCCTCGAGGCGGCGGTCACGGAGCGGACCGCCGCAGTGATCGTCGAGCCGATACAGGGAGAGGGCGGCGTACGCCCCATTCCGCCGGCGACCGCCGCCGCGCTCGCCGACCGCTGTGCGGCGACGGGAACGCTCCTGATCGCGGACGAGGTGCAGTGCGGGCTCGGGCGTACCGGGCGGGCGTTCTACTCGGCGACGCTGGGGTTGGCGCCGGACCTGATGGCGCTGGGCAAGGCGCTCGGCGCCGGGGTGCCGGTCGGAGCGGCCCTGCTCGGCGAGCGGGTGGCCGAGGCGGTGGCGTTCGGCGATCACGGGAGCACGTACGGCGGCAACCTGCTGGCGTGCCGCGCCGCATCCGTCTTTCTCGACGCGCTCGAGGGCGGTCTGATCGAGCGCGTCGCGGCCGCCGGGGTCCGGCTGCGGGCGGGCCTCGAGGCCCTGGCCGAGGCGAGCGCGGCCGTCGGCGAGGTGCGCGGCGACGGACTCATGTGGGGCATCGACGTGACGGCCGACGTGGCGGACCGCGTGGTCGCCACCGCCCTGGAGCGGGGCCTGCTGATCAACCGCACCGCCGGCACCGTGGTCCGGCTGCTGCCGCCGCTGACGATCGGCGATGCCGACATCGACGAGGCGCTCGAGCGCCTGCGTCAGGCCCTGGCCGATGCCGCGGGCGCGACCTCGGAGCCCGCGCCGTAGAACGGCGCAGGCTCCTGCGCATTGGTCGGGCGCCGAGCGGAGCCGTCAGGCGAGAAGAAGCAGGGATGATGGAGAGCGCGATCGACGCCCCACCGCAAGCGGCGGATGACCGCGTCGGCGGAGCCGTCACGCTGCGGGCGGCGACCGCGGTCGACGCCGCACGCGTGCATCGGCTCATCACGGACAATCTGGTCGCGGGGCACCTCTTGCCGCGGCCGCTCGGCGAGGTCGAGCTGCACGTGCCGCGCTTCCTGGTGGCGGCGGCGGGAGACCGGATCGTCGGCTGCGGCGAGCTCGCCCGGCTGAGCCCGGCGATCGGCGAGGTCCGCTCGCTGGTCGTCGACCGGGCGCACCGCGGCGCCGGTCTCGGCCGCCGCTTGTTGCGGGCGCTCGTCGACGACGCGCGCCGGCAGGGCTTCCCCACCGTGTGCGCCTTCACCCATCGGGCGCGTCCGTTCGTCCGCGCCGGGTTCTCGATCGTGCCCCACACCTGGGTTCCCGAGAAGATCGCGACCGACTGCCACCGCTGCGAGTGGTTCCGCCGATGCGGCCAGTACGCGGTGGTGCTGAGCCTCGGGGCGGCGCCTCCGGCGAGAACGCGATGAGCGAGGTGCAGGTCCCGGTCGTACCCATCGAGGGTGGGGTGACGGCCCCGCGCGGCTTCCGGGCCGCCGGCGTCGCCTGCGGGCTCAAGTCGGCCGGCCTCGATCTGGCGCTCCTCGTCTGCGAGGAGGCGGCCAGCGCGGCCGGGATCTTCACCACGAACCGGGCCGTGGCGGCGCCCGTTCTCTTGTCGCAGGGGCAGCTCGCCCGCTCGGGAGGCCGCGCGCGCGCCATCGTCGTCAACAGCAAGTGCGCGAATGCCTGCACCGGCGACGCGGGGATGGCCGCCGCCCGGGAGATGGTGGCCGCCACCGCGCGGGCGGTCGGTTGCGACCCGCCGCTCGTCCTCGTCGCGTCGACGGGCGTGATCGGCATGCGGCTCGACGTCCCGAAGGTGGTGCGCGGCGTTGGGGAGGCTGCGAGCCGACTCGCTCCGGACGGACACCGGGCTGCCGCCGAGGCGATCATGACGACCGACCGCGGCCCCAAGGAGCGCGCGGTCCGCGTGACGACGACCGCGGGCACGTTCTCCGTCGGCGGCATGGTCAAGGGCGCCGGGATGATCGAGCCGCGCATGGCGACGATGCTCGGCTTCCTGACGACGGATGCCGGACTCGACCCGTCCCTGCTGCGCCGCGCGCTTCTCGACGCCGCGGACGACACCTTCAACGCGATCACCGTCGACGGCGAGTCGTCGACCAACGACACGGTCTTCCTGCTGGCCAGCGGCGCGAGCGGCGTGTCCATCGACGCGGCGCTCTATCCGGTGTTCGTGGGAGCGCTGCGCGGCCTCTGCGCGGATCTCGCGAAGGACATCGTCCGCGGCGGAGAGGGAGCCACGCGCCTGGTCGAGGTGCGGGTGGCCGGCGCGCAGTCCGATGCGGACGCGCGCCGGACGGCCAACTCCCTGCTCGTCAAGACGGCTCTTCATGGCGGCGACCCGAACTGGGGTCGACTGCTCGCCGTCGCGGGCCGCGCCGGGGTCGCCTTCGACGAGGCACGCGCGCGGGTGCGGATCGGTCCGGCGGTGCTCTTCGCCGACGCGACGGTGTTCGACGACCGCGAAGCCGAGGCCGCCGCGCATCTCCGCGCGCCCGAGGTGGAGGTCGCGGTCGATCTCGGCACCGGCGGCGGCGGTGAGGCCAGCGTCTGGACATGCGATCTCAGCGCGGAGTACGTCCGCATCAACGCCGACTACAGGACATGACCAAACCCGTGGCGGGAGCCCGTGCGTCGGCGGCCGGCGGTGCGTCCCCGGCGCCACCCGACGTCGGCGCCTCCGAGCGTGAAGGGGTGCGCGCGGCCGGCGGCAGTGCTCTCGAGGGCCGCTGCTATCTTTCGGTGCTGGACTTCCAGCCGGCTGATCTCGAGCACAACCTGGCGCTCGCCGGGGCTCTGAAGCGCGACCGGCACCTCGGGCGCGAAGCCGCCACGTCGGCCGCGCTCGAGGGTACCTACCTGGCGCTGCTGTTCGAGAAGCCGTCGCTCCGCACGCGATCCACCTTCGAGATCGCGATCCGCGAGCTCGGCGGAGATTTCATCGATCCCGATGCGGACGTGGCGCTCGGGAAGCGGGAGTCGTTGGCCGATGTCGGCCGCAGCCTCGAGCGGTGGGTCGCCGGGGCGGTGGTGCGGACCTACGCGCAGCGCCGGCTGCAGGACCTGGCTCTGGCCACGACCGACTTTCGCGTCATCAATGCGCTCAGCGACGAGGAGCACCCCTGCCAGGCGCTCGCCGACTGCCTTACGTTGAAGGAGCGCTGGGGCGACACGCGCGGTCGCACCGTTGCGTTCGTCGGCGACGGCGGCAACGTGGCCACGTCGTTCGCACAGGCGGCCGCGATGCTCGGCATCACCGTGCACATCGCGTCGCCGGAGGGCTTCGAGCTTCCGGCGTCGGTCGACGCCGGCGTGGCGGATGCGGCCTGCGGCGGTGCGGAGCTCAGGCGCTTCCACGATCCGGTCGCGGCCGTGCGCGACGTCGACGCGGTCTACACGGACGTGTGGACGTCGATGGGGCGCGAGGCCGAGGTGGCCCTGCGCCGGTGCCTGTTCGGGCCGTACCAGGTGAACGACGCGCTGATGGCGCACGCGAAGCCGGACGCCTGCTTCCTCCACTGCCTTCCCGCCCACCGGGGCGAGGAGGTGACCGACAGCGTCATGGACAGTGCCGCATCGGTCGTCTTCGACCAGGCCGAGAACCGTCTGCACACGCAGAAGGCGCTGCTGCTCATGCTGTTCGAGGACTGACGCCGATGGCGCACCCTGCCGCCGCGGTCGGCGCCGTCACGCACTACGGCCGCGCGATCCTGGTGACCGTGGCCGGCCGGGGCAGCGTCCCGTTCGTGGTCGACCGCCGGAGCGTGGCCCTGATCGGCGACGGCCTGCCCAGCGCGCCCTGCCACCACGAGGCGCAGGCGCTCGCCCGCCCGGCGGCGGCCGAGCTGATCGGCCGCGTGCGGGCGGCGATCGACGTCCGCGCCGCGGCCGCCCTGCGAGATCTCGAGCGGTCCGTGCGCGCGCACTGCCGGCTCCTGGTGCTGGCCCACCGGACGCCCCGCCCGCTGCCTTCGACGCTCGACGGCATCCTCGATTCGCGGCCCGCGACGCTGATCGCCGATGCGGAGATGTACCTCATCGCCCTCAGTCGTGCGGCGGGGAGGTGCAACCTGCCGGTGGCAACCCGTGCGCGGGGCACGGAGATGGAGGCCGCCGCCCGCGCGCTCGGCGCCGGGGCGGACGAGGTCGACGCCTTCCTCCGCGGGCTGCGCGCGTCGCTGGGGCCGCCGTGGCAGGTGGACCACCGTACCGCGGCCGCCGCAGCGCTCGGGGCCGCCGCGCGGGATCAGGGCTGGCGCCTGCCCGAGGCTCGGGGCGCGAGCGGCTGAGTGGTTGGACTCGCGCCGGGCGTCGGGACGCCCCCCGGGCGTCGATCGGGGCCGGGCGTCGGGACGCGCGCCCGGCGTTGGACCCGCGCCGGGCGTCGGAGTCAGACCCGCGCCGGGCGTTCGACGCGCGCCGCGGCCCGCTCGACCTTGTCCGCCAGGCGCCGCTTGTAGTCTGCCAGCGTCTCGGCGAGGCCGGCGTCCCCGGTCGCCAGGATCTGGGCCGCCAGCACCGCCGCGTTCACTGCCCCGGCCTTGCCCACCGAAACCGTGGCGACGGGCACGCCGGGCGGCATCTGCACCGTGGCCAGCAGGGCGTCCCAGCCCTGGAGCGGCGACGAGTCGATCGGCACGCCAATCACCGGCAGGGTCGAGTGCGCCGCCACGACGCCCGCGAGATGGGCTGCCGCCCCGGCTCCGACGATGAAGACCGCCACCCCGCTGGCGGGGGCCTCGTCGATCAGGCGCCGCACGCGCTCCGGGGATCGATGCGCGGACGCCACGGTCATGTGCGAGGAGACGCCGAGCTCGTCGAGGACCTCCACCGCGCGCTGCATGACGCCCGCGTCGGAATCGGATCCCATCAGTATCTGGACTCTTCGATTCGCCATACCTGCTCCTGCTCGTCGCCCGCCGGCGCGGGCCTCCGATCTGCCTCCCGCGGCGAGGCGGCGCCGTGCTGCGGCGCGGACTCCTACCCCTCGGCCTCGCGCACCGCGCGTCCGATGTCCCGTCGTGCGAAGCTGCCGTCGAACGAGATGAGGTCGACGGCCTCGTACGCGCGGTCGATGGCCTGCCCGAACGTCCGTCCGCGTGCGACCACCGTGAGCACCCGGCCGCCCGCGGTCACGACCGTGCCATCCTGCCGGTCCGTCCCGGCGTGCACGATCAGGGCGCCGGGAACGGCCGCTGCCGCGTCGAGGCCCGCGATGGCCCGTCCGGTGGCGTAGGCGTTCGGATAGCCGCCCGAGGCGACCACCACGCCGACGTGCGGATCGGCGGTCACGCGCCACGCGGCGTCTTCCAGGTTGCCCCGGGCCGCGGCCCGGAGCACGGTGGCGAGACCGCTCTCGATCATCGGCAGCACGACCTGCGCCTCCGGATCGCCGAGGCGGACGTTGAACTCGATGACCTTGGGCCCCGCGGCCGTCAGCATCAGTCCGACGTAGAGCGCGCCGCGGTACTCGTGGCCTGCGGCCCGCATGCCGTCGAGGGTCGGCGTCACGATTTCCCGCACGACCTGCTGCTCGAGCGCCGGGGTCAGCAGCGGGGTCGGAGCGAACGCGCCCATGCCGCCGGTATTGGGGCCCCGATCGCCGTCGGA
>JAGWAJ010000016.1:7773-30972 GCA_021296475.1 Acidobacteriota bacterium
CTCCACCATCGCCTCGCGCACCGCCGCCTCCGCCTCCGCCCGGTCCGCGGCGACCGTCACTCCCTTGCCCGCCGCCAGCCCGTCCGCCTTGACGACGACGGGGAATCCGAACCGGTCGCCGGCCACGGCGTCGCGGGCCTCGCGCTCCGACGTGCAGACCGCGTGACGCGCCGTCGGAATGCCGTGGCGCTGCATGAACGCCTTGGCGAACGCCTTGCTCGACTCGAGTCGCGCTGCGGCGCGCGACGGACCGAAGAGCTCCCGGCCGGCGGCCGCGAAGACGTCGCCGACGCCGCACGCCAGCGGCAGCTCCGGACCGACGATCGTGAAGTCGACGCTCTCCGCCTCCGCGAGCGCGAGCAACCCCTGCGGGTCGCCGGCTTCGGCCGCGACGCAGCGCGTCCTCGGCTCCGCCGCGATTCCAGCGTTGCCCGGGGCGCAGACGACCTCCCTGCACTCCGCATCGCGGGAGAGGGCGGCCACGATCGCGTGCTCGCGCGCGCCGCCTCCGATCACCAGGGTCTTCATCTCACATGGGGAGCGCAGGAGAAGCCCCGCCGGGCCGGCCGCCGGTTTGACGCCGCGCCGGCTTTGGACCTACGATCACTGGCTCGCGACCGGTCGTAGCGTAGCATGCCGAATTCGTCGCCGGCGCCGTTCGCGGGCCGAGGACAGGCGGCGGAAGGGAGTTGCAGCGGTAGTGGCCGAAGTCAGAGTGCAGGAAGGCGAATCCATCGAGGGCGCATTGCGCCGTTTCAAGCGCAAGGTCCAGCAGGAAGACATTATCAAGGACATCAAGAAGCACTCCTTCTATCTGAAGCCTGGCGACAAGCGCCGGGCGAAGCAGGCGCTCGCCAGGAAGCGCTCGCGGAAGAAGATGCGCCGGGAGGCCGAGTGACGTCATTCCACGCCCGAGCGGGCGCGTTTCGACATCGGGGAACGCGTGCCCCCGTCCGAGTAAGCGCTTGATTACAAGGGGTTTCTTGACACTCGCCAGCGCCCGTGGTACGGTCGCGACGGTAGCAGGCCCGAGTGGCTTTGGCGGTGGCGTCGGGCTCCGATGACCGCTGAGGAGTCTGCGCCTTGGAACGCGCGACGCAGGAGTTTCGCGCCAGCGCAGACTCCCGACGCGCCCGGCGGGGCGCGCGTCGGCGGGGGAAGACAGGAATGACGATTGAAGAGCGCCCGACGGGCGACGTGATGATTCTGGACCTGAAGGGAAAGCTGACCATCGGTGATGGCGACGAGTTGCTCAAGGACAAGATCAACAGTCTGGTGCAGCAGGGCCACACGAAATTGATCCTGAACCTGGCGGACGTTCCCTATATCGACAGCGGCGGCCTCGGACAGGTTGTTCGAACCTTCACGACCGTCAAGCAGCACAATGGCAGCCTCAAGCTCATGAACGTCACCAAGCGCATCGAGGATCTGCTCGCCATCACGAAGCTGCTCACCGTGTTCGACGTCTTCGAGACGGAGCAGGACGCACTGCAGAGCTTCTCCTGATCTCCACGTGCGATCGCGAGCGCGTGCGCTCCGGTACGCACCGGCCGAGCAGGCACGCCACCCCGTCGTCGAGGCCTGCTCGGCATGCTCAGCGGGAGCGGCGGCGTGAGCCGCCCGTCGGGTTCGACGGCTTGAGGCCCCGCGACACGATTCCCGCGCCCGGTCAACGGCGCTGCCCTGGCGCTTGGGCGACACGATGTCCGAGTTCAACATCCGTTCCGAGTCGATCGATGTCGAACAGCTCATGGAGCAGATCCGGACTCGGATCCGCGAGAAGCGCGGCGTCGACTATACCGAGCAGCAGGTCCAGCAACTGGCCGCGGTGAAGCTCGAGCAGTTCCTCGACCCCAAGCACGTCCGCTCGGATCTGCTCGACCATTACCGCCGGCGCATGGCGGACCTTCCGGACCCCGAGGGGGACGTGCCCGCGAGCCCCCCGCTGTTCGAGTTCGACCGCGACACCATCTATCGTTCGTCTCGCGGCGTGGTCGGGCGGGTCCTGTTCGGCGTCCGCCGCTTGCTGCGGCCGGTGCTGAAGCTCTTCTTCAATCCGACACCCGTCGTCCACGCGCTCCATACCCAGCAGCAGATCAACGCGCAGGTGACTGCCCAGGTCAACTGGATGATGGAGCGGTCGGAGCAGATCGCGGCGAAGCTGAAGACGCGTGCCGAGCTGGACGCTCTCACCTACGAGTTGCTGAACAACCTCGTGGTGGAGATGACGCGCCTGTCGATCGACGTCAAGAACCACAAGATGCAGGTGGAGTCGATCGCCGGTCGGCTGGACTTCGACGAGCGGCGTGCCCGGGCCCTCGAGAGCGTCGTGGAGTACCGCACGCAGGTCGCGCCGGCCCGGGACGGCGATAGCGGCGGTGAAGGCGACGAGACGGTGGTTTCGGAGAAGCGCAAGCGACGTCGCCGGCGTGGGCGGCGCCGCTCCAGCGCCAAGACGGCGGACCCACCGGCGTCGGAGGCTGGCGGCGCCGGCGAGGAGGTCGTGACCGAGGCGCCCGACGCCGGGCGTACGGCCGACGGCGCTTCCGGAGCGGAGCAGTCGGAATCCGAGGTCGCGGCGTCCGAGCCGCCGGCGGGTCCGGCCGCGGGCGACGCGGGCGCCGACGTCACGGCGGAGAGCCCGCCCGAGGCGAGCGGGGCGCGGAACGGTGACCCCGATCCGGGCGATCCTACCTCGCGGTGAGACTCGCGGTCATCGTTCAGCGCTACGGCGCCGACCTCAACGGTGGGGCGGAGCTCCACGCGCGATACATCGCGGAGCGCCTCAACCGGCATGCGGAGGTCGAGGTTTTCACTACGTGCGCCCGCGACTACGTTTCGTGGCGCAACGAGTTGCCGCCCGGTTCCGACGAGGTCAACGGTCTCGTCGTGCACCGCTTCCCGGTGCGGCGGGAACGCGACCCGGGGGAGTTCGGGCGCCGCTCGGCGCACGTCTTCGAACGCGTGCACTCCCTCGCAGACGAGCTCCGGTGGCTGCGGTCCGAGGGACCCACGAGTCCGGCGCTCGTGCGCCGGCTCCGCCGGACCGCCGCGACCTACGACTACCTCATCTTCTTCAGCTACCGGTACTACCACGCGTACCACGGCATTCGGGCCGCGTCCCCGCAAGCCATTCTCGTCCCCACCGCCGAGCGCGACCCGGCCCTCGGACTCTCGGTCTTCGGACCCATCTTCCGCGGCGTCCGGGCGCTCATGTACAACTCGCCGGAGGAGCGCGCCATCATTCAGGGAGTGTCGGCGAATCACGACGTCCCGGGGGTGGTCGTCGGGGTCGGCTCCGAGATCCCCGCACGGGGCAGCGCGCGGCGGTTTCGCAGCCGCACGGGGATCCGGGGCCGCCTGGTCCTGTACGTGGGCCGCATCGATGAGAACAAGGGCTGCGAGGAGCTGTTCGACTTCTTCCAGCGCTACGCCGCCGAGGTATCCGACCAGCTTCGGCTGGTCCTCGTCGGGAGCGCCCTCATCGACGTGCCCTCGCACCCGCGCATTCACCATCTCGGCTTCGTCAGCGACGAGGAGAAGTTCGACGCGCTGGCGGCGGCCGATCTGCTTGTGATGCCCTCCTTCCTGGAGAGTCTCTCGATGGTGACGCTCGAGGCGTGGGCGATGCGGCTTCCCGTGCTGGTCAACGGGGCCTGCGACGTGCTCCGCGGGCAGGCCGTGCGCGCCAACGGGGGGCTCTACTACACGTCCTACGCCGAGTTCGCCGAGGCGCTCAACGTGATCGAGACCTACCCGGACCTGCGGGCGGGCCTGGCGGCGAACGGCCGCGCCTACTTCGACCAGCACTACACCTGGGGCACGATCGAGCGGAAGTACCTCTCGATGCTGGAGCGGCTGCAGGAGGAGGACCGCGCGGAGACCGCACGGCGCATCGAGGACCTTCCCTCATGGCTCGCACGCCGTCGGCGCGACCGGCCTCCGGCGCGCGAGATCGTCGACGCGCTTCCCACCGGTCCGGTGTTGGATCGCCCCGGCCCCGGCCCCGGCCCCGGCCGCCGGGCGCCGAGCCGGCGCAGAGCGGACCGCGCGCGAGGCTGACTGCATGGAGCGCGGCCACCCGGTTGCGGTGCATCAGGTACTCGCGACGCTGGGCTACGGCGACGCAATCGGCAACGAGGTGCTGGGCATCCGACAGGTGCTCCGCCGGGCCGGGTACCGGTCGCACATCTACGTCCAGACGGCCGACCCGCGGCTCGAGGACGCCACGCGCGACTACCGGGAGCTCCGCGACGAGAGTCGGGCCGACAACATCCTGATTCACCATTTCTCCCTGGGATCGCGGGCGTCCCGCCTGGCGTTCGCCCTGCCCGACCGCATGCTCCTCGTGTATCACAACATCACGCCGGCGGAGCATTTCATCGGCCTGCGTACGCCGCTCACGCGGTCGTGCTTCGAGGGGCGGCGCGAGCTTCGCGCCTACGTGCCGCGATGCGACCTCGCGCTCGGCGACTCCGAGTTCAACCGTGCGGAGCTGGCCGCCATGGGATTCCCCAGGACCGGCGTGCTGCCGGTGGTGCCGGACTTCACGCATCTCGACGTCACCCCCGATCCCATGCTCGCGCGGGTCTTCGACGACGGCTGGACGAACATCCTCTTCGTGGGCCGCCTCATGCCCCACAAGCGCATAGACGACCTGGTGCGGTTCTTCCACGCCTACCGCCACAGCCGCAATCCCCGGTCCCGGCTGCTCCTCGTCGGAGCGTTCGAAGGCTTCAAGGCCTACCTGGGCGCGGTCGGCGAGCTCGTCGCCCGTCTGCGCGTTCCCGACGTGCACATCATCGGGCACGTGTCCAACGAGCAGTTGACGGCGCTCTACGACGTCGCCGACGTCTTCCTCTCGGCCAGCGAGCACGAGGGATTCTGCGTGCCCCTCGTCGAGTCTTTCTACAAGCGGATTCCGGTCGTGGCGTTCGCGGCCGCCGCGGTGCCGGCCACGATGGACGGCAGCGGGGTGCTCTACGACTACAAGGATCCCCGTCACGTGGCGGCGCTGTTGCATGCCGTGGTGTCGGACCCGGGGCTGGAGGAGGAGATCCTGCGCGCGCAGGACGCCGCGCTCGACCGCTACATGAGCGCCGACTTCGCGTCGACCCTGCTCGCGTTCGTGGACCGGATGGTCCGCGCACCGCGCGCTGCGCCTCCCCGGGTCACCGGGGACTTCTGGCGTCAGGTCGAGCGTTCCGAGGCCCTCGACGAGTTGCGCCACGAGCGCCCCTCCATCTACGGCGCGCTGCCGAAGGCTCCGGGGTCGGAGCGCTGGGAGGCGCCATGGTGATCAACCAGTGGGTGCCCGCGGCGCATCGGGGCGACGCGGTCGGCGACAGCGCGCGGCGGGTGCGCGACATGCTGCGGCGCCGCGGCCATCGTGCGAATCTCTTCGCGCTGACGGTCGACGACGAGCTTCGAGGGGAGGTCCGTCCGTTCAACGACCCGGCGGCGCGCGCCGGCGACGTCACCGTCCTGCACTTCGCGCTGCCGTCTCCGATGACGGAGGCGTTCGCGTCGCTGTCGGGCCGGCGCGTGCTCCAGTATCACAACGTGACTCCTGCCCGTTTCTTCGCCCCGTACGACCCGGCGCTGTTCCGCGTCGCCTCCATCGGCCGGCAGGAGCTCGCCAGCCTGGTGGGCCGCGTCGATCTCGCGCTCGGCGACTCGGAGTTCAACCGATGCGAGCTCGAGACGCTCGGGTTCGCGCCGACGGGCGTGCTGCCGATCGCGGTCGACACCGAGCGCATCACGAACGCGCGGCGGCAACCGGTGCTCGACGACATCCTGGACGACGATCTCACCAACGTACTGTTCGTCGGGCGCATCGCGCCGAACAAGAAGATCGAGGATCACGTCAGGCTCGCCGAACACTACAAGCGGTACGTCGACCCCCATTTCAGGATGATCTTCGTCGGCCGCTCCGACGTCACGCATCGCTACCACGCGACCGTCCGCGCACTGATCGCCGCCTACCGGATGCCGCGCGAGCGGTTCCTGTTCGTCGGGCCGGTTCCGGACGACGAGCTCGCGAGCTACTACCGCCATGCGGACGTCTACGTATCTCTCAGCGAGCACGAGGGATTCTGCGTCCCGCTGGTCGAGGCGATGGCGGCCGACGTGCCCGTGCTCGCCTATGCGGCGGGCGCGGTCCCGGAGACGCTCGGAGGGGCGGGCATCTGCTTCGCGCCCAAGGACCTGGAGTACGCCGCGGAGCTGCTCGGCCGCCTCGTGTACGATGACGACTTGCGGGAGGCCGTCGTAGCCGGTCAGCGCCGCCGGCTGCTCGATTTCGCACCCGCCCGCATCGAAAGGGGGCTCGATCGGATGCTGGAGGAGGTGTGTTGACCACGCGCCGGTCGGCCGTTCCCCGCCGGGTCACGCCCCGGCGCCGCGCCCCGTCGGATCAGCCGTGAAGATCGCCCTCATCGTCCAGCGCTACGGCACGGAGATCCTCGGCGGTTCCGAGTACCACTGCCGCCTAGTGGCGGAGCGCCTGTCCGTCCGCCACGACGTCGAGGTGCTGACGACGTGCGCGCGCGACTACGTCACCTGGGCCAACGAGTACCCGGAAGGGACGGATCGCGTGCGCGGCGTCACGGTACGGCGGTTCGCCAACGCGCGCACGCGGGACATCGAGAGCTTCAACGCCTATTCCGACTGGATCTTCTCCCACCCCCACAGCAAGGAAGACGAGGAGGAGTGGCTGCAGCAGCAGGGACCCTGGTGCCCGGCCCTGATCGAGCACCTCGAGCAGCGCCACGCGTCGTACGACACCCTGGTCTTCTTCACCTATCTCTACGCGCCCACCGTTCTCGGGTTGCGCGTCGATCCCGCCCGGAGCGTCCTCGTGCCCACGGCGCACGACGAACCCGCGATCCGCCTCGACCTGTACCGCGACGTCTTCCGACTGCCCCGCGCCGTGGCCTTCAACACCGGTGTCGAGCGCGCCTTCCTGCGAGCGCGGTTCGACTTCGAGGCCGGCGCGGAAGAGATCGCGGGTTGCGGCGTCGATCTGCCGCCGTTCCCCACGGATTCGGACGAGAGCGGCGACGCGCCCGCGGCGGCGGGTGACGATCGCCTGCGAGCCCCGCTGTCAGCCGGAGCGGCCTTCCGGCGCCGTCACCGGCTCATGCCCCCGTTCGCGTTGTTCGGGGGGCGGATCGACCGCGGGAAGGGGTGCGAGGAGCTGATCGAGTACTTCGGCGCCTACGCCGCGGCGCGGGGCGACGCGATGCTGGCCCTGATGGGGGTCAAGCTCATGCCGATCCCCCCGGAGCCGTACATCCGATTCGCGGGCATGCTCCCGGAAGCGGAACGCCTCGAGGCGCTCGAAGCGGCGACCGTCGTCGTGGTTCCTTCACCGTACGAGAGCCTGTCGCTGCTCGCCCTCGAGGCCTTCGCGTGCGGCACCCCGGTGCTGGCCAACGGCAGGAGCGACGTGCTGACCGACCATTGCCAACGCAGCAACGCGGGCCTCTACTACGCCGACCAGGAGGAGTTCGTGGAGTGCCTCAGGCTGCTGGTCGACAATGCAGAAGTCCGGAGAGCCATGGGCCGCAACGGCCGGGCGTACGTGAGGAACCACTACTCGTGGGATGTCGTCCTCGGCAAGTACGAGCGGCTCATCGCAGCCGTGGGGGACCGCACGACGGCGCGTGCGCCGCGGTCGAGGTCGAGCGGCCGGCGGACGCCGTCGCGCGGACGCGGCGGGTCCCGCCGCCGGCGCTGACTCTCAGTCGTCGCCGGTGGTCCGCTTGACGGGAGCGTTCGCGGGAAACCCCGCGGCCGAGCCCGGGGACGAGGCCGGCGCGCCGGCCTCGAGCCGCGGCGACGGCCCGCTGCCCGGCCGCTTGCGCCGCGGGCGGATGCCGCTCCGCTTGATCATCTCGTTCAGCGTGCTCGGCTTGACCTGCAGCAGCTCCGCCGCGCGCTTCTGAACGCCTCCCGCCGCTTCGAGGGCCTGCGTGATGAGGCGCGCCTCCACCCCCTCGACCACCTTCTTGAACGGCAGCCCGTCAGGCGGCAGGTCGACGTCGGGCAACTCGAAGGCGGGTGCGTTGAGCACCGAATCGGGGATGAGGTTGGTGCCGATCACGGGGCCGGACGCGAGCACGACGGCGCGCTCGATCACGTTCTCGAGCTCGCGGACGTTTCCTGGCCAGTGGTAGTGCTGGAGGAGCGCGAGCGCATCGGCCGTCAACTCGAGTCCCGCCTTGTCGTTCTGGCGGCCGTACTTCTCCAGAAAGCTGTGCGCGAGCACGGGCACGTCCTCCCGCCGCTCGCGCAGCGGCGGGAGATCGACCACGATCACGTTCAGCCGGTAGAAGAGGTCTTCCCGGAAGATGCCGTCGTCGACGAGCCGCTTCAGGTCGACGTTCGTCGCCGCGATGATACGGACGTCGACCCTGATCGTGTCCACGCCACCCAGCCGCATGAACTCGCGCTCCTGGATGACGCGCAGGAGCTTCGCCTGCGTGTCAAGCGGCACGGTCCCGATCTCGTCCAGGAAGATGCTGCCCCGGTCCGCAAGCTCGAACAGGCCCTTCTTGGGCGCCACGGCGCCCGTGAATGCGCCCTTGACGTGCCCGAACAGGTTCGACTCCAGCAGATCGGGAGGAAGGCTCCCGGAGTTCACGGGGATGAAGGGCCGTCCCGACCGCGGCGAGTTGTCATGAATCGCCCGTGCCACCAGCTCCTTCCCGGTTCCGCTCTCGCCGTGGATCAGGATGGTGGTGCGGCTCGGCGCCGCGCGGGCGATGAGGTCGAACACCTGCCGCATCCGCGGGCTGCGTCCGATCAGATTGGCGAAGCGAGGGGCGTCTGCCTGCAGGTCCTGCTGCGACTCGCGACTCGCGCCGGCGCGCTGCCGCCGGGTCACCGCGTTGCGGACGACGGCCAGCACGTCGTCGTGCTTGAATGGCTTCTCGAGGAAATCGAAGGCGCCGCGCTTGAACGCCTCCCGCGTATTGCCCGAGGTCCCGTAGGCGGTGAGCATGATGACCGGCAGGTGGTCGTCGAGGCGGCGGATCCGGCCGAGCGTCTCGAGGCCGTCGATGCCGGGCATCATTACGTCCACGATCGCGGCGTCGAACGACTCCGCCTGCGCCGCCGCGACGCCCTCCTCGCCCGAGTGCGCCAGTCGAACGCGGCAGCCCTCCTTGACGAGCAGCGACTCGAGGATCTCGCGCACGATCTCCTCGTCGTCGACGACCAGAATGGACGCGTTGCGCACGCTCAGACCTCACCCACCGTGCTTCCGGACTCCGGCCCGCCGGTCGTCGCCCGACGGCTCCGCGTGGCCCCGCCAAGCCTACAGGAGTCCGCGCCGTTCAGCGCCGCGGACTCCCGGCCGGGGCGCGTGCGGGTCAGCCGCTCCCCGTGGCCACTGCCCCGGAGCGCCGATCCGCCACCGGCAGGCGGATCCGGAACCGCGTTCCACGTTCTGGCCGGCTGTCGCACTCGATCGTGCCGTGATGCTCCTGAATCACCCCGTAGGTGATCGAGAGCCCCAGACCCGTGCCCCGGCCGGCTGCCTTGGTGGTGAAGAAGGGATCGTAGATGCGTGAGAGGTGCTCGGCCGCGATTCCAGTGCCGGTGTCCCCCACCTCGACCACCGCCCGTCCGTCCGCCTGGCGGGTGCTGATGGTGAGCCAGCCCCCGGCGGGCATCGAGTCGCGCGCGTTCAGGAACAGATTGAGGAAGACCTGCTGGATCTTGAACTCGATCCCGTACACCACGGGGGGCGTCTCGGCCAGCATCCGCCGAATCCGGATGTTGCCGGTCTCAAGCTGGTGCTCGAGCAGCCCGAGCACGTCGTTGATGACGGCGTTCACGTCGAGGGGGCCCTTCGCGTCCGAGGGGCGGGCCAGGTTCAGCAGTCCGTTGACGATCTTGGCGGCCCGGAACGTCTGCCGCTCGATCTTCTCCAGCAGCCGCGTGCGCGGATCGTCGGGATCCGCCCCGTCGAGCAGCATCTGCGTGAAGCTCGAGATTCCGGTCAGCGGCGTGTTCACCTCGTGGGCGACGCCGGCCGCGAGCAGACCGACGGACGCCATCTTCTCGGAGATCTGGAGCTGCTCCTCGAGCTGCACGCGCGAGGTGATGTCCTCGACGATGACGGTCGTGCCGCCCTGACCGCCGCCCGGCGACTGGAGCGGCGCCGCGGCCGCGTTGACGAGCAACGGCCGCGGCGGGTCGTGGCGCGAGACCAGGGGTACGCGGTACAGCACGCCGCGGGCCGGTGTCTCCGCCAGCGCCTGCCGCAGCCGGCGGACGAAGTCCACGTCGAACAGGTCGTCGATCCGAGCCCCGACCGCGTCCCCGCGCGAGACTCCGTAGAGCTCCTGGATGCGGGTGTTCCACCGCATGACCCGCTCGTCGACGTCGAGCACGAGCAGACCGTCGCTGAGCGAGTCGACGACGCGCTCGCTGAACTGCCGCATCCCGTCCAGCTCACGCGCCTTCGATTGCAACTGGCCGTACAGGCGTCCGTTCTCGACCGCCATCGCCACCTGCCCCGCCACCGCGCCGAGCAGGGTGATGTCCTCGCTGCTGAGCGGTCCACCGCTCTCCTTGCGGCCGAGCGCCATCGCCGCGATTGTCGAGCCCTTCGCGATGCACGGCACGAAGTAGTAGAGCCCGCGGTCCCGCCAGGCGGCCACCTCCTCGCCCGGGTATTTCAGAATCGTGGCGGGGTCGTCGAGCAGCGCGGTGTGCTGGGCCACCAGGCGTCGCCCGATGGCCGAGGCGCGCGACAGCAGGGGCAGGGGCCGGTCGAAGCCGATCCATCGAATGGGGCGGAAGTCCCCGGCCGGGGCGGTCGCCGCCTCCGACGGGAGATCGCGGCTCAGCAGCAACGCCACCCGGTCGACGCCGAGCGAGTGGGAGACCTGGTCCACGAGGCGCTCGCTGAGGCGTTCGAGATCGAGATCGGCGTTGAGGTCGCGCGCGAACCGCACCAGCGCTCGCCGATAGTCGAACCGATCCCGGTAGTAGGCTCGATCGACGAGCGTCTGGATGGCCCGCTTCACCGGGCCCGCGAGCAGCACGACGACCGCCGCGGTCAGCAGCGCGATGAGCGAGTCGTGGCCGTCCGAATCCTCGAGCACCACCTCCGACCAGAGGAGGTTGAGCGCCACGTAGATGGTCGCCATGGCGGCGACCACCGCCGCGTAGCCGAGGCTCCGCTTGACGATTACCTCGACGTCGCGAAGACGGTACTGGACGATCGCGGAGGCGAAGGCCAGCGGGACCAGGGCGAGCGGCAACGCGGTCAACTCGAGGCCGGCGGCCGGCGTGAATCCCAGCGCGTAGGGGATGGCGTAGGCGCAGGTGAACGGCAGACCGCCGAGCACGGCGCCGGACACGACCCACCGGAGCTGGCGCCGCGCCGTGACCGACGTGACGCGCCGGAGCGCCGTGACCATCGCCGCGAGGCCGCCGATGATGCAGCCGGCCAGGTAGAGGTGCTGGAGCTCCCAGACGGTCTCCACCGTGCCGGTGAAGGCTGCGCTCCCGTCGGCCTGGAGCACCGCCGCCGCCTGCGCGACGCCGAGCAGCAGCGCCGGCGCGTACAGCGCTGGGAGTACCCGGATTCCGCCCAGCCGGCGCATCCATCCGGACGAACGCTCGGGAAAGACCAGTGCGAAATGCAGGAAGAGCGGCGCGAGCAGCAGGACCGAGACCTCGTCCGCCCAGAAGAACACCCAGTCGAGCCGGTCCAGACGGCCGCTGAACGAGAAACCGAACACCCCGAAGAAGGCGACCGTCAGCCAGAAGAAGTGCAGGGTCGCCTGGTGGCTGGGCCTTCGGATGCGTACGGCGGCGCCGACCAGCAGGCCGAACAGGCCGACGCCGGCCAGGCCGAGGTAGATGGGAAGGCTGACGGCGGGCGTCCGCTCGACCGCCATCCGATAGGCCTGCGATTCGCGAAGCCGCAGGACGGTATACAGCAGCGGCGCCTCGCGGTCGGCCCCGCCGCGCAGGAGCGCGCGGAGGTGGGCATGCCTCTCGACCGGCTCGTCGTCGATGGCGAGCAGCACGTCGCCCGGTCTGACTCCGGCGCGCGCCCCTGCGGTGCCCGGTTCCACGGCGGCGGCGACGAGGCCCTCCGGGCGTTCCTCCCAGCGCACACCGTCGTCGACGGCCCGCCAAGTGGCCTGCACGGCGACGTTGGCGACCGCCAGGCAGCCGAGCACGGCCACGACGCCGACGCCCAGCAGCACCCGGGTCACCGTTCCGAATCGCCGCCGCGCTGCGTCGTCCTCAAGCACCGACATCTACGCGCACCACCACCTGCATCGTCCACGAATGCAAAACGGGTGCCTTCGATTCGCGGAGCGGTACTGCCCGAGGGCGGGCAGACTGCCCTCGCCGGCGGCGCGACGGGCCGGGCTCGCCCAACAATGTGGATCGGATTGACAAATTCTTGAATCGTCGGTGGCCGTCCCGGGAGCCCGAGCGACACCCCGACGGACCCGAGGGCTGACGGCTCGCGCGTTCCTCGGCGCGAAGGAGGCGGTCTCAGAAATGCACGACGAGCCCGCCGACGAGTTGCGGCGGCGGATCGACCACGAGCAGCTCGTCGTAGGTCGACGCACCGAACGCCGGATCATGGAAGAGGCTGCGCAGGGCGACGAGCAGCTCCCACGTGCTGCCGTCGAATGGCGAGAACGGAAGCCGTTGCGTCACCTGCACGTCGAATCGCGCGTGGACGCCCGAGCCCAGGTCGTCGTCCGTCATGCGCGCGAACGCGCTGCTGAGGCGGCAGAGCGCGAACACGCGCGTCGCCGTCTCCGGCACGGTGGCTTCGATGGTCGTGGTCACGTCGTGAAACCGGTCCCCGCCGCCCACGAGCAGGCCGGCCAGAGCGGTCGAGCTTCCGAAGCCGGGCCCGGGAGACCAGTCGGCGCGAACGACGGTGTAGTCGATCGCCGCGCGCAGGCGCTCGCTGTCCCCGTGGTTGAACCGGATGCCCCATCCGTCGGCCAGCACGCCCTTCATGCTCGCCAGCCGATAGTGACCGCCCGGAGCTGCGAACGCGTCGAGGAATGATGCTCCGGTCACCCCGAACAGGGTGACGAGCTGGCCGGCGACGTCCTGCTGGAAGCGGCGCACGCCGAGTGCCGAGGCGCGGCCGATATCGCGCTCGAGTGCGACCTCGACGTGCCGGGTCCGCTCGGCCCGCAGCGGGTCGACGCCCGACAGCGACGCGAACGTGCGTTCCGGCGGCAGCCAGACCCCGGAACCGGGCGGCAGGAACTGCTCCGCCCCCGGCGCCGTCATCCTGCGCGACAGGCCGACGCGCACGCGAGTCCGGGCGGTGGGGGCTACGGTCAGGTGGGCCTGGGGGCTGAACAGCCGGCCGTCTTCCAGGTAGCCGTAGCCGGCGAGGTCGGCTCCGTAGCGCAGCGTGACGTGCGGGGACAGCGTCCAGGTGTCGAACGCGCGAACGCTCGCCACTTCCCGGCTGGGGCGTCCACGCCCATCCGCCCCGAGCGGCGGCGCGGGCTGCCCGGAGGCGGCGTACTGTTGCCGGCTGTAGGAGAGCCTCAGGTCGAGGTCGTGATCGTCGCGCGGGTTGCCGGCGAAGCGCCCCGACAGCGCCCACGCCGACGCGTTGCCCGCGGTCATGTTGACCGCGCCTCGAACCGCCCACGCGGCTGCACCCTCGGAAACCGGAGCAACCGAGAAATAGGCGATCTGTCCGGGCGGGACCCCTGCCGCCGACCGCCACCGGAGCGGCCCGTCGAGCGTTGCCCGCGTAAGGAACTGCACCTCGCCGGAGACCGGCAATCCGCGGACGAAGTCCGTCATCGGCCCGCGACCGAGCGCCATGTCGCGGCGGTCCGGTTCGAGCTGCGCATCCGGAGCCGGCTCCCAGGTGCGGCTCTTGAGCACGCTTCGCCGAGCCCGCCGCAGCCGCCAGAACTTCGCCTCGACCGAGCCGGAAGAAGGGGCCGACGCGGCCTCGTCCTGCGAGTCGGAATTGCTGCCGCCGGCCGCCCCCTGCCGGGAGCTCTCCGCGGGGACCCCGAGCCCGGCGCCCGCCAGGCGGATGCGCGCGCCGTGTGGGCGAGGGGGAGCGCGCCGCAGTTGCATCTCGCCGACGAAGGTGTCGGAGTCGGCTCGGACGTCGACGACCCGTCGGGAGGCCGCGAAACCGGCCCGGTGGGCTCGAACCAGGTATCTGCCCGGAGCCAGGGCCTGGAAGGTGAACCCGCCCTCGCCGTCGCCCAGCACGAGCGTGGTTCCCGACGGACCGGAAGCCGAGACGAGAACGCGGCCGAGCGGCGTCCCGACGCGGTCCGTCACGACGCCGCTGACGTCCCCGGCGCCGTCGGCGGGACCGGCGGCGGCTGCCGGGCCCGTCGCCAGCAGCGCGCCGGCCACGGTGACAAGGCGTACGATGCCCCAGACGGGCAGGGTCGCCCCCGCCGCACGCCGCCCCTGCACTGCTGGCTCGCGCGGCGCGGCGCCGGTCGACCGCCGTCGGGGCTGGGACACGGACTTCCTCCGGCTATGCCTCCACGCTGAAGGCGACGTTGTGCGTCACGACCGATCCGGACGTGTGGTCGGTCACCTTGATCTCAAGGCGGTAGCTCCCCGCGGGGAAGATCGAAAGGGGAATCTGCTGCCCGGCCACGATCTGGTGCCCGATGGTCAGGTCGAAATCCGGGGGCAGGGTCTGCCCGTTGAACTCCTGCGGGCTCGTCCGGTTGAAGAACTCCTCGCCGTCCGCCGTCTGCTGGTGGAAATCGAACTCGACGGTCACGTTCGGCTTGGCCCCGTCCTGCACGCCCGCGTTGTAGACGAAAAACAGAGGAGCGAACTGCTCATCGCGCTCGAAGTTCAGCTCGAACTTCGGAACGATCTCGAACGGGCCGAGCGCATAGGGCCTCAGGACCTGCTGCTCGGGGGTGAGCTGCACGGCCAGCGGCTCGATCGCCTCGGCGATCAGGATCGTGCTGAGCTGCAGCTCGGGTGTCCAGAAGTCGGGAACCTCTACCTCCTCGCGCAGCAGCAGGACGGTCGGATCGTTGTCGCGGTCGCCGTCCGGGCCCGCGCTGTCGCGAATCGCGACGTACACGTCGTAGGTGCCGCCCGGAACGGTGAACGCGCGGCTGATCCGCACCACGCCATCGGATTCCGACACGTCGACGAAGTGCGCCTCTTCCCAGACGGCCTCCGGGCGCTCATCGTCGTCCCGCTCGACCGGCACGTCCCGGTGCTCGTCGATGTAGAGGTAGATCGCCACGCTGTCGCCGATGCTGTCCGGGTCGAGCGACAGCGTGAACGGCACGTAGGTGTTCCCGTCGGTGGCCTTGATGAAGGTCGGGACCAACGCGAACGGGTCGTCCTGCGGCACGAGCTCGCCGTCGAGCGCGCTGGCGACGACGTCGACCAGCGGTTCCAGCTCGTCCCGCTGCCAGTCCTCGAGCTCCTGTGCCGCGACCGGCGCGACGGCCAGCAGCAGGGCGGTGGCGACGCTTGCGGCCGCCAGCAGGAAGTGCCGGGATGCGCACCGGACAGAAGAGTGCATCGGAGTTGATCTCCCGCGTCAGAGTGAGCAGTACGAAGTGAACGCCTGATCATAGAGCGGCACCGGCCGCAAGTCAATCCGGGCCGAACGATTTAAGTACCAAGAAATCAAGCAGTTACGGAGAAGCTGTCGCCCGCCCGTGCTATGATCCTGCGGGGGCGCGGCAGCCGCCCGCCTTCGAGCCGCCGATGAACAGATCGCGCCGACCGGTCGCGCTCGTCGTCTTCGACGGGTGGGGCCTGACCGAGAGCCGCGACCGCAACGCCATCCACCTTGCGCGTACGCCGGTCTATCAGGAGTTGCTCGACCGCTACCCCCACGGCGCGCTGGTCACGAGCGGCGAGGCGGTCGGCCTTCCCGCCGGCCAGATGGGGAACTCCGAGGTCGGACACATGAACCTCGGGGCCGGGCGCGTGGTCTATCAGGATCTGACGCGCATCGACCGGAGCATCCGTAGCGGCGACTTCTTCCGGAATCCCGCCCTCGCCGCCGCGATGACCCGCTGCGGCGGAGATCGACATGCGCTGCACCTCGTCGGGCTCGTGTCGGACGGCGGGGTGCACAGCCACCAGCAGCACCTGATCGCGCTGCTCGACATGGCGGCTCGGCTCGGCGTGGCCCGCGTGTTCGTGCACGCGATCACCGACGGCCGCGACACCGCCCCCACCGGCGGGCGCGACTGCGTCGGGGAGGTCGAGCGCGCAGCCGCCCGCACCGGCGCGAGCGTGGCGTCGGTCGGCGGACGCTACTTCGCGATGGACCGCGACCGGCGCTGGGACCGGACGGAGCGCGCGTACGACGCCATCGTCCTCGGGCGGGGGCGCGAGGCCCGCGATGCACAGGCGTTGATCGCCGAGTCGTACCGCGCCGGCGTGACGGACGAGTTCATCGTGCCCGGGGTGGTCGTGGCGGAGGACGGGCAGCCGGTCGGCCCGGTCCGGGACGACGACTCCGTGGTGTTCTTCAACTACCGCGCCGACCGGGCCCGGCAGATGACGCGCGCGCTCGCCGATGCAGGCTTCGACGGCTTCGAACGCGCCGTTCACCCGCGGGTGGCGGTCACGACGATGACCGAGTACGACGCCACGTTCGAGCTCCCGATCGCGTTCGGGCCGCAGGAGTTGTCGGGCACGGTGGCGGAGGTCCTGACCGCGCACGGCCGCAGCAACCTGCGGCTGGCCGAGACGGAGAAGTACGCGCACGTCACCTACTTCTTCAACGGCGGCGAGGAACGGCCCTACGGCGGCGAGGACCGCATCCTCGTTCCGTCGCCGAAGGTGCCGACCTACGATCTGCAGCCCGAGATGAGTGCGGCCGGCATCACCGACACCCTGGTCGCGGACGTCGAGGCCGGGCGGCACGACGTCGTCATCTGCAACTTCGCGAACGCCGACATGGTGGGTCACACCGGCAATCTCGAGGCCGCGGTGGCTGCCGTGTCCACCCTCGACGCGTGCCTGGCCCGCATCGTGCGCGCGGTGGAGGCGGCGGGCGGCTGCATCGTCCTGACCGCGGACCACGGCAACGCCGAGCAGATGTGGGACCGGGAACGCAACCAGCCGCACACTGCGCACACCCGCAATCCGGTCCCGATCCTGCTGATCGACCGCGCCCTCGCAGGGCGGGGACACGCGCTGCGGGACGGCTCGCTGCGCGACGTGGCCCCTACCCTGCTCGCCCTCGGCGGCGTTCCCGCGCCGCCGGAGATGACCGGCCGCGACCTGCGGACCTGGGTGGATCCGGAGACCGCGGCCGGGGTCGGGCACGATTGATGGGCGAGAAGCTACAATCTGCCGATTCGATGGAGTCCAAGGTCTTTGGCCCCGACGCCGCCGCTTCCGCGCCGACCGGCGACCGCCTGGGACGGCCCGGCGAGTTTCCGTTTACGCGCGGGATCCATCCCACGATGTACCGCGGCCGCTACTGGTCGATGCGGCAGTACGCCGGGTTCGGCACGGCGGCCGAGTCCAACCGGCGCTACCGCTACCTGCTCGATCAGGGGGTGAGCGGCCTGAGCGTCGCCTTCGATCTGCCGACGCAGATCGGCTACGACTCCGACCACCCGCTCGCGGCCGGCGAGGTGGGGCGCGTCGGGGTGGCCATCGACTCCATCGACGACATGGTGCGGCTGTTCGACGGCATCCCGCTCGACCGCGTGTCGACGTCGATGACCATCAATGCCACCGCGATCATCCTGCTGGCCCTCTACGTCGCGACCGCCCGGCGCCAGGGGGCGCCCCCGCGATCCATCGCCGGGACTCTGCAGAACGACGTCCTGAAGGAGTACGTGGCGCGCGGCACCTACATCTATCCCCCGCGGGCGTCGCTGCGGGTCGTCACCGACATCGTCGCCTACTGCGACCGCGAGCTCCCGGCGTGGCATCCGATCTCGATCAGCGGGTACCACATCCGCGAGGCGGGCTCGACCGCGGCCCAGGAGATCGCCTTCACCTTCGCGCACGCGACGGCGTACGTGCAGGCGGCGCGCGACGCGGGACTCGACGTCGACTCGTTCGGCCGCCGCCTGTCCTTCTTCTTCAACGCCCACAACGACTTCCTGGAGGAGATCGCGAAGTACCGCGCCGCGCGGCGATTGTGGGCGCGGATCATGCGCGACCGCTTCGGCGCCACCGAGCCGCGCGCGCAGCAGCTTCGCTTCCACACGCAGACCGCCGGCAGCACGCTCACGCCGCAGCAGCCGGACAACAACATCGTGCGGGTAGCGCTCCAGGCGCTCGCCGCCGTGCTCGGCGGCACGCAGTCGCTGCACTGCAACGGCCGCGACGAGGCGCTCGGGCTGCCGACCGAGGACGCGGCCCGGATCGCGCTCCGGACCCAGCAGATCATCGCCGCGGAGACCGGCGTCACGAACACCGTCGATCCGGTGGCCGGATCCTGGGCCGTCGAGCGCCTCACCGACCGCCTCGAGACGGAAGCAGTGGCGATCCTCGAGCAGATCGACCAGCAGGGGGGCGCGCTCGACGCCATCGAGTCCGGCTTCATTCAGCGGGAGATCCAGGACGCCGCCTACCGCGCTCAGCAGGCGGTCGAGAGCGGCGAGAGCGTCGTCGTGGGGATCAATCGATTCGCGACCGACGACGGCGGCGCCATCGAGGTGCATCGCATCGACCCGGCCGTGGAGGCGGACCAGGCCGCGCGGGTCGCCGCGCTCCGCTCCGCTCGGGACCAGCCCGCCGCGCAGGCCGCGCTCGCCGCGGTGCAGGACGCGGCGCGGGGCACGACGAACCTGGTGCCGGCCATCATCGCGGCGGTCGAGGCGCGCGCCACGGTTGGCGAGATCGCGGACGCGCTGCGCGCCGTCTTCGGGGAGTATCAGGAAACCCGCTGATCGAGGGCGGCGGCCGAATCTCCGACCGGGGCCCGCGCCGCCGGTGCCGGCACCCGCGTCGTCCGTTCATCCCGCTCGATCTGCCCGTCCCGGATGTGGATCACCCGGTGCGCGTGGCGCGCCACCTCGGCCTCGTGCGTGATCAGGATGATCGTGTTGCCGGCCCGGTGCAAGCCCTCGAACACCGCCATGATCTCGATCCCGGTCTTGGTGTCGAGGTTGCCGGTCGGCTCGTCCGCGAGCACGATCGAGGGATTGTTGACGAGGGCGCGGGCGATCGCGACACGCTGGCGCTGCCCGCCGGACAGCTCGTTCGGACGGTGGTCCATCCGGTCGTCGAGCTCCACCAGGTGCAGCGCCGCCACCGCCTGTTCCTTCCGCTCGGCCGCGGGAATCCCCGCGTAGATGAGGGGCAGCTCCACGTTGTGGAGCGCCGACGCGCGCGGAAGCAGGTTGAAGGTCTGGAACACGAACCCGATCTCGCGGTTGCGAATCCGGGCGAGCTCGTCGTCGTTCATCCCGCTGACCGGCCGTCCGTTGATGAGATACGTCCCCTCGGTCGGCGTATCGAGGCAGCCGATGAGGTTCATCAGCGTCGACTTGCCGGAACCCGACGGCCCCATGATGGCCAGGAACTCGCCGCGCTCGACCTCCAGGGAGACGGCGCGCAGG
Source organism: Acidobacteriota bacterium (assembly GCA_021296475.1). Classification (GTDB taxonomy): domain Bacteria; phylum Acidobacteriota; class Vicinamibacteria; order Vicinamibacterales; family UBA8438; genus JAGWAJ01. The sequence goes on from JAGWAJ010000016.1 coordinate 27,348, forward strand.
GCGTGCACCGATTCCGTTCCCATGTCGTAGGTCTTCCACAGATTCTCGGTCTTGATCAGCGCCATCTTCGCCCGTCTCCGCTGCAGGTGCCGACCCGTCTCGGTGCCGGCTCGCGCTGCGTCTCCTCGTCGTTGACGGAAAGCCGGCCGCGCGCGTTCCGTGCGCCGGGGCAACGCGCCGGCCGCGCCCCGCATCCGGCCGACCGCGGCTCGCGGGGGCGCGTGCCACCCCTGCCGCGGCTCAGGGGCCCGGCGGAGGCAGCGGCGGCACGATATCGACCGTGCCCGGCGGGGGACCCTGCCTGCGGAACAGTATCGCGCCGAGCAGGCCGCCGAGCGTCGAGAAGATCATCCCGGCGGCGAGCGTGATCACGAAGCCGAACACGATCGCCCCGGGGCCGCTGCTCACCTGCTCCATCAACTCGATCACCTCCGGCGGCACGTCCGAGATGTCGAGCATGTCGGTCATGCCCTCGCGGAAGGGCGCCGTCAGCAGTTGGATCGGGATGGCCACCAGCACCGAGACGAACGCTCCGACCACCCCCGCCAGAAAGCCGACGACCGCGCCGTCGCCGGGCGTGATGGGGTGGGGCTGGTTCTGCTGCGTCAGGTACGACGCCACGCCGCCGCCACCGACCAGCCACAGGCAGCAGCAGAGGTTGCCCAGCTCGATGAGCGGCAGCGCCGACAGCACGCCGGCGAACGTCCCGCCGATCAGGATTGCCTGCCGCCGACCGCGGTTCGGGGTGTCGGTCATGATGTGACGCACCTGGCGGCTCACCCGGAAACCGCCGCCTCCGGCGCCGATTCCCGCCCAGCCGACCTACAGGAGTCCGCCCCGTTTCACAGCGCAGAACTCCTAGTCGTAGTACTCGAGACCCAGATGGGTGATGAGTTCTTCCCCGCGGAGGTATCGCAGGGTGTTCTTGAGCTTCATCAACTGGATGAACAGGTCGTGCTCGGGATAGAGCCCCCGCGCGTGGATGGGGCTCTTGAAATAGAACGACAGCCACTCCTGGATGCCGTTCATGCCCACCCGTTTCGCCAAGTCGAGAAAGAGCACGAGGTCGAGGACGATCGGCGCCGCGAGAATGCTGTCGCGGCAGAGGAAGTTGATCTTGAGCTGCATCGGGTAGTCGAGCCACCCGAGGAGGTCGATGTTGTCCCAGCCCTCCTTGTTGTCTCCCCGCGGCGGGTAGTAGTTGATGCGCACGACGTGGTGCAGGTCGTCGTACAGGCCGGGGTAGAGCTCCGGCTGCAGGATGTGATCGAGCACCGACTTCTTGCTCTCTTCCTTCGTCTTGAACGACTCCGGATCGTCGAGCACCTCGCCGTCGCGGTTGCCGAGGATGTTGGTCGAGTACCAGCCGCTGACGCCGAGGAGCCGCGCCTTGAGCCCCGGAGCGATCATCGTCTTCATCAGCGTCTGGCCGGTCTTGAGATCCTTGCCGGCAAGCGGCGCCCCCGTGGTCTGCGCGAGCTCCTCGAGGGCGGGAACGTCGGCGCTCAGGTTGGGCGCCGCGTTCGCGTACGGGATGCCCTCCCTGATGGCCGCGTACGCGTAGATCATGCTCGACGGAATGGCCGTGTCCGACGACTCGAGGCCGCGCTCGAGCGCCTCGAGCGACGCGTGGGCAGGGGTCTCCTCGAGGAAGATCTCGGTGCTGCCGCACCAGATCATCACCAGTCGGTCGAGCTGGTGCTCGGCCCTGAATCGTCGAATGTCGGCGACGACCTGCTCGGCGAGCTCCCGCTTGCTGCGGCCCGACTTGACGTTAGGACCGTCGAGCTTCTTCACGTAGTGGCGGTCGAACACGGCCGGCATGGGCGTGATCGCCTCCATGTCCGGCCGCACCCGTTCCAGGAGGTCGGGCTGGATGACCTGCGCCTTGCGCGCCGCCTCGTAGCCGTTGTCCTCGAAGATGTCCCAGCCGCCGAAGACGAGGTCGTCGAGCCCGGCGAGCGGCACGAAGTCCTTGATCAGGGGAGAGCGTCCCTCGGTTCGCTTGCCGAGCCGGATGGTGCCCAACTGGGTCAACGAACCGGTCGGCGCAGCGAGCCCTCTGCGAATGGCGTGGACACCGGCGATGAAGGTGGTGCTCACCGCGCCGAGGCCGACCAGGAGGACCCCGAGCCGACCGCGCGGGGGCGCGACGTCGTCCGGGATTTTCACGGGCGCTCACTATATCATGGCGTGCTGGCGCGACCCGTGCGTCTCCGGCGCGGCGCCGGCCGACTCGCGGACGCGGGAGAGCCACGCGATGGCCTTGTTCAAGCTGAAGAAGAGCGGCGGCCCTCGGGACCTCGATCTCTCGATGGCCGGTCTCAAGCTCGGGTCCCGGGTGCTCCAGCTCGGCAACGACGGAGAGCTCATCGCCGTGCTCGCAGGCGCGGTCGGCATCAGCGGCGAGGCCTGCTCCGTCACGGAGGACGAGACGGCGGCGGTGCGGATCGGCCGCGCGGCGGCCGGCGCGGGCGTCCTCGTCGACGTGCGGGTCGCACCGTTCGGGGCGCTGCCGTACGATGCGGATGCCTTCGACGTCGTGGTCCTCGCCGACATGATCGGGAGCCTGCACATCAACGAGCGTGTCGTCTGCCTGCAGCAGGCGCTTCGCGTGCTCCGTCCCGGGGGACGCTGCCTGGTCATCGAACGGGCCGCGCGCGGCGGCATCGGCGCCGTCTTCTCGCAACGGTTGCTCGATCCCGGCTACCGCGCCGGCGGCGGGGCGGTGGCAGCCCTCACCGCCGAGGGCTTTCGCGCGGTCCGCGTGCTTGCCGAGCACAGCGGCCGGCACTTCATCGAGGGGACCAAGTAGTGTCCTCCCGCGAGCGCACGCGGTCCCCGAATCCGGACGCCTGATCGGGTGCGACGCCCGCGGGTGCCGCGGGGGCGCGGCCCACGCGGCGGCCCCCGGCCGGCGTACGTTTTGCATTGTGACGTTGCCGTTGCCGTTGCCGGTGCCGGGAGTCTTGCCTTTGAGGACCTTGCCCGACCAAGGGCGCGCCGTGACCGACGTCTTCTCCGCCGCGGAGATCGCCCGGGCCGTCCGGGTACCGGAGTCGGAGGTGCGCCTCCTGATCGCCTCCGGCGAGGTCGCGACGGTCGACGGCGGTCTGGTGGCCGGTTCCGAAGCGCTGCGCGCCGCCCGGCGCCTGCGGTCCGGGGCGGGTCGGACCGCCGCCCGGCGGCTTTTCGGGAGCGCGCTGCTGGCGCGGCCGAACGGCGCCGAGCCCCGGCGCTGGTCGGTCGTCCTCTCGGCCGCCTGCCACGTGCTGCTCGCCGCGGCCGTACTCGGCTCGCTCGGAGTGCGATCCCGCTTCGACGACTCCGGTGCGGCCTCGCCGGCGACCCTGGCGCGCCTGATCTTCGTGGCGGAACCGGGGCCCGGCGGCGGAGGCGGCGGAGGCGGCCTGCGGCAGCCCCTGCCCCCGCCGCGCGCGGAACGGCAAGGGCGGGCGCGCGTCGACAGTCCGGTGCCGCCGCGCGCCGCGCCGCCCAGACCCGACCCCCGCCCCGAGCGGCGACCGCTGGACCGCGAGGCCTTGCCCCACGTGGTGGCGCCCCTGGTCTCCGTGCCTGCCGGCGAACGCAACGTACGCGGGCTGCTGGCCGCGCTCGCGCCGGC
>JAGWAJ010000104.1:0-1572 GCA_021296475.1 Acidobacteriota bacterium
GCGGAGGACGGGGCGGCGGGTTTCGGCGAGGCGGATTTCGGCGTCGCAAGGTCTGTCGATTCTGCGTCGACAAGGTCGACTACATCGACTACAAGGACGTTCGCGTGATGATGATGGCCATTCCCGAGCGCGGCAAGATCCAGCCGCGGCGCATTTCGGGGACCTGTGCCAAGCACCAGCGGAAGCTCACGACGGCGGTCAAGCGCGCGCGGCAGCTCGCGCTCATTCCGTACGTCACCGACTGACGGGGGGCTGGCAGGCGATGATGGAGATCATCCTCAGGGAACCGATCGAGAACCTGGGCGGCCGCGGGGACGTGGTGCAGGTGGCCAACGGCTACGCGCGCAACTACCTGCTGCCGCGCAAGCTGGCGCTGCCGGTCACCGACGCCAATCGGCGCCAGGTGGCGCGGGAGCGGGTGGCCGCCGAGGCCCGCGAGGCGGTGGAGCGGCAGGACGCGCAGAGCGTGGCGGCCCGGATCGCCGCCGCCGAGTGCGTGATCGCACGCCGCGTCGGCGGCACCGGCACGTTGTACGGTTCGGTCACGTCGGCGGACATTGCGGAGTCGCTCGAGGGCCAGCAGTTGACCGTCGACAAACGCCGGATCGTGCTCACGGAGCCGATCAAGGAGCTGGGCGACTTCGTGGTGCCGGTCAGGCTGCACCGAGACGTGACCGCCGATCTGAAGGTCACCGTCGTGCAGGAGGGGGGCGCCGCCACGCCCCCCGCCGCGCCAGACCCCGAGCCCGAGGTCCAATCCGAGTCCGAGTAGCTCGCGGGAGCCCGCCCGCCCGAGCACGCGATGGCCGGTTCCGCACCCGGTGTCGAGGAGCAGCCGCTCCCGCACAACCTCGAGGCGGAGCGGTGCGTGCTCGGGGCCATCCTGATTCACAACGACGCCTTCAACGTCGCGGCCGAGCTCATCGACGCCGGGGACTTCTATCGGCACGCGCACCAGCGCGTGTTCGACACCATGGTTGGCCTCAACGAGCGGGGCCAGGCCATCGACTTCGTCACCATCAAGGACGAGCTCGGCCGGGCCGGCGCCCTCGACGACGTCGGCGGGCCCGCCTACATCTCGGGCCTCGCCGACGGCGTTCCCCGTTCGACGAACGTCGACCACTACGCGCGCATCGTCAAGGAGAAGGCGACCCTTCGCAGCCTCATCCACTCCGCGAACCGCATCGTCACCACCGCCTATCGGGCGGAGCAGGACGCGGACGCGGTGCTCGACGAGGCGGAGCGCGAGATCTTCTCCATCGCCGAGGATCGCGTGCACGGCGGCTTCGTCCCGCTGAGCACCCTCGTCGACGACGGAGTGGCCGCGATTGAGCAGCTCCAGGCGCACAAGGGCCTGGTCACCGGGATCCCCACCGGGTTCGACGACATCGACAACCTGACCGCCGGGCTGCAGCCGGCGGATCTGATCATCGTTGCCGCCCGGCCGTCGATGGGCAAGACCGCCTTCGTCCTCAACGTTGCCCAGCACGTCGGCACGAAGACCGACAAGACGGTCGGCTTCTTCAGCCTGGAGATGGCCAAGGAGCAGCTCTACCTGCGCATGCTGACGAC
>JAGWAJ010000104.1:1590-7751 GCA_021296475.1 Acidobacteriota bacterium
GGACACCTGAGCGATGCCGAGTACGAGCGCCTGTCGCAAGCGATGAACCGGCTGCGCGAGGCACCGGTCCACATCGACGACACGGCGGGCATCGGCGTACTCGAGATGCGGGCCAAGTCGCGCCGGCTCCAGGCCGAACACGGCCTCGACCTCATCATCATCGACTACATCCAGCTCATGCAGGGCCGCGGACGCTTCGAGAACCGCACGCAGGAGCTGGCGTCGATATCGCGCGCCCTGAAGGGGCTGGCCAAGGAGCTCGGAGTGCCGGTCGTGGCGCTGTCCCAGCTCAGCCGCGCGCCGGAGTCCCGCGCCGATCGCCGCCCGCAGCTCTCCGACCTCCGCGAGTCGGGCGCGCTGGAGCAGGACGCCGATGTCGTGATGTTCATCTTCCGGGAGGAGATGTACGACGAGAAGCCCGAGAACGAGGGCGTCGCGGAGATCATCATCGGGAAGCAGCGGAACGGACCGACGGGCACCGTTCGCCTGGCCTTCCTCAAGCAGCAGACGCGGTTCGGTCTGCTGGCCCACGACCTGCCGTAGGCCCGGCGGCGGTGCGCCCGGTGGTACGCCCAACCCACGCCGTAGTCGACCTGGCCCGGCTGGTGTCCAACTACCGCGCCATCCGGGAGCACCTCGCGGCGTCGGCCGGCGCGGCGCCGCCGCGGGTGATCGCGGTCATCAAGGCCAATGCCTACGGTCATGGCGCGGTCGCCGTCGCCCGGGCGCTGGAGGCGGCCGAGGCGGAGGGCGGCGGGGTGACGCTTGCCTGCGCGGACATCGAAGAGGGCATCGAGTTGCGCGAGGCGGGCATCCAGGCTCCCGTCCTCGTGTTCGGGGCGCTCAGCGTCAGCGATCTGGACGGCGTGTTTCGCCACCGGCTGACGCCGACCGTCTCGTCGCCCTCGGCCGCGCGCCGCCTCGCCGCCGCGGCGGCCGACTCGCGGTGCACGTCAAGGTGGACACCGGGATGAACCGGTTCGGGTTCCGCCACGACAACCTGCGAAGGACGATCCCAGCGCTCGGGGCCGGCGACGGCGGGCCGCTCCGGGTGAAGGCCGTCTACACCCACTTCGCGACCGCGGAGAGCGCCGGCCACCCCCTGTTCGATCGGCAGCGCGCCTGCTTCGAGGCGGTGCGGGCCGTTCTGCCCGAGCTCGGCGTCCGGGGGGTCTGGTGCCACGCCGCGAACAGCGCGGCGCTGCTCCGCGACCGGCGCACGTGGTACGAAGCGGTGCGCCCCGGACTGCTGCTCTACGGCATCGTGCCCCCGCCGCTGGAGTCGGCGATCCCCGTGCGACCCGTGTTGTCGCTTCGCAGCCGCGTCGTGGCGGTCAAGGGGATGCGGGCCGGGGAGTCGGCCGGCTACGGCGCACGCTTCGCCGCCCCCCGGGCGATGCGCGCCGCCGTCGTCCCCGCCGGCTACGCCGACGGGCTGGACCTGCGCCTGGCCGGCGCCGCGAGCGTGCTCGTGCGCGGCCAGCGCGCGCCGGTCATCGCCGTGTCCATGGATTCGACGACCGTCGACGTGACGGACGTCGAAGTGAGTCCGGGCGACCCGGTCGTGATCATCGGAGAGCAGGGCGGGGACTCCATCGACGCGCGCGAGCTCGCGGGCGCCATCGGGACGGTGCCCCATGAGATCCTCTGCCGGACCGGCGCCCGGATAGCCCGCGTCCACCAGGGTCTATAATTCTGCTCCTTCCTTGATCATGCCGAAGCCGACGTCGAAGCCCGCCGTGCAGACGGTCTTCGTCTGTGGCTCGTGCGGGGCTCGGGCCGGGAAGTGGCACGGGCGGTGCCTCGACTGTGGCGCGTGGAACGCCATGGCGGAGGAGCCGGTCCGCACCCCCGCGGCTGTCGGCCCCGCGCGCTTCGGCCTTCCGACCACCGGCGAGACCGCGCGCCTGTACGCCGACGTGGATCCGGTCGCCAGCGAGCGGCTGGCGAGCGGCTTCGCGGAGTTCGACCGCGTGCTGGGCGGCGGCATCGTGCCGGGATCGGTCGTGCTGCTCGGCGGAGAGCCGGGCATCGGCAAGTCCACGCTCCTGCTGCAGGCGGCGGCCCGGGTTGCCTCCGCGATCGGGCCCGTGCTCTACGCGTCGGGAGAGGAATCGACGCATCAGATCAAGGATCGCGGCCGGCGCCTGGGCGTCGGCGAGGCGCCGGTCTGGCTCCTCGCCGAAACCTGCCTGGAGCGGATCCTGGACGAGGTGGAGCGCCTGCGGCCGGCCCTGCTGATCGTCGACTCGATTCAGACGGCGGTCTCGACGGCGCTGCCGTCGGCGCCGGGCAGCATCGGCCAGGTGCGCGAGGCCGCGACGCGCCTGCTCTTCACCGCCAAGCAGCGCAACCTGCCCACCTTTCTCGTGGGGCATGTCACCCGCGACGGGAGCCTGGCGGGACCGAAGGTGCTGGAGCACGTCGTCGACACGGTGCTCTACTTCGAGGGGGAACGGCATCACGCGCATCGGGTGGTGCGTGCCGTCAAGAACCGGTTCGGGGCGGTCAGCGAGCTCGGCGTCTTCGAGATGACCGGTGCAGGCCTCGTGCCGGTGCCGAGCCCGTCCCGCCTGTTCCTGTCGGAGCGCGCGGCCGGCGTCCCCGGCTCCGCGGTGCTCTGCGCCGTGGAGGGCTCGCGCCCGATTCTGGTGGAGGTGCAGGCTCTGGTGAGCACGGGCGCCTACGGCACGGCCCGGCGGACTGCCAGCGGCATCGATCACAACCGGCTGTCGCTGCTTCTGGCCGTGCTCGAGAAGCGCGCCGGACTCAGCGCCGCCGGCGAGGACGTCTTCGTCAACATCGCCGGCGGCCTGACCGTCAGCGAGCCGGCCGCCGATCTCGGCGTGGTCGCGGCGATTGCGTCCAGCATGCGCGGCCGTCGCATTCGTGCGGGGACGGCGGTGTTCGGCGAGGTCGGCCTGGGTGGAGAGGTACGGAGCGCCAGCCGTGCGGAGCTGCGCCTCAGGGAGGCGGCCCAGCTCGGTTTCACGCGCTGCGTGCTGCCGGCCGGCGATGCGGACCGGACCAGGGCGTCGCAGGACTGCGCGCTCCACGGGGTCCGGTCGGTCGAGGAGGCCCTCGCCGCGCTCACGGAGTAGCCGGCGACGATCCGAGAGTGAACGGCGCGATGCCCCTGCCTTCCTATCACTGGTGGCGCACGGTCTTCTGGCTCATTCCGTTGATCTCCGTGTACACCGTCGTCCTCGGCGCCGCGTCGCTGGCGTCGATGCTGGTGGACCGCCGGGGGCACGTCGCCCATCGCTGCGCCCGGCTCTGGTCGTGGTGCATCCTCGCGACCACCGGAGTGCGCGTGCGCTTGCGGGGGCGCGAGCGCGTCAGTCTCGGGCAGTCGTACGTCTTCGTGTCCAACCACCAGAGCATCTACGACTTCCCCATCCTCATCACCTCGCTGCCGTTCCAGTTGCGCATCATCGCCAAGGCTTCACTGGGCGCCTTTCCGGTCCTGGGCTGGCACCTGCGCTACACCGGTCATCTGCTCATCGACCGCGCCCGGGCCGGGCGGGGCACCTTGAGGCGCATCGCCGATCTGATGCGGCGCGGCCACTCCCTGATCGTCTTCCCGGAGGGGACGCGGAGCGCCGACGGGCAGGTGCTCGGCTTCCGGCGCGGGCTGTTCCGGCTGGCGATCGAGGCGGGCCTGCCGGTCGTGCCGGTCGCCGTCATCGGCAGCCGGCACGTCATGCCGAAGGGACGCCTGATGACCTGTCCCGGGCAGGTGGAGCTGGTGGTCCACGCGCCGCTGCCGACCGACGGCCTCGATCGCGAGGACGCGCGCACGCTCGCCGATCGGGCCCGCGACGTCATCGCGGCCACGGTGGCGGGGGAGGGGTAGCGCCGTGCGCGTAGCGGTGATCGTGGCCGCCGGGGGTCGCGGCGTGCGGGTCGGCGGCGAGGTCCCGAAGCAGTTCCGGCGGATCGGCGGGAGAACCGTCCTCGAGCATGCCGTGCTGCCGTTCGTGCGCAGCGAGCGCATCGGCGAGGTCGTCGTCGTGCTGCCGCCGGACGCCCACGGCGAGCCGGCGGCGGCGCTGCGCGCCCTCGATCCGGAGCTGCGGATCGCGGCCGGCGGGCGGCGCCGGCAGGATTCCGTCGCGGCCGGCCTGGCGCAGGTGTCGGCCGCGGCCGAGCTCGTCCTCGTGCACGACGGTGCCAGACCCTTCTGCTCCGCCGGGCTGATCGCGCGGACCATCGAGGCGGCCGCGGAGTGCGGCGCTGCCATCCCGGTGCTTGAAGCCAGCGACACCGTCAAGGAAGTCGGTCCGGAAGGGGATGCGCTGATGGTGCGTGCCACCCTGCCCCGCGAGCGAGTGCGACTGGCCCAGACACCGCAGGCGTTTCGCCGCGAGGTGCTGGCCGCGGCCGTCGCGCTGGGCCGGGCCGGCGCCGACGCGACCGACGAGGCGACGCTGGCGGAGCGCGCGGGACACCCCGTGCGAGCGGTCCCCGGCGACCCGGAGAACATCAAGATCACGACGCCGGAGGACCTGGCCCGGGCCGCGGCCCGAGCGGGCTCCTCCGCGGCGGAAACGGCGCCGCGCGTCGGTTTCGGGTACGACACCCACCGGCTGGCCGAGGGGCGCCCGATGGTGCTCGGCGGGGTGCTCATCCCGCACCCGCGTGGCCTCGTCGGGCATTCCGACGCCGATGCGGTGTGCCACGCCGTCACGGACGCGCTGCTCGGTGCGGCAGCCGCCGGCGACATCGGCCGGCACTTTCCGGATACCGATCCCCGCTGGCGGGACGCCTCCAGCGTCGAGCTTCTCGCCCGCGTCGTGGCGCTGGTGCGCGGCCGCGGGCTCGCGGTGGGCAACGTCGACGTCGTGGTCATCGCGGAGCGGCCGAAGCTGGCGCCGCACGTTCCCGCGATGCGGGCGAGACTGGCGGCCGTGCTGGGCGTCGACGTCGAGCGGGTCAGCGTCAAGGCGAAGACCGCGGAGGGGCTCGACGCGGTCGGACGCGGGGAGGCGGTGGCGGTGCACGCCGTCGCCCTGCTGATGGGCGGCGGACGATGAGGGTCTACGGGATGAACCCGACGATGGAGGCGCTGCGCGCCGGCCGGGTCACCGAGATCCGGCTGGGCGAGAGCCGTCGTCGCGGGACGGACGAGCTCCTCGCCCTGGCGGCGCGGCATGGGGTCCGGGTGCGGCGCGTCGCGCGCAGCGAGATCGATCGACTGTCGGGTCACGTCGCCCACCAGGGCGTGCTCGCGACCGTGCGCCGGCCGGTCGACGTCAAGGTGAGCGATCTGCTGGACGGTCCGGCGCCGCCGCTCATCGTGGTGCTCGACGGCATCGAGGACCCACGCAACCTCGGAGCGGTGGCGCGCACCGCCGCCGCGGCGGGAGCCAGCGGGATCGTCCTGCAGACGCGCCGATCGGCGGCCACCACCGGGGCCGCCGTGAAGGCCTCCGCCGGCACGATCACGCACGTTCGGCTGGCGCCGGTGGTCAACGTGAGCCGCGCGCTCGACGCGCTCAAGGCGGCCGGGGTGTGGGCGGTCGGGCTCGATGCGGGGGCACGCCGTTCGCTCTACGATCTCGACCTGCGGGGGCCGACGGCGCTGGTCGTCGGTTCCGAGGGGCGCGGGTTGCGACGGCTCGTCCGCGAGCGCTGCGACTGGCTTGCCGCCCTGCCGATGCGCCCGGAGGTGGCGAGCCTCAACGTGTCGGTGGCGGCAGGCATCGCGCTGTTCGAGGCGGTGCGCCAGCGCCGGGCTTCCGATCCTCGGGCCCGCAGCGGGGCGCGCCCTCCGCGGGCGGAGCCCCGCGAGGAGGACAGCGCAAATTGAATTGCGGCGATCCCCGGCTTTGTGCTAGGATGCTCAATTGGTCCGGCTGGCGTAGCTCAGCGGTAGAGCAGCTGATTTGTAATCAGCCGGTCGGGGGTTCGAATCCCTTCGTCAGCTCCACTACGAGGCGGAGCGTCCGAACCGACGAAACGTGGAGGGGGACGTCGGGGCGGATGTGCGCGACACGCGATTTCCCAAGCCCAGGAATCCGAGGGAGCATTTCTGTCGAGAGCCGGCCGGCGCGGTTGCCGGCCGACGTGCCGTACGAGATCGGCGAGGTTGCGGAGCGGTCAAACGCAACAGACTGTAAATCTGTCGCCCTAGCGGCTTCGGAGGTTCGAATCCTCCC
>JAGWAJ010000104.1:7877-8609 GCA_021296475.1 Acidobacteriota bacterium
CGGGAGTAACTCAGTGGTAGAGTCACAGCCTTCCAAGCTGTTGGTCGCGGGTTCGATCCCCGTCTCCCGCTCCAGCATTCGAACGACGGGCCGGTACGGCCGGCGACGCCCGGCAAATCGGCCCTCCGCCGTCGTGCCGGTGCCGCATCGTGCGGGAACGAGCCGATGTAGCTCAGTGGTAGAGCGCGTCCTTGGTAAGGACGAGGTCACCGGTTCAAGCCCGGTCATCGGCTCCAGCCTGCGCCCGCGCTGTGCCCGGAGGCTGCGCCGCAGAGCGGCGCGGACTCCTGGAGGATCGGTTGGGCGCCAGGCGGAGCTGTCAGGCGGCGAACGGTGGGCTGGCGCGGGCGTATTCGTTCGGCGGACGCGCCCGCGGTAGGTGAACGTCGGAGTGACGAGTCCGGGCGCGGGAAGCGAGCCTGTCCACCAGCGGACTCCCTCTCCGGTCAGATTGGCGAGCGGTGCGTGACACCGCCGCCCGGGCGACGGGCGGCGAAGATCCAGGAACGACGATCCGCATGGGTCGACATCATCCGGAGCGAGCGCAGAGATGGCGAAGGAGCGATTCGATCGGACGAAGCCGCATGTGAACATCGGGACGATTGGTCACATTGACCACGGGAAGACGACGCTGACGGCGGCGATAACGCAGGTGATGGCGAAGCACGACCCGACGAACACGGTGCGTTCGTTCGACTCGATCGACAACGCTCCGGAGGAGCGGGAGCGGGG
>JAGWAJ010000017.1:0-22825 GCA_021296475.1 Acidobacteriota bacterium
GGCCAACTGGAACCGGGCGGCGAGCTGGTAGATGGCGAGCCCCTCGTCCGGGGTCGCCAGCACGCGCGCGCACGAGTTTCGCAGCGGGTAGTACATCGTGTTCGTCAGCGGACTGTAGGCGCCGGCCTCCCAGTCCTTGCCGCCCAGCCAGCCCGGGCACGACAGGACCTGCTGCCCGTAGCCGCCGAAGACCACCTCGGGGTTCTCGGTGACCTCACCGGTGGCCCCGTCGATGTCGCTGATGAGGTTCTGCGTGACCGTCGGCGTGGCCCAGAGGAACTCCCCCGTCTCGCGGTCCAGGGTGTAGACGACGCCGGTCTTCCCCGGAATGCCGGTGATCACCTTGCGCTGCTCGCCGGCGCGCAGCCGCGGATTGATCCAGCTCACCTCGGCCGCGTCGGGTGCGACCACCGTGTCGACGAGCAGGCGCTCGAAGGGATGGTCCATATCCCAGTGATCGTTCAGGTGCTGGTAGTACCAACGAATCTCGCCGGTGTCGGCGTCGAGCGCGAGCGTCGAGTTGTGGTAGAGGTGCTTCAGGTCCGAGCCCCCGAGCAGGAACTTCGGCGCGGGGGAGGTGACCGACGTGCCGACGTACACCAGGTTCAGCTCCGGGTCGTAGCTGGGCACCATCCAGGAGCCCACGTGCACCCGCTCCTCGTAGGGCACGCCGCCCCAGGTCTCGTCGCCCGGCTCGCCCGGCGCCGGCACGAGGCGCGTCCGCCACAGCTCGGCGCCCGTGGCGGCGTCGTGGGCGACGATCACGCAGGCCGCCGGCCCGCCGGCGGGCCGGCAACTGCGCCCCGAAATCACCTTGCCGTTGGCGACGATCGGACCCGAGGAATGCCGCGCCGACCCCGTCTCGAAGTCGAAGATCTCCGTCTCCCAGGCCAGCTCCCCGGTCGCGGCGTCAACGGCATAGACGTGGCCGTCGTTGCCGGTGTCGATGATCAGGTTGCCGTAAATCGCCACGTTGCGGTTGACGGAGACGAGCCCCGCAGCGGCAGCCAGCGTTCCGGCGGCACCCTCCGGCCTCTCCCGGCGGTATTCCCAGAGGAGATCACCGGCCACCGCATCGATCGCCTGCAGATGATCGTTCGGGTTCGGCATGTACAGGGTGCCGCCGTAGGCGAGCGGCGTGCCTTCCTGGTAGCCGGACGACAGGGCGCGGGTCCACACCAGACGCAGATCGTTCACGTTCTCCCGATTGATCTGGTCGAGCGGACTGTAGCCCCAGCCGTTCAGCGTGCGGCGCCACATGAGCCAGTCGCCGGGCGCCGGATCCTGCAGCATGGCATCGGTGACGGGGGGAGCCGCTGAGGGCTGCGCCGCGGCTGGACCGGGCGCGACGACGAGGACGGCTCCGAGCACGGCGAAGAAGGCAAGACGCATCATTCACGAGTCTCCCGGTTCGTCAGAGGGTCTTCGGGTCCGAGTGCCGCCCAGGCGGGGTGGTACCGCGACCGCAATGAACGCGCACGCCGGACATCTTCGCGAATCGGCTCGGGGCCTCAAGGCAATGCAAAAACGAACAGGTTGTTGCCGGCGCTGGGGCGTAGCTCCGGCGTCAGGCCGGTGAAGTGGGCCGACGTTCCGCCGGAGCCAGTGCTCACCGCCACATACTGCCGGCCGTCGACGGCGTAGGCGATCGGGAAGCCGGTGACGGCGGAGCCGAGGTTGATCTCCCAGAGGACCTCGCCGGTCACCTGGTCGAAGGCCTTGAAGCGGCCATTGACGTCACCTCCGAAGACCAGCCCGCCGCCGGTGGCAACGAGAGACATCGTCGCCGCCCGCTGCTCGTGCAGCCAGACCGTGGCGCCGGTCTCGGCCGAGATTGCCCGCACGGTGCCCGCGTTGTCGGTGCCGGGCGCCAACTGGTGGCGGTAGGCGATGGCGTACACCTCGGAGCGGCTCTCGTTGCGCTCCGCGGGCGGCGCGTCCTCCGGGAAGACGCGGGTCGCCATCATGCGCGCGCACGTGTTGCGCAACGGCATGTACATCGTGTTCGTGAGCGGGCTGTAGGCGCCGGCCTCCCAATCCTTGCCGCCGTTCCAGGTAGGACAGGCGAAGACCTGCTGCCCCACCGCCGTGAAGACGACCTCCGCGTTCTCCGACACCTCGCCCGTGGCCCCGTCGATGCCGCCGATGACGTTCTGGGTGACGGTCGGCGTCGCCCAGAGGAACTCCCCCGTCGCCCGGTCGAGGGTGTAGACGACGCCGGTCTTCCCCGGTATGCCGGTGACCACCTGCCGCAGCTCCCCCGGCTGCAAGCGCGGGTTGATCCAGCTCACCTGGGACGGGTCGGGGGCGACCGCCGTGTCGACGAGGATGCGCTCGAAGGGATGGTCGAGATCCCAGTGGTCGTTCAGATGCTGGTAGTACCAGACGATCTCGCCGGTGTCGGCGTCGAGGGCCAGCGTGGAGTTGTGGTAGAGGTGCTGGTTGTCGACGCCGCCCAGCATGAACTTCGGGGCGGGGGCGGTGACCGAAGTTCCGACGTAGACGAGATTCAGCGTCGGGTCGTAGCTCGGGACCATCCACGCGCCGACGTGGAAGCGCTCCTCGAACGGCACGCCGCCCCAGCTCTCGTCCCCGGGCTCGCCGGGCCCCGGGATCAGGCGCCGGCGCCACACCTCTTCCCCCGTGCGCGCGTCGTGCGCGACGACCACGCACGCCTCCGGCCCGCCCCGCGGCGAGCAGCTACGGCCCGAGACCGCCTTGCCGCCGGCGATGATCGGCCCCGCGCCCTGCGTGGCCGGGTTCACCCGGTAGTCGAGGACCTGCGTCTCCCACACCATCTCGCCGCTCTCCGCATCGAGGGCGAAGACGTGGTCATCGACGCTCGTGTCGATGATTAGCCGGTCGTAGATCGCGATATTGCGGTTGTTGGAAGCGAGAGCGCCGAATACGTACTCCGTTACGTCGTCCGGCACGTCGCGGCGATGCTCCCAGAGGAGGTCGCCGGTCGCCGCGTCGATCGCCTGGATGACGTCGTTCGGGTTCGGCATGTACAGGACGCCGCCATAGGCCAACGGAGTTCCCGACTGAAAGCCCTCGGTGAGGCCGCGCGACCAGACCATGCGAAGGTCGCCGACGTTCTCCCGGTCAATCTGATCGAGCGGGCTGTAGCCCCAACTGTCCGTCGTGCGGCGCCAGGTCAGCCAGTCCTCGGGCGCCGGCGCCTGGAGCATGGCGTCGGTGACGGGCACGAAGTCACCGGCGGGCTGCGCGTCGACAGGCGCACCCGAGGCGAGGGCCAGAACCGCTATCCCGATCGCCGACACGCTCCGCCGCGTGGTAACCCTGCTCTTCATTGTCAGCTCCCCGTATCTCCTACGCCCTGCCCTTGCCGCGGCGCCCGGTTGCGGCAATACGGCCGCTACTGACGAGGGGATATCGTTCCGGGTGATCCAGCGAATCGACGGCGAGGTCCACGTCCAGCTCGGGCCAGTACACTCGGGCCAGTACAGATGGTGCGGGCTGGGCAGCTCGACGGTGCTGAGCTGCCTGATGGTCGCCGCTTCGAACCACGGGAAGTCCTTGAAGGACGCGTACACTTCCCGTTCGCCGACCAAGATCCAGAAACCGTGCTGCGAGACGTTGGTGACCTCAACGTCCGAAGTGCTCCTTCCACGCGCCCGGAAGACAGTCGGACTCACGATTCCAGGGAACCTTCGGCCGTCTTCAGCGCAACCGGTTCCCCAGAGCCCTCAACGTGCCCGCCAAGCCGCGCAGCCGCTGCTCGGTGCGCCCCCCGGCGACCGCCACGTCACCGAGGGCCTCCGCCGCCGACGTCAGATCCGCGGCGAGGGCCGGGTCCGAGCCCGCCGCGCCGCCCGCGGCGTCGACGCGGTCCAGCAGGGCCGAGAGCACCAACCGCCGCTCGGCCGGGAGCGTGTCGCTGCGCGCGAGCTGGTCGAGGTACGCCTGCGCCACGACCGGCCGCGCGGGCCACTCGATGCGCTGCTGCTCCTGGGCGTTGAACGCCGCGGGGACGATCGACGCGGCGGCGGCGAGCTCGTTCTCGGTCAGGTGCTCGCTCGGCAGGAGCTCCAGGACGTCGAGGCCGCGGGCGATCTCCGTGCCGTAGATGTAGCCCCGATACCAGTACGCCGACCAGAAGCCGCCCATGACGAAGCGCTCGGGGTGGATCGGCCCGCGGTCGAAGAACGCGATCTCCACGGGATTCGAGGAATCCGTGAAGTCGAAGACGGAGATTCCGCCCTGGTACCACGCCTGCACCATGATGTCGCGGCCCGGGACGGGTACCAGCGATCCGTTGTGCGCCACGCAGTTCTCGCGGTCGGTCTGGGGGGCCGGCAGCTTGTAGTGGCTGCGGTACTCCATCCTGCCGTCCACGATGTCGTAGATCGCGTTGCCGCCCCAGTTGCGGGGATCGAACGCACGGCAGCGCGGACGCCCGCCGCCGCCCCACTCGTCCGTGAAGACCACCTTGGTGCCGTCGTGGTTGAACGTCGCCGAGTGCCAGTAGGCAAAGCCGGGGTCGACGACGGCATCGATCCGCACCGGATTCACGGGGTCGGAGATGTCGAGCAGGATGCCGTTCCCCGAGCACGCGCCCGCCGCGAGGCCGATCTCGGGGAAGGCGGTGATGTCGTGGCAGCGGCTCGACTCGGCCGTGCGCTGCGTCCCGGGCCCGTGGTCGCCTCCGCGCCAGAGCCCCGCAAGGTCGCCCGTCTCCGGGTCTCGAAAGACAGCGGGGCGGCTGACGACGGCCGCGTCCTCGGGGCGGGCGAGCGGGACCCGGATGACGTCGATCCGGAAGCGCGCGGTGTCCGGGTCCTCGGCCGGCAACTCGTCGGAGCAGCCCGCGAGCTCCTCCCCGGAGCGGACGGGGGCGGCTCCCGATCCGTAGACGTACACGTTGTCCCGGTCGCCGGGATCGGTGACGACCGTGTGCGTGTGGGACCCGCGGCACGTCTGCACCGCCGCCACCTGCCGCGGCATCCGCAGGTCGCTGACGTCGAAGATGCGGACGCCGCGGAAGCGCGCCTCGCTCACCGGCTCGGCTACGCCCTGCAGGCCGCAGTCGAGCCGCCCCCGGGTCTGCTCGACCGACATGATCAGCAGGTTGCCGACCACCGACACGTCGCCCTGCCCGCCCGGGCAGACGACCGAGCTCACGAGTTGCGGCGACGCCGGGACCTCGACGCGGTAGGTGTTGAAGCCGTGGTGGCTGCCGACGAAGAGGCGATCGCCGGCGAACGCGAGGTCGGTGTTCCCGAAGTTGAGCAGCCCGCGCCGCTGCGGGTCGTCCTCGTCGTCCCCCTGCTCCGCTTCCGCCTCGTTCGCGTCCGCCGCGGCCACTTCCTGTTCCGCGTCGTCGCCCGGCTCGGCATCGTCGCCGTCTTGCTCGGCGCGGTCGCGGTCGCGGTCGTGCTCGGCATCGTGCTCCGGGCCATCGTCGTCCCGGCCCTCCGCGTGCTCCGCCTCGTCGTTCCGCTCGTCGTGGTCGTCCGCTGCGCCTGCATCGGCGAGATCAGGCTCGGTCGGCGCGGCCTCCGACGCCGCATCTCGCTCGACCGGCACGGGCCGCCCCGCCGGATTGTGTGGATCGTAGAAGCCGTCGGGCTTCGGCCGCGTCGCGACGAGGGCCATGTTCCACTGCGCCTGGCCGGCGTCGTCGAAGCCGGCCGCGAGTCCCACCCGGGGATCCGGCGAGAGCTCCGCGAGCATCGCGTCCATGCGATCGATCTCTGCCGTCTGGTCGGACGTGACGTCGGCCGTGAAGGCGAAGAGCTGGGAGTCCTGGGCCGCGCCCCGCCGGTCGAGGAGGTTGTCGACCATCGTCACCGCGCCCTGGTGGTGCTTGATCATCAGCTCGAGGAAGAGCCGGTCGAAGGCGACTCCCTCGGCTGCCGCGAGGTCCGCCATCTCGTCGGGCGTGAGCATACCCGGCATCGGCTCCCAGCCGGGGGCGTGGTGCGCGTCGACGCCCGGCACGTCCTGATCGCGAGCCCGCAGCCACTCCTGCATCATCTCGATCTCGTCTTCCTGCGAGAGCTCGATGCGCTGCGCCAGGCGCGGCATGATCTCGTTCGCCGTGCGATCGGCGACGAGCGCGGTCATCTCGAGCGCCTGCGCGTGGTGCGGAATCATCCCCTGCATGAACCGGACGTCCGCTTCCGTGAAGCGGATGCCGGCCAGGTCGGAGGCCTCGGCGGCCGTGATCTCGCGGCTCGGCTCGCCGGGCGCGCCGGGCTGCACGATCGGCGCCTGGGCCTGCGCCACCGCCGCTGCGAACGAGAGAAGCGCGGCGACGACGGCGAACGCGACGGTTGCCGGTCGGAGGGTCTCGAAAGTCATTGGGGCTCTCCGCGAAACGGGTTGGTTGCGGGTCTCTGCCCTCGCATTCTATCGGCCGGCCGCCGCGCCGTCACCGGTCCTCGCGGCGCGGCGGCCCGACGCCCGCAGGCCGGGCCGGTACCCGCGGCTATACTTCCGCTTTCGGCTTGCCGCACATCTGACCCGTGATCTCGAACCCCAACGTCGATCCTGCCAGGCCCCGGACCGCCGCCCGGCAGCGGAATGCGGCAGCGGCACGTGCCTCGAGCGGACCGCGCGGCGCCGCCGCCGAGTTCGCCGCGGCGCTGCGCGAACGCTACGGGGACGCGCTCGTCGACGCGCGATTGTTCGGATCGTGCGCGCGCGGGGAGATGCGCGAAGACTCCGACGTGGACGTGGCGGTGGTGCTGGAGCAGGTCGATTGGCGCACCCGACGCGACGTCATCGATCTGTCGGCGGACGTCGGACTCGCGCACGACGTCCTGCTGTCGGCGACCGTCCTCGACCGGGAGACGCTCGAGCGCTGGCGCCGGCAGGAGCGAGCGCTCGTCCTGGACATCGAACGCGACGGGTTGCCGTTGTGACGGAGGAGGCTCGCCGCGAGAGCGCTCGCGCCGAGCTCGATCTGGCCGACGAGGAGCTCCGCGCGGCGGAGGCGCTCCTTCGCGACAGCGTCCCCCGCATAGCAATCGCACGCGCCTATTTCGCCGTCTTCCACGCGCTGCGCGCCCAGCTCTACGCCGAGGGCTTCGAGCCTCGCACGCACGGCGGTGCGCAGCACCTCTTCAATCTCCACTTCGTCCGTACCGGCCGGTACGAGCCGTCCACGTCACGCCTGATCGCGAGGCTCCAGAAGTACCGGGAGGACGCCGACTACGCACCGGCCTTCGTGGTCGACCCGCGAGGCGCCCGGGAGGATCTGGACACCGCACGCGAGTTCGTGGCGCGCGTCCGTCAAGCGCTGGCCGGCTGAGACTCAGCCTGCCCCGACGCCGTGCGCTTGGCAGGCGCGCAGCGCGGAATGAACCGGTGCCGCCTGTGTATACTGCGCGGGCGCCCGGGCCGAACGACGCCCGACCGGCGCGGACCTGCACGGTCACACGAACCACGTCGGCCCGGACCCGGGCCGCAGCCACTGGGGGGCTCCCGAATCATGCGGTACTTTCATCCGGCGGCGCTGTTGTCGGCGGCGCTCGCAACGGCGCCGCTCGCGGCCCAGGAGCCCGGTCCCGTCGGTCCGAGCCCGTACGAGGTGGTCGAGGGCTGGCAGCAGCCGTTCGCCGCCGAGGGCTTCGCCTTCGGCGGCAACTCGGGCGTCTTCGCCGAAACGCCGGACCGCATCTTCATCTCGCAGCGGGGGGAGACCCGTCTGCCCAGTCCCGTGCCCTCGGAGTTCGACGGCTACGTCGGGTCCATCGGGATCAACGCGCTGCGCGAGGCCGAGCTGCGCACGTGGCAGAACTGTCTCACGGTGGTCGACGGAGACGGCAATCTGCTGGAGGTCTGGGACCAGTGGGACCACCTGTGCGCCGATTCCGACGGGCCGGGACCGCACCGCATCCGCATCAGCCCCTACGACCCGGAACGCCGCGTGTGGGTGGTCAACGAGACCCGGCACCAGATCTTCGTGCTGTCCAACGACGGGAGCGAGCTGCTCATGACGCTGGGCGAGAAGAACGTCGGCGGCAGCGACGAGACCCACTTCGGGCGGCCGCAGGACGTTGCGTTCCTGCCCGACGGCCGGGTGCTGGTAGCGGACGGGCTCGACAACCACCGCATCGTCATCCTGGACGCCGACGGCCGCTACCAGTCGGAGTTCGGGGAGTACGGCACCGGACCGGGCCAGTTCGACGGCATCCATGCCCTGGGCGTCGGGCCGGACGGCCTGATCTTCGCCCTCGACCGGGCCAACGGCCGCGTCCAGAAGTTCCGCCTGTCGAGCGAGGCGTCCGGGGCGTATCACCCCGAGATCGACCACCTCGCCACGTGGTCCGGCTTCGGCCTGCCGCTGGACCTCATCGTCAACGAGGATCACCTCTGGGTCTCGGACCTGCGCCCCCTGAAGATGGTGCAGCTCGACTTCGACGGCAACCGCCTGTACACCTGGAACGTCGCCAACGACGGGTCGACCGGCTTTCTGGAGGTGCACGCGTTCTCGGTCGACGCGGAGGGCAATCTGTACGGCGCGGACAACCAGCACGGGCGCACGCAGAAGCTGGTGCCGAAGACGGACGCGGACCCGGCGCTGCTGATCGCGCCGCCGTTCGTAGCGCGCTGACACCAGCCCCGGCGCGCAGGGCGTAGCGAGTCGCTGCCGCGCGGACCCGGCCGCTTCGGAGCCGTCCCGGCGTGCAGTCCGATCGACGTCGACCCGCCTGCCGTCCCGCGCCGTGCAGGCCCGGCCGCCTCAGAGCCGTCCCAGCAGGATCAGCAGCGTGCGGCGCAGCGGCTCCGCCGCACCCCAGAGCAACTGATCGCCCACGGTGAAGCAGGTCAGGTAGTCGGGGCCGAACGTCGTCTTGCGGACGCGCCCCACCGGGACGCGCAGGTGGCCGGAGACGGCGGCCGGCGTGAGTTGCTGGCAGGTCGCCTCGTGGTCGTTCGGCAGCACCTCGACCCAGTCGTTGGCGCCGGCGATGGCGGACTCGATGTCGGCGAGGGGGACGTCGGCCGTCAGCTTCACCGTCAGCGCCTGGCTGTGGCAGCGCATCGCGCCGACGCGGACGCACTGCCCGTCGATGGGAACGAAGCGATCGGTACCGAGAATCTTGTTCGCTTCGTTGGCCGCCTTCCACTCCTCGCGGGTCTGGCCGTTGTCCATGGCGCCGCCGATCCAGGGGATGAGGCTGGCGGCCAGCGGGACGCCGAAGTGCTCCGTCGGAAGGGCGCCGTTCGCCATGCGCGCCGTCACCTGGCGCTCGAGCTCCAGCGCCGTCCGGCCGGGCGCGTAGCAGCCTCCGAGCTCCCCCATCTGCCGGACCAGCTCCGTCATGTGCCGCGCGCCGGCGCCGGACGCCGACTGGTAGGTCATGCAGGTCATCCACTCGACCCACCCGCGGTCGAAGAGGCCCTGCAGCCCCATCAGCATCAGGCTCACCGTGCAGTTCCCGCCGATGAAGTCCCGGGTGCCGGCGTCGAGCGCCTCGTCGATGACGCGGCGGTTCACGGGATCGAGGACGATGACGCTGGCCTCGTTCATGCGCAGGGCCGACGCGGCGTCGATCCAGTAGCCGTCCCAGCCGCTCTCGCGCAGCGCCCCGTGGACGGACCGCGTGTAGTCGCCGCCCTGGCACGTCACAACGATGTCGGTCTCGGCCAGCGCCCGCGCGTCGTTCGCGTCCCGGAGCGGCGCCGACTCCCGGCCGCCGACCGTGGGGCCGGGCTGTCCGACCTGCGAGGTCGAGAAGAACACCGGCTCGCAGCCGGTGAAGTCGCCCTCCGACGCCATTCTGTCCAGCAGCACCGACCCGACCATGCCGCGCCAACCGACGAACCCGACCGTCTTCATCGCTCCCCTGCTCCTGACTGCTCCGGTTTCCCCTGCGCCGTTCCGAATCGCTCGACCGCCGACCGCCCTGTTCCCCCTCGGTTCCATTCCCGACGGCTCCGGTCCGCGCAAGCCCTTGCGAGGCGGGGTTCAGGGCGCCGCCGCCACCCACATGTCGGCCTGCACGGCGGCCTGGCCCGGCGAGCCGCCCGCCACGTAGAAGCGGCCGTCGATGATGGCGGCCGCGGGCGAGGAGAGCGGCATCGGGAGCGTGCCGACGACCTCCCAGGCGCCGCCCGGTGCGAGAGCCAGGATGTCCGCGTCGACCTGCTTCGACTCCCCCGGGGCCGTCGTGTGCCCGCCGGCCATGTAGATGCGGCCGTCGTGCACGAAGGTCGAGCCCTCGGCGTGCGAGTGGCCCTTGGGCAGAGGCGGGCCGCTCGTCCAGGTGTCGGTCGCCGGATCGTAGACATCCACCCGCGCTTGGTCGAGCTGCTCGCTGTCGTGGTGGAACTGACCGCCGATGGCGTAGATCCGACCGTCGAGCGTCACGCACGAGAACTGGTTGCGCGGGACCGGCAGCGGGGCGGCGGGCATCCACCGCGCGTCGCCCTGCGCCCACGCGTCGAGGTCGAGCACCCAGTGGTCGGGCGAGTCGGTGTCCCGGTCCGCCTCGACGCCTCCCAGGTAGTGCAGCTTGCGTCCCGCCAGCGCGAGCCCTCCCCCGCCGCGGGTCTCGGGCAGGAGCGGCGCCGCCGTGTAGCGGTCGGCGTCGATGTCGTAGCTCCAGACCTCGGCGATCGTATGGCCCGGGTAGCCGTCCTTGAATCCGCCCGCGAACCAGACGGTGCGGCCGTCGAGGACCATGTTCATGTGCGTGATCGCGCTCGGCAGGTCCTGCACCCGCGTCCAGCTTCCGTCGCGCGGGTCGAAGACGTTGGCGATCCTGCTCGACCGGACGCCCTCGGTGTAGCCGCCGAAGAGATAGAGCTTCCCGTCGAGGACGACGGTCCCCGGCTCCCACCGCTCGACCGGCATGTCGGGCAGCCTCTCCCACTCCTGGGCGCGGGCGTCGCCGGCGGTGAGGACCCCGAGGGCCAGGACGCCGGCGAGGACCGCCGTTCCGGCGTGTCCGGCCCCGCCCCGATCGACGCGCAACGTGGCAACCCTCATGCTCGGCGTCCTCTCTTCCAATCCACCGAAAGCCGGTCCGTGGCGTACCCGCGTCCCTGCGACGCCCGGCCGCAACGAGGCGGCTGAGGCCGGTGCACAGCGGCGCGTCGGTGTGGCGTACCCGCGTCCCTGCACCACCCGGCCGCATCGGCCGCGTGGTCGCCGGATCATATTCCGACCGTCAGCCGTCGAGCAGGGAGCGCTGCCAGGGCAGCAGGGCGGCGAGCGCGTCGTCGCCCTCGACTGCGATCCGTTCCAGCGCCGCCCGCGGGGCGATCAGGTCCGCGTCGAGGGAGAGCTCCTTCGCGGCGCGGTCGCGGCGCCCCCGGAGAGCGGCCAGATGCCGGTCCTGGGCCTTCGTGAAGCGCGGGCGCGCCTTCGCCGGCGGTCGCCCCGGCCATTCCGCCTCGTCGAGCCGCAGGGCCTCTTCCCCGGCGCGGCCGAAGCGCACGAGACGGCCGCCCCGCAGGCCGCGGGGCGCGGCGCGCTCGCCGCGGTCGAGGCGCGACGCCGCCGCGACGAGGTCCGCGTTCGAGAGGACGTGGAACGGAGGCCGGTCCGCAGCCTCCGCCTCCCGCTCGCGCCAGTGCCACAACGCCCGCAGCACGGCGCCGGCGCGCCGCCCTAGCGTGTGGCTTCCGCGCACCCGCCATTCGCTCTGCGGGTCGCGCTCGCGCACGACGCGGGCCGCGCCCACCACGCGCCGGCACGATTGCTCCAGCCACGACCGCCGCCCGAGCTCGTCGAGGCGCTGCCCGAGCCGTTCCGCGAGGGGCAGCAGGTAGCGGGTGTCGTTGCGCGCGTACTCGACGAGGCGCGGCCCCAGCGGCCGAATCGCCCAGTTCGCGGTCTGCGCGCCCTTGGCGAGGGTGACGCCGAAGTGCTCCCCGACCAGCGCCGCGTAGCCGTAGCGGGCGGCGCCGGTCAGGCGGGCCGCGATCATCGTGTCGAAGACCCCGGACGGCGCACCGAACCCCAGGCGGTACAGCATGCGCAAGTCGAAGTCGGCCCCGTGCATGACGAGCTCGACGCCCGACAACGCGTCGAGCAGCGGCGCGAGGTCGACGTCGGCCAGCGGGTCGACGAGCTCGTCGGCGTCCGGGAGCCCGACCTGCAGCAGGCAGACCTTCTCCCGGTAGCAGTGGAGGCTGTCGGCCTCGGTGTCGACGCCCGCGCGGTCCGTCGCGGAGATGCGGGCAGCGAGGCCGGCGAGTGCGGTCGGCGTGTCGATCACGGCGTGGAATCGTGCGCCTACCCGGCGAGACCGAGCACCCGGGCCAACTGCACCACCGAGAGTCCGGTGATGACGAGCACCACGAGCGCGCCGAGCACGTTGGCGAGCCGCGAGTTGCGGTGCCGGCCCATGATCTGCGTGCGATTCGCCACGATCAGCAGCAGGACCAGCGTGAGCGGCAGAACGACCGCGTTCCCGGCCTGGGCGAGCAGGATGATCTGGTACGGCGACGCACCCAGGACGAGCCCGCAGAACATCCCGGTCAGCAGCACGAATCCCCAGAGCAGCCTGAAGCGGCCGCTCTTGAGGTCGGCTCCCCAGCCCAGCGCGCCGCCCGCGGCATAGGCGGCAGCCAGCGGGGCGGTAATGGCCGACGTCAGTCCGGCGGAGAAGAGCCCGATGCCGAAGAACACCGGCGCGGCGCGCCCGAGCAGCGGCTACAGGCGCGCCGCGACCCTCGCCGCAACGGCCGCGACAGCGCCCACCCCCAGCAACGGCGATGCGGCGATCACCACCGCCGCGGTGGTCAGTCCCCCGAGCGACACCGAGAACAGCGTGTCGCGCCGGCTCTCGCGGATGTTGTCGTCGTTCCTCGCCGCGTCCGGCCAGCGCTCGAGGCTGCTGCTCGCGTGCAGGAACAGGTTGTAGGGGATGACGGTAGTGCCGATCAGCGCCAGCACCGTGAGCAGCGCGCCGGGCGGCACGCGCGGAAGCAGCAACCCCGACAGGAGCTGGCTCGGGCTCGGCGCGCTCAGCACCGCGACCAGGCAGAACACCACGCTCATCAGGGCCACGAGGCCGACCAGGGCGTTCTGAATCGTCTTGTAGGTCCCGGTCATCAGCACGGCGCCCGCCAGCCCGCCGACGAGCGCCACCAGGAGCCCCTGCGGCAGCCCGGTGAGCAGGCTGACGCCGAGCGACGCGCCGAGCAGGTTGCCGGTCTGGAAGGCAGCGTTCCCGATCAGGATGGTCACCGCGATCAGGCCCAGGACCCCCGAGCGGATCAGCCGGTTCGCCACGCTGTCGCGTATCGCCTCCGCGAAGCCGCGCCGGCCGGCGAGGCCCACGCGCGCCGCCATGTTCTGCAGGATGACCGTGGCCACCACCGAGAAGAGGACTGCCCAGAGCAGGACCGTGCCGTAACCGGCGCCGGCCCGGCTCGCGGTGACGATGGTCCCCGGGCCGATGAACGCGGCGGCGACGAGGAAGCCCGGCCCGATGCGGATGCGGCTCATGTGCCTGGATCGCTCGGCTTCGTTGCCGTGAACGCGATGACGGGTGGGTCGCGGAGAAAGTCGTCCCAGAACGGATTCTCCCGCTCCCGGGGATCGAGGGAGACCCCGAGCCACTGGAAGTCGCGGAACCCCGCCTCCCGGAAGGCCCGGTCGTAGGTCCGCGGCTCCAGGAAGAAGTTGTGGAACTCGAACTGCCTGCCGTCGTCGTTCGTGAACCGGTAGCGGATCGGGGCTCCCTCGCTCGGGGTGCGCGGGCCGGTCTTCTCGATGCCGTACTTGCGGAACGACACGGTCCCCCGGGGGGGACTGAGGACGTTGTCGTTGAAGCCGACGATGCGGCCTCCCGGCCGCAGCGCGTCGTGGCAGACGCGGCAGAAGCGGACGAGCTTCTCGCAGGTGCCGGCGTAGTGCAGGAGATACATGGCCACCACCCGATCCGCCGCTCCGATCCGCGGCTCGAAGTCGGCGGCGTCCCGACAGACGTACGCGCAGCCGAGCGCTTCCCGCTCCTCTTCACGGCGGGCCAGGCGGATCATCTCCCGGGACTCGTCGACTCCGGTGACCTCGCCCGCTCCCGCCCGCTTGAGGAGGCGGGTGTAGTAGCCCCCGCCGCAGGCCAGGTCCAGCACCGTCATCCCCCGGATGTCGCCGAGCGCGTCGAAAAGGGTATAGCGCTCGATCGGCTTGCGGAAGGGCAGCCGCTTGGAGTCCTGGTACAGATCGGCGATGGCATCGTACTGGGCCATGAGCTCCGGGCGGCGCCATTGTGTCACAGCCGCGGACCGACCCCGGCAGCGCGACGCCCGGTACCGGCCTCCTCGACTCTGTACTTCCTCGCCGCCCGGGAAGGCGGGGGCGAGTTCACAAACGAGGACGAAGAGATCCTGGTGCTGTACGTGGCCATCTCCGTGGCCGACGAGGGCCGGGGCGTGCCGCCCGACCTGCTGCCGCACCTGTTCCGGAAGCACGCCGTGGCGGGAGGCGGCGAACGGGAGCGCGGGCTCGAAGGCTACGGCCTGGGGCTCGCGATCTGCCGGGGGCTGGTGGAGGCGCACGGGGGACGCATCCGGGCCGAGAGCGGCGGGGTGGGCCGCGGCACGCGGGTCACCTTCACCGTGCCGGTGGCCGAGGAGGCCGGCTTCGGCGACGCGGCCGGGCTGGACCCGAGCCGTTCCCGCCCGCCTCGGGAAGCGCCGGGCGAGAAGCGCGTCCTGGTGGTCGACGACGACCCGCAGACGCTGCGGTACGTGCGCGGCGCGCTCACCGAGGCCGGCTACGTCGCGATCGTCACGGCCGACCCGGAGGAGCTGGCCGGCCTCGTGCAGGAGCACCGGCCCCGATTGATCCTGCTGGACCTGCTGCTGCCCGGAGCGGACGGCATTGAGCTGCTGGAGCGCATCCCCGAGCTCCGCGACCTCCCGGTCATCTTCATCTCCGCCTACGGACGGGACGAAACGGTCGTGAGAGCGCTGGACGCGGGGGCGGCCGACTACATCGTCAAGCCCTTCTCGTCGTCGGAGTTGACGGCGCGGGTGCGGGCGGCGCTGCGCCGGCGGGCCGACCCCGAACCCTTCGTGCTCGGAGAGCTGGCCGTGCGGTACGAGCAACGCCGCGTGACCGTGTCCGGCCGTCGCGTGGAGCGGACGGCCACCGAGTTCGATCTGCTCCGCGTGCTCTCGGTCAACGCCGGACGGGTGGTGTTCGGCCGCAGGGAGGAGGCGTGCCCGTTCCCGCGGGAACGCCGGGGACGTATGACTCGCTGCTTCGCCAGGCGTGGGGCCGGCGGGACCGCGGCGCCGCCGACCCGAAGCTGGTGCGTGCCATGTTGAAGACCCTCCGCCGCAAGCTGGGCGACGACGCGGCCCGCCCAGCCTACGTCCTCAACGAGCGGGGAGTCGGCTACCGCATGCCCGCACCTTAGCCCCCGCCGAAGAATCGCTCGGCCTCCGCCTCGGCGGCCGCCCGCGTCCGGTGCCGGCCGATCCCGCACGACGTGACGAGCTTCCCCGCCCGGTCGCGAAGCGTCCACACGAACCACGGCGTCCGATGCACCGGCCGGACGTCGTACCACGCTTCGTGCTGCAGGTCACAGAAGAGCATCAGCGCGATCTCGCGGAGCACGAAGCGGATCCCGATGCCGGACGGCGGTGTCGGCGGCGGCGTGGGCGGCGGCGGTGACGTGTGCAGATTCAGGCACATGGCCCTGACCGGCGGTCCGGCTCGCCGGACCGTGCATCATATCGCCCATCGGGGTACAACACGTCCACCTCAGATTCCCGATCGTGGCAGCGCGGGGCCGGAAAGCGCGCTGCTCGTGTTTCAGTCGCCGGATGCTCCCGCTCCCCTCCCGGCGCTCTCGCCGGGGCGCGACGTGCCCCGCGTGCCCGGGCCAGGATGACGGCCCCCCTGCGACCTACCGGGCCGGCGACCGGCGGGACGCGGCCGTCAGCGACCCTCCTCGACCCTGGCGCCGGCGAGCATGTTGCCCATCGCATAGTTCCCTTCGTGGCAGGCATACTCGTACAGGACGCCCTCCATGGCGGTCATCGGCATCGACACCGTCCACGGGGCGGACCAGATGTCGGGGTCCGTGACCGTCACTCGGTAGTCGATCGTGTCGTCGTCGAGGCGCGTGAACCGCTCGACGACCGTGAGCCGCTCGCCTCCACTGAACGCGGTGAGGCCTCTCGCGGTCACCTTGCCGGCGAAGTTCGTGGTCTCGACGACGAGCGTATCGCCCTCCCAGCGCCCGCGCGAATCCCCCAGCCACTGCCGGACGCCCGAGGCGGACGGCCTGCCGTCCAGCGGCACGATGCGCGCCTCGTGCACCATCTCCACGAGGATCGCCACGTGGTTCGGCGTCTGCACGATGTGGTAGTTGTGGTTGTAGAATCCGGGCATCATGGCGCCCGGCAGCCCGCGCGTGATGCACCGATCGTAGGCGTTGAAATCGTGCCACGAGGCAGGCCCGGCGCCGTCGCCGGCCGCCTCCCGACGGGCGTTCAGGCGCTCCTCCTCCGCGGGAACCAGCGGCGGGAGCTTCCCGTCCGGCGGGTCGACGATCAACGACGTACGCATCGACAGCTCGCCCTTCTCCAGCCAGTAGTCGTTGTAGGCGCCGGCGTCATAAGCCGAAATCCCCGAGCCGGGATTCCGTTCCGCCCACTCCTCCTGGGTGAGGAACTCGCGGCCCTCCAGGTCGTCGGGGCGCTCGAGGGGAGTGGTCGTCGTGTTCGTCCACGCCCCCTGCAGATCGGGATGCCCCCACGGTGTCCGTGGCCCGGACGCCGTCTCCTGTCCCGCGCCGGGCAGCGGCAGGGCAAGTAGCAGAGCGAACGCCAGCAGCACGAACGCGAGAGGTCGTCGGGTCATCGGAGCACTCCTTCCGGCAGCGGTACCGGGTTTCTGGGTCCTGGCCGCCGGCATCCCGGGTCGCGGCGAGCCTCGGGGGCGGCGTACAGGAACTCATCATAGCGCCGCCAGCGACCGTGCGCCCAACACACGGGGGCTGAGCAGCGGCTCGAGCCCTCCTTTCGGGGACGGTGTCCAGACCCGCGCCGAGACGCGGACGCTCGCATCACCGAACCGGATCCCACGCCCCGGTCCGCCGGGGGTGCCATCTCGCTGGCGCTCCTCAGAACCGGAACAGGCGGTTGAACTTGACGACGAAGCCGCGGTTGCGAAGGTCCCAGCCGCGGTCGGGCCGGAGGCCGCGGGTGACGTCGCGGTCGTCGGTGTAGACGACGAACAGCTCGCTGCCGGGGCTGTACTCCCAGCGCAGCCGCAGGTTGCTGCTGAACGAGTTGTCGGCGGAGTTGTGCTGCAGGAGTCCGCTGAAGAACATCCGCGGATTGAAAGCATAGTTGACGCGCGTCACGGCCAGATTGGTCCGGAACGCTCCGTACGGCGTGTCGATCCAGTTGAACGAGACGATCGGCTCCACCGACATCTGCGGCAGCACGGCGATGCGCCCCTGGCTGATCTCCAGCGTCGTCAGGTCGCCGTCGAAATACGTGCCCCGCTTCACCGCCACCTGCCCGTTGATCCGGCGCTGCTGGCCGATGGCGTAGGCGATCTGGGCGTCGGCGAAACGGTAGCCTCCCACCGGTATGGCGAACGGCGCGCCCGGCGGTGTGAACGGCTCGACCAGCAGCTCGTAGTTGTCGGTGGCCGTGAAGGTGAGCACGTCGCTCGTTTCGAACTCCGTCTCGAACACGACGGCGTTCTGGCGCGTCTCGAGGCGGTTGGCGTCGGCGGTCAGGATGTAGTCGATGCTGCCCTGGAGATGGAACTGCCGCACGCTCTCGATGGACCGGGGCCGGGGGCTGAACCGTCCCGACACGTAGGAGCGCCGGAAGTTGTCGCGCCGCAGGAAGCCCACTTCCGGCAGGAAGTTGTCCTCCACCAGCAGGTGATCGAGCTGCAGGCCATAGCGGTCGGCGGCATACTCGAACTTCGCCTGGTAGCTCAGGTCCTTGCCCCGATGATCGGGGCCGGGAACGCGGGTCCGAGCGAGGTACGTGATCAGGCTCACGCTTTCGAAGAAGGCGAAGGTGCCGTCGACGCCGTAGGCCTGGCTGGAGCCTGGGGCGATCCGGGACACCGAGCGGTTGGTGAGCATCGCGCCTACCGAGCTGCGCCGCAGGATGTCGCGACGGAGGCGGACGACGCTGAAGTTCGTCGGGTCGGAGACGGAGACCGCCTCGTTGCCGGCATGGATGTTCAAGGCGCCGATGTCGAACGCGCCGACCTTCCCGGTCACCCGCGCGCCGCCGACGATCGGCACCACCCGCGACCTGCCGTCGGGCGCCCGCTCGAGGCCGATTCTGCGGCTGTAGAAGAGCTGCGGGGCGTTGACGTCCCCGAAGACCCCGCGCACCGGCCCGCTGCCCACGCCTCCCGGCCGACCGGTGACGCCGCCCCGGGCGAAGCCGAAGATGCCCCGGCCCTCGAGGAAGAACTCGCGCTTCTCCGGAAAGAACAGGGGAAAGCGGGTCAGGTTGACCTGTCGTTCGTCCACCTCCACCTGCGCGAAATCGGTGTTCCAGGTAAAGTCGGCGGTCAGGTTCTGGGTGATCCCGTACTTGACGTCGATGCCGACGTCCCCGCTCCGCTCGTTGTCGAGCGCCGGGGATGCCGTGCGGTCGGTCGTCACCCCGCCGATGGCGTACGGCTTGACCTCCAGATTGCGGCTCGCCGGCGGTGGCTCGAGGCCGACCAGGGAGCCGGCCGCCGACACCCGGAAGATGCCGGCCGCCCCGCTGCCGCCGCCGGCCGAGATCGGCAGGCGCGTCAGGTAGACCCACTCGTTCTTGCGCCGGATGGCGCGGCGGAGCTGGATGCCCCAGATGTGCGGCGGCTCCGAACGGTAGCGCAGGGTCTTGAACGGGATCTCCATCTCGAGCGTCCAGCCGCCGTCGAAGCGGCCGGTCCGCACGTCCCAGACCGGGTTCCAGTCGCCGTTGGGATTGCCCTCGTTGGTGAACTGCTGGTCGGCGCGCGCACCGAGCGGGTTGGTGTAGAAGTTGAAGCCGTTGCGGCGGTCGTAGAAGGTGTCGAAGAAGACGGTGAAGGTGTCGTTCTGGCGGAGCTGATTGGTGTCGCGGCGCATCTCGTTGGCGACCCACCGGCTCTCGGGCGCCGAGTCCCAGACCCGCGCGGACACGTACACGTTCGTCTCGTCGAACAGGATCCACGCCTCGGTCCGCTCCGTCGCGGGCGCGCCGATGTCGGGCACCTGCTGGATGAAGCCGGTGACGGCCGGGACCGCGGTGTAGACCGGTTCGTCGAGCACGCCGTCGAGGCGAATGGCTGCGTCGAGGCGGATCGCCCGCACGGTCGTCCGCCCCTGCTCGTCACGCGTCATCACGGCCGGGGCGACGGGCGCGGGCGGACCGTCGATGAGTGCCGCGTCGACGGAGACGTAGCCCTGGAGCGCCCCGCCGGGGGCGGCGGGCCTCGCCCCGGCTGCGGCGGCGTCGTCCGCGGGCGGGATCCCGGCAGCTTGAGCCCGAGGCTGGGCGAAGGCGGTGGAGGCGGTGAGGATCGCCGCGACGAGGAGACGCAACGTGACGCGCATCATGCGAGGGATTCTCGCCCAAATCGATGGCGGTCGCCCAAGCGCGGGGCCCGAGCCGGGATAGCCGTCGCCTGCGGTTGCGACTCCCGCCCGGCCGGACTCCAGGAGTCCGCGCCGTTCTGCGGCGCAGACTCATGGCGCCGGGCTATGATCGACCTCGCCGCGGGGCGGGCGCGTCCTGCGCGTGCTGCGCCGGCCGCGCCGTACGACGTGCAGTGCCGCTCGCGGCCGATATCGTCGACGCGCAGCTCGGACCGGTCGCGATCGCGCGACGACGCCTCAGCCCTGGAGGGACATCGTGAGAGCACGAGCCTCGATCGTCCTGTGCTTTTCGTTGCTGCTGGCCGGCGCCTGGGGAGCAGCCGGGCAGGAACCGGCCGGATGCGAGCCCGCCGGCGACGTCCGCTTCATCTGCAACCTGATCGGCCCCGAGGATCTCGCCATCGTGCCGGGCGGCGAGTGGGTCGTCGCGTCCGGGAACCAGGAGGGCGGCCGCATCCATCTCGTCAACGTCGCCGAGAAGACGACGTCGGTCCTCTTCCCAACGCCCGGCCGCACCGAGCGGCTCGACGCGGCGACCTACCCGAGCTGCCCCGGCCCCCTCGATCCGGCCGAGCTGAGCCAGGACGAGTTCCGCGCTCACGGCCTCTACCTGCAGCCGGGCGCGGGCGACGTGCACGACCTCTACGTCGTGCACCACGGCCGCCGCGAGTCGATCGAGGTCTTCGAGCTCGATGCCGGCACCGCGCCCATGACCCTGTCGTGGGTCGGTTGCGCGGTGGCTCCCGAGGGACTGCGGCTGAACTCGGTGGTGGCGCTCCCCGAGGGAGGCTTCGCGGCGACGAGCACCTCCACCGGCGACGTCTGGGAATGGAGCACCGCCGCCGGCTGGTCGGTCATCCCCGGCACCGGGGACACGACGCCCAACGGTCTGGAGATCTCGCCGGACGGCGCGTGGCTGTACGTCGCCGGCTGGCGGGGCGAGAAGCTCACCCGCCTGTCGCGCGGCCGCACGCCGCGGCAGCGCGACGTCGTGCCGGTAGGCTTCCGGCCCGACAACCTCCGCTTCGTCGACGGCGGCGCGCAGATCCTTGCCGCCGGCCACGGCGACTTCGGCACGCCGGAGGAGACATCGAACGTCGCGGTCATCGACCCGCAGACGCTGGAGGTGCGCCGCATCTTCCAGTATCCGCGGATCGAAGGGTTCGCCGCATCGACCGCGGCCATCCGCATCGGCGGCGAGATCTGGCTGGGGACGAACCGGGGCCGCATGATCGCCTGGTTCCCGGCCCCGGAGTAGGCGCCCCGGCGAGGCACGCCCGTCGCACGGGTCCGGCGCGGCCGCGTCCGAAGGGGTAGCGGAGACCGCAGCGCATGGCCGAGCTGAAGACGCGGAAGAACGACGCGGACGTCGCGGCGTTTATCGACGGCATCGCGAACGAGAAGCGCCGCGACGACTGCCGTGCCGTGGTCGCGATGATGGCCGACGTCACGGGAGAGCCGCCGGCGATGTGGGGCGACAGCGTCATCGGCTTCGGGAGCTTCCACTACAAGTACCCCACCGGCCGGGAGGGCGACTGGATGGCGACCGGCGTCGCTCCGCGCAAGCAGAGCCTGACGGTCTACCTCATGACCGGCTTCCACCGGCACGCGGAGTTGATGGAGAAGCTCGGCCGCTACACGACGGGGAAGTCGTGCCTCTACATCAAGCGGCTCGAGGACGTGGACGCCGACGTGCTGCGCGCGCTGATCCGGGATTCGTTCGCGCGGGTGTCGAAGGGCGAGTACGGCTGGTGACGCCGGTCCGCGGCGGGCTCACACCCGCCAGATCGTGACCGCCGCGCCGCCCGCGGCATCCTCCTTTACCCGTCTGCCGCGAGCGTGTAGGACGAAGTACTTCCACTGCCCGACGAGCCGCAGCAGATGGTCCTCGTCGATTCGGGCCAGCGGCGGAACGTGGTAGTGCTTCGCCGGAACGATGGGTCCGGCCGTATTGAAGAAGCGCACTATCGACTACTCGCCATGGGCGGGACCGACCGTCTCGGGGCATGGCTCCGGGCCACGCCGGAGCTGGTCGGAGCCGTCCGCCGGCCTGCGACCGCCGGCGGCGATCAACCGTCGTCGACCGCGGTGGGGCGCCGCCGCCGCAGAAGGACCCAGTCCGCCAGCCGCACGCCCCAGAGCATCGACGCGAGGACGACGAACGCCCGGAGCGCTATGCCCCCCAGGAGAGCGACGAACAGCACCCAGCCCCACACCTCGGCGCCGTAGACGAGCGCACGCGTGGCCAGCACGGCGAACGCCAGGACGGCCACGAACAGGATGGCCGCCAGCGACCCTGTGGCGCGCGCGAGCCGGCGCCGTCCTTCCTGCTCGCTCATCGGCCGTCCCCTCAGTCCCCGTCGGGCAGCGTGCGTTGCTCGTATTCCATAAGTCATTCACATAAAATGACTTACATCAGGTCGGCCAGCCACGGTTCCCTCGCTCGTCCCCTCATCTTCAGCGGGAATCCAGTGGCTCTTCGAAGCCCGTCGCGGACGAATCCGGCACGACGCCCGATGGTCCCCAGCCCCGTCTGGCGAAGCGCACGCGCGCCGCCCGAGCGCTTGGGCGTCCTGCCGGCGGCATGGAAGGCGCGCGGGCCATCGGCCCAAGCCCCCCTGTGCAGCGCGTTCCCAGGCCGCCTTGGACGAGCGCCCGCGTCCGCCGACGGGCTGCACGAGCATCATCGTCCTCGATCTCGACATCAACCGACTGGAACGAGTCTATCGCGGCTCCGCGGCGCTGAGAAGACCGCCAGTTGTCGGGCCGTGGCTCCTCGTCGGCCTTGCTGGACGCCGCGGTCGCCGCCCGCCGGTCGACAAGGCGGGACACCGCGCCTGCGCGCCGCCGCCCGACGACCTTCGGGACCGTTGACCCGAGCTGCTCGTCGAAACGCGCTCCACGGTCACGCCAGTCGTCCCCAGCGCCGATCCCAGCCGCCACGCCGCAACCCGGACCCGCGACCTGGTTCGTGGACCTGAAGCTCGACAGGCGGGCGAGCGACGGGATCCCCCCGCGTCGCCCGCCGGACCTCGACTGAGCGCGCCGCCGTGAGCCGTGAGCACCAGCAACTTGAGCGCCAGCCGGACGGCCGGCGCCGCCGAGCCCGACGTCGCATCGTCTCGGCCGCCGCAGCCACGACGTGGCGAGACAGCGCCGGCCTGTGCTGCAGTTGAACACTGGATCCGCGGAAGTTGAACACCGGATCCGCGATGTTGAACACCGAATCCGGGGAAGTTGAACACCCGATCCGGTGATCGTGAACGCTT
>JAGWAJ010000017.1:23020-23403 GCA_021296475.1 Acidobacteriota bacterium
CTGTTCGTCGCCGTGCTCGGCGCCAGCAGCTTCACCTACGCCGAGGCGACCGCGACCCAGCAGTTGGCCGACTGGGTCGGCGCCCACACCTGGATGGTCGAGTACTTCGGTGGCGCGACCGCCCTGTGGGTCCCCGATCAGCTCAAGAGCGCCATCACGCGCCCCTGCCGTTGCGAGCCGGACGTCAACCGCACCTACGAAGAGCTCGCCGCCCACTACGGCGCTGTCGTCGTGCCGGCGCGGCCGAGGAAACCCGTGATAAGGCTCTCGTCGAGACGAGCGTACTCCTGGTCCAACGGTGGATCCTGGCCCGGCTCCGCGACCAGACCTTCTTCGAGCTCGGCGCGCTCAACCAGGCGGTCCGCGTCCTGCTCGACGAGCTC
>JAGWAJ010000105.1 GCA_021296475.1 Acidobacteriota bacterium
ACAGCTCGAGAGATGCCTCGGCCTCGGGGAGCGGAGTCTCTTCCGGCCGCGCGGCCTCCTCCGCAGGCGTGCCGGCGTCCCCGGATCGTGCCGGAGCGCCGACCGTATCGCCGAGCCGGTCGAGTCCGGTCAGCGGCATCCGGCGCTCCTCGGGCGGGGGCAGCCGCTCGCCGGCCCGCACGGGGGTCGGCAGCCGGTTCTGGGGCGGCGGGAACGGGCAGTCGAACTCCTCGTCGAAGTAGCACGTCGGATGGTAGGCGCGGTTGAAGTCGAGGTCGTAGACACCCGTCGGACTGAAGGGCAGATCCAGGTAGCGTCCGGCCGGATACGTCTCGTCGCGGCTCGTCTCGTCCCGGAACGGTACGAACAGGCCCTCGCCCTCCGAGAGCAGGGCGGCGAGGCGGTACGTCTCCCCGTGCAGCACGAACTCGAGGTGGCCGACGTGGCGCATCGGGCGCATGAGCCCGGTCGAGGTCGGGATGTCGAAGACCGGCTGCTCCTCGCCGATGGCAAGGTTGGCCGGCACGCGGTACGAGAGGTCCGGCTCGTAGTAGTGCAGGGGCACCATCCAGGAGCGCCGATCGAGGGGCACCGGGGACTCCGCGCTGTTCTTGAAGAAGTCGTCCTTGTAGGCCCGGTCCTCGACCAGGCGGGTGAGGTAGTCGCCCTCGTCCGGCTCGGGCGGCCCGCAGGCGGCCGCCCCGAGCAGGAGGCCGGCAACGAGGACCCGGATAGAGGCGGCCGCCCGGCGCCCTGGCGCGGTACGAGCTGAACTGATCATCTCCAACCCTACCCTCGACGCTCCGTCAAGAATACACTCCGCGCCGCGCGACGCGCAGCGTGACACCGACGTCCCCGGCCCGCGGGCCGGGTTCAGATCGGCGTCGCCCGCGAGGCGAGGAACGCGCGCAGCTTCCGGAACGCGTGCCCGCGGTGACTGACCGCCGCCTTTCGCTCCGCCGAGACCTCGGCGAGCGTGGAATCGTATGGCGGGTAGAAGAAGATCGGGTCGTAGCCGAAGCCGCCGTCGCCGGCCGGCCGGTCGGCGATGCGCCCCTCGATCGTGCCGCGCGCCTCGAACACCACGTCGCCTCGCTCGGCCACCGCCACCGCGCAGACGAAGCGTGCCGGGCTCCCGAGCGCCGCCCGCGCCCGCAGACGCTCGTAGATGAGGGCGAACTTCTCCAGGTAGGTGGGGCCACCGAAGCGGGCCGAGCGCACCCCCGGCTCGCCGTCGAGATCGTCAATCTCGAGGCCGGAGTCGTCGGCGACGGTGAGATGCGGCACGAGACGGCCATAGTGGAGCGCCTTCAGCCGCGCGTTCTCCTCGAACGTCCGTCCGGTCTCCTCGGGCGGGGGCGTGCTCGCGTGAGCCGATATCGGCTCCACCGCGCAGTCGAGCCCATCGAGGATGCGTGCGATCTCGGCCAGCTTGTGGCCGTTGGTCGTGGCGACGACGAGGGTCATGCCG
This sequence comes from Acidobacteriota bacterium, assembly GCA_021296475.1. GTDB lineage: Bacteria > Acidobacteriota > Vicinamibacteria > Vicinamibacterales > UBA8438 > JAGWAJ01. The sequence continues at coordinate 1,472 of JAGWAJ010000105.1, forward strand.
CCGCGGGCGGGAGCAGGCCGCCGACGATCTCCCGCTGCATCGCGACGAGCCGCTCGATGGCCCGCCCGGCGAGCGACAGCATCTCGTCGAGCGCGGCGCCATCGAACGGCTGCCCCTCCGCCGTGCCCTGCACCTCGATGTAGCGCCCGCGGCCGGTCTTGACGACGTTCATGTCGACCTCGGCCTTCGAATCCTCGGCGTAGGCCAGGTCGGCCAGGGGGCGCCCGCCGACGATGCCGACGCTGATGGCGGCCACGTAGTCCTCGATCGGCAGGCGCGCGATGACGTCCTTCTCGCGCAGCTTGTGGAGCGCGAGGACCAGGGCCACGAACCCCCCGGTAATCGACGCGGTGCGGGTGCCGCCGTCGGCCTGAATGACGTCGCAGTCGACCCAGACCGTCCGCTCCCCGAGGTCCTTCAGGCGCGTCACGGCGCGCAGCGAGCGGCCGATGAGCCGCTGAATCTCCTGCGTGCGGCCGCCGACCCGGCCCGCCGACGACTCCCGCGTGGAACGCGTCGACGTCGACCGCGGGAGCATCCCGTACTCCCCCGTCACCCAGCCCGACCCCTTGCCGCGCAGGAACGGGGGCACCCGGTCCTCGACGCTCGCGGTGCAGATCACGCGGGTGCGGCCCGCCTCGATCAGCACCGACCCCTCGGCGTGCACGTTGTAGTGGGGCGTGATGCGGGTCTCGCGCAGGTCGGCGGCCCCGCGGTCGTCGAGGCGGAGCGAGCCGGCCGGCGCCTGCGGCGGCGCCATCACGACTCCGACCGGGAAGCGCACCGCTCGAAGCGCCGGTCGACGGATGCGTCAGGTTCTGTTGCGGTCCAGATGCGGGTCATTGCCCACCACGGTACCACGGACCGCGGGCGCCGGTCAGCTTGGTGCCGATGGTTCACGGGGCCGCTCGCCCGCGACGCCTGCCCGCCCGCGCCACCGACGCCGCGACCTCGCGCGCGTGGCCTCCGGCACGCGACGGACGCCCCCCCGGTTTCTCGGACGCGTGACGCGAAACGGGATCAACTTCCCGACACTCGCCTTCCCGAAACCCATCCGTCATCAGATTGACGATCCGGCCGTCCGCCGTCCGCCGTCCGCCGTCCGCCGTCCGCCGTCTGCCGTCGCCGGGCAAGGGCCGACTCGATTCGGCTTGGCGCGAGCAGAAGTACAGCCCGGCCGGCTGCGACCGCCGAGCGCCTGGGAACTCCGCCGACCGTCAAGTTGGTGACGGGCCGCACTCCTACCGCACCGAAATCGACGCTCCGCTGCTGAAGAACCAGCAATCGACGCTGCGTCAGCATTCTGACGCGGCCAGCTCGGAGGGTTCAGTCCGAACCCGATCCGTCGCGACCTCCATTCACAGGGAGCGAAGGAACGCGGTCGGTCCAAGACATGGTGTCCGACCATTGACGCTGTCTCGCGGGCCGGCTCGCGAGAGGAGCGTGGCAGGACGCCACACGCGTCGCGATGCGCCAAAGTCGAGCGTCGCGACGGACGCAACCTCCGCGCCTGCAACGGCTTGGAGCGTCCCTCCCGTTCCGTGAGCGACGACCGACTGTAGCGGACCGCAGCAAAAACCGCCGCCAGCGCGCGGTGCGGGCGATCCGGACGTAAATGCCTGACAACACGTCGGTTGTAGCGCATCGGCCGAAAGTGGATCGTTCCTTGCGATGAACGAGGCGCCAACTCGGAGAGGGCACCGGATCGGCCTCTCGCGGAGACGTCCTGCAAGCAAGGGAGCCGACGTTGCTGAAGCCGACTGTCCTCGGCCTGAGTCCAACACAACACGAGTCCATCCGATTCGGTCCGGGCAGCTGGTCGCGGGAGGTCCCGCCCGTACGGCGCGACGCCCCCGACTTCGCCCGGATGCCCGGCGTCCGGCCGGCAAGTCCACCCGGGTCGCCGCAGCGCTACATGGACCGCGCGCGCGGCGGCGCCCGCCCTCGCCGTCGCCGTTCTCATGCTCTGGCCTTCGAAGGCATCGGCGCAGACGAGCTTGACGATCTCCAACGCCTCGGCCTCCGAAGGCGACTCGATGACGTTCACGGTGACGCTGAGTGGCGGTGATGCTTCTGAACCCTTCAAGGTGACGCCGAGCTTCACCGACGGCACGGCCACGAAGGGAACGGACTACACCGAGAACACCGCCGCGATGGATTTCCAGGGCGATTCCGGGAGCAGCACACCTTCACGCCCCGACCCTGACCATCGCCGATGCCTGGACAAGGCCGTGTCGGGCAGTCTGACGGTGACGCCGAGCTTCACCGACGGCGCGGCGACGAAGCTCGGGGACTACATCGAGAACACGGAGAGGATCAGCTTCACCGGCACCGCGGGCGAGACGCAGACCTTCACGGTCAGGACGCGTCAAGAATGGCTGGTCGAACCGGACGAGACGTTCACGGTGAGCCTGACCGTCTCGGGACCACGAAGACGATTACGGTCACCGACACAGCGACGGGGACGATCCGCGACGACGACACCGCATTGACTCCTGGTTCGATTTGGTGACGCACTGTCGCCCGCAGGTCCGGAGCGACGATACGCAGCAGCACTGGCCTCTGGGATGGGGCTCCCTGTCACGCCCGGCGACCCGTCAGAAAGTCGTCCGGTACCGGCATTCGGTAGCCGACGCCCCACTGCGGACGCAGGTGGACTTGGTGCGTCTTGCCCCTGGAGGCCTTTGACGCGGCGGGTCGCGCGGCGCCCGGTCGGCGTCGAGGCCGTTGTCGACCGACCCGGGGGAGGGAGGCGTTCTTACCCGAACGTCGATTCCGTCAACGGCGGCCGACGGCTGGCAGCGCGTCCGTCATACGGATGCTCGGGCGTGCATCGGGGTGTCGCCCGGGTCGCCGCGCCGCCGAGCACGTCCGTTTCGACCCCGAGGAGAATGGTCGGGATGACTGGATTTGAACCAGCGACCCCCTGACCCCCAGTCAGGTGCGCTACCAGACTGCGCCACATCCATCTTACCTCGGCGGAGCGCCGGCGCCGACACGACGCCGGGGGCGGCGTCGCGCGGCGCTCGCCCGAGGGCGAGCCACGGAAGAGGGACTCTCCTCGTCCGACAGAAGCCCGAGAAGGTCCTCGAGGCCTCGCTTCACGTCGATTATACGCTCCCGCACGATCGCGCGCGCCTCCGGCGCCAGGGGCTCGTCCGATGCCGCGACCGGGGCGGCTACCGTCGCGGCCTCGTCGTCACGGGTGACCGGAGCGCCGTCGCTCTCGATCTGGCGCCGCGCCGCCCCGAGGGTCAGCCCCTCCTCGTACAGCAGCCGCTTGATCTCGAGCACGAGATCGACGTCCACCTGCCGGTAGACGCGCGACTGGCCCCGGCGCGTCCCGAGCTCCGGGAACTCCGTCTGCCAGGACCGCAGGACGAAGGGCTTCACGCCGGCTATCGAGCAGACTTCGGACGCCTTGAAGACGGAACGCTGGGGAGTCCCGGTCGTCATGGCCATCGACGGGCGTTACCGAGGGCGCAGTATACACCGCGCGGAGGAATCACCGGCGTCGCCCCGCCCCGCGCGAATCGCCTCCCGCACGCACCCGCAGCCGGATCGGCGTCCCTTCGAAGCCGAACGACTCGCGCAGGCGGTTGCGCAGGTAGCGCTCGTAGGAGAAGTGGAACTGCGTCGCCACGTTCGTGAAGAAGACGAACGTCGGGGGCCGCGAGCCGACCTGCGTGGCGTACTTGATCCGCACCTTGCGGCGGCCGGGGCTGACCGGCGGATGACGCCGCGTCACTCGCTCCACGAACCGGTTGAGCTCCCCCGTCGCCACGTGGCGCGCGCGCGCCGCCGCCACCTCGACGACGCGCGCGATGAGCTTCGGGGCGCGCTCCCCGGTCAGGGCCGAGATGTGCAGGATGGGCGCGAACTCCGCGAAGCGGAGCGCCGCGCGCACGTCCTCGTCGAACCGCTTGGAGAAGTGGGGGCCGCGCTCCTTGACGAGATCCCACTTGTTCGCGGCGATGACGATCCCGCAGCCGGCCCGCTCCGCCTCTCCCGTGATCGCCGCATCCTGCCTGGCGATCCCGTCGGCCGCGTCCACGACCACCACCGCCACGTCGGCCTCGGCCACCGCGCGGCGGGCCATGACGAGGCTGACCGACTCGATGCGCCCCGACCGCGCCACCCGTCCCGGCCGCCGCATCCCGGCCGTGTCGACCATGCGCAGCCGGTGCCCGTGCCAGGTCAGGCGGGCATCGACCGCGTCGCGCGTCGTCCCCGCGACCTCGCTCACCAGCATCCGCTCCTCCCGCACCAGGAGGTTCACCAGCGACGACTTGCCGACGTTGGGCCGCCCGATGATGGCCACGGCGAGGTCGGTCGCCTCGTGCGGCGGGCCCGCGTCGGCCGCGCGGGCCATGGCGCCGCGCCGGCGCGGAAGACGAGACACGACGGCGTCGAGCAGGTCGCCGACGCCGAGTCCATGCTCGGCGGCGACCGGCACAACGGGCGCGATCGCCAGACGATGGAACTCCTCGACGCGTTCCGCCGCCCGCCGGTCGTCGATCTTGTTCACCGCGAGCACGACCGGACACCCGGTACGGCGGGCCTGCGCCGCCACCTGCTCGTCCGCGGGGACGACGCCGTCCCGGCCGTCGGTCACCAGGACGATTACCGACGCCGCGTCGAGCGCCCGCGCTCCCTGCACGGCCACCGCGTCCTGCAGCGGGTCGGTGCTCGCCCCGAAGACCCCGCCCGTATCGACCAGCTCGAACGGCGTGCCCAGCCACTCGGCGGCGTGGCGCAGCACGTCGCGTGTCGTTCCGGGGGCCGCCGTCACGATCGCCCGGCGCGCACCGGTGATGCGGTTGAAGAGCGTCGACTTGCCGACGTTGGGACGCCCGGCCAGCACGACGCGTCCGTCACGACCCGATTGTGCGCCCATCCGTTCGGCCCACCTCCGCGCCGGCCGCTCTTGACAGCCGTAAGTTATGGTATTTATGATAGTTACACACGCGGAGGCGCGCACCCGCCATGATCAAGGTCGACATCGTCAACGAGGTGTCCCGGGTTGCCGACATCACCAAGGTGAAGTCCGAGCTGGCCGTCGACGCCGTGTTCGATGCCATGCGCATGTCGATGCAGCGCGGCGAGCGCATCGAGCTGCGCGGGTTCGGCGTCTTCCAGGTCAAGCCCCGCAAGCGCGGCATCGGCCGCAATCCCCGCACCGGAAAGGAAGTCCGCATTCCGCCGGGTCGGACCATTCGCTTCAAGCCGGGCAAGGACCTCCAGAACATCGGAGGATAGCCGCTGGCGGCCTCTCGTGTCCCTGGAACCGCCGGATCGCCCCGTTCTCCCCGCGCCCCGGTTGCACCCCGGCCCCCTCGGCCCGCCCTCCGGGGGTGACGGCATCCGGTTCGCGAAGGCTTCGCGTCCACGCCACCGGCGCTGGGTGCCGCTGGCGCTGTTCGCGGCCACCGTGGCCTCCACGACCTACTTCGGCCGCTGGTGGTACCAGGCATTCCTCGGCGGGCCCGCGGACGCGCTGTCCGCCACGTGGGCGCAGGGCGCCTGGTACAGCGCGACGATCCTGGCCATCCTCGGGACGCACGAGCTGGGCCACTACTACGCGTGCCGCTACTACGGCATCGACGTCTCGAAACCGTACTTCCTGCCCGCGCCGGCGATCACCGGCACGTTCGGCGCCTTCATTCGCATCCGCCAGCGGATCCCGACCAAGCCGATGCTGTTCGACATCGGCGCCGCGGGCCCGATCGCGGGGTTCGTCGTCGCCGTGCCGGCGCTCTTCGTCGGGCTCGCCCTGTCGCAGGTGGTCCCGATCCAGGCCCCCGTGGCCGAGGAGAACGTGCTCGAGTTCGGAGAGCCGCTGCTGTTCCAGGCGGCGGCCTGGATCGTCTGGGGCGACCTGCTGCCCGGCCACACGCTCAACCTCCATCCGATGGGATTCGCGGCGTGGTTCGGCCTGCTCGCGACGGCGCTCAACCTCTTCCCGATCGGTCAGCTCGACGGCGGGCACATCACGTACGCGGCGTTGGGCGGCCGATCAACAGCCGTCACGATCGGCGGCGTCGTCGCGCTCGCAGGCCTGAGCGTCTTCTCGCTGAGCTGGATCCCCTGGACGGTGCTGCTGCTGACGACCCTCCTGCTCTTCGGGCCGCGCCATCCCCGCACCGTCGACGACGACGTCCCGCTCGACGGCACGCGCCGGCTCTGGGCTCTCGGGACGGCGGTGATCTTCGCCCTCTGCTTCACCCCCGCTCCGGTGGCGATCCGCGCGATCGGCCCCCCGGCGTAGGTCGCCCACCACCATCCCACGACTCCCGAACCCCGCCCGGCAATCGTCGCCCACCGCCTCGTCTTGGCGCCGAGCCAAGCCCTGGAGGAGTCCGCGCCGTTCTTGCGGAAGCAGGCCTACCGCACGCTCAGCGGGTCGACGTCCACCGTGACGCGCCGCCGCAGCTCGGGCCTCGCGCCGAGCGCCGCCAACAGCGCGTCGCGCATCGGACGCCGCTGCGCCCCCTTCAGGAACAACTGCGCGCGATGCTGCCCGCGCAGGCGCACCATCGGCGCCGGTGCGGGGCCGAGCACCTGAAACCCGGGCCGGCCGCGCAGCAGGCTCGCGAGCGCGCCCGCGTCGGCCATCGCCCCCTGCAGCGAACGCCCCCGCACCACGGCGTTGACCATCGCCACGGCGGGCGGATAGTGAAGCTGGCGGCGGTAGCGGATCTCCGCGTCGAAGAACGGCTCGTAGGCCTGCAGGCACGCGTAGCCGACGCTGTAATGCTCGGGATAGAAGGACTGGACGACCGCCTCCCCCGGCCGGTCGCCGCGCCCGGCGCGGCCCGCGACCTGCGTCAGGAGCTGGAAGGTACGCTCCGAGGCGCGGAAGTCCGCCAGGGTCAGCCCGACGTCGGCGGAGATCACGCCCACGAGGGTCACGTTCGGGAAGTCATGGCCCTTGGCGATCATCTGCGTCCCGATGAGGACGTGGATGTCGCCGCGTGCGAAGCGGTCGAGGAGGGCCGCGGCGGCGCCGCGGCGGCGGACCGTGTCACGATCGAGACGCGCGATCGACACGCCCGGGTAGCGCTCGACCACCTCCTCCTCGACGCGCTCGGTCCCGAATCCGATCGTCTCGAGGTAGGGTCCGGCGCAGTGGCCGCACGTCCGTGGACGGCGGACGCCGTAGTTGCAGTAGTGGCAGCACACTCGCCCTGCCGCGCGGTGCAGGGTGAGCGACACGCTGCAGTTCGGGCACTCCAGGGTCCGCCCGCACTCCCGGCAGAGGAGCGCCGACGCGAACCCGCGGCGATTCAGCAGCAGCAGCGCCTGCTCCCCGCGGGCGAGCGTCTCGGCGAGGGCGTCCCGCAGAGCCCGGCTGAGCACGACGTCCGGCCCCTCGGCCGCCGCCTCCGAGCGCATGTCCACCACTCGCACCGCCGCGAGCGGGCGCTCGTGCACGCGCGCCGCCATCACGACGTGCACGTAGCGCCCGGCTCGGGCGTTGTGGTAGGTCTCCATCGACGGGGTGGCGGATCCGAGCACGACGAGCGCGCCGGCCTGCCGCCCCCGGACGACCGCGACGTCCCGCGCGTGGTACCGCGGGCTCTCGTCCTGCTTGTACGACGCGTCGTGCTCCTCGTCGACGACGATCAGGCCGAGCGCCGCGAGGGGAGCGAAGACGGCGGACCGGGTGCCGACGACGACGTCCACCTCCCCGCGGCGGATGCGGTGCCATTGGTCGTGCCGCTCGCCGTTCGACAGCCCGCTGTGCTGCACCGCGACCCGCTCGCCGAGCGCCTGCCGGAAGGTCGCCACCGCGGCCGGCGTCAGCGCGATCTCGGGCACCAACACCAGCGCGCGCCGGCCGCTCGCGCAGACGTCGCGGGCCAAGCGCAGATAGACCTCGGTCTTGCCGCTCCCGGTCACCCCGTGCAGCAGCGCCGTCCGGTATTGCGCGGCCGCGGCCAGCGGCCGGCCCGGCGCTGGTCGGGCGTCGCCTCGAGAGGAATCGCCCCGCCCGCCCCCGACCCACCGGACCCGGGGGCGCCGACCGCGGAGCCGGCGCCGGACCCGCGTTCCACGCGCCGCGCGGCCAGCGTGATCAGGCCCCGCCGCTCCAGGCTCGCGAGCGTCGCCGCGCCGACGCCGCGCCGGGCGAGGGCCGGCACGCCGAGCCCGCCGTCCGCTTCCCCGAGTGCGGCCAGCGCCTCCCGCTGGCGGCGGCCCAGCGCGGGCCGGCTCGACCGGGCCGCATCGCGGCCGAGGGGCGTGGCCGTCGCCACGCGCTCGGTCTTGAAGCGCGGACCACGGCGGGCGGCGGCGGAGAGCGCCTGCGGGGGGAGCGCCGCCGCGATGGTCTCCCCCGGACCGCACGCGTAGTACTCGGCCACCCACAGCACCAGCTCCAGGACCGGCGCCGGCAACAGGGCCTCGCGATCGAGGCAGGCCGCCACGTCCCGGATTGCGGTTTCGGGCGACGCCCCATTCCCGCCGAGGTCGGCATCTCCGATCACGCAGCCGGTGACGACGCGCCTCCCCAGCGGAACCGCCACCCGGCTCCCGGCGGGCGGCTCCGGCATGTCGTCGGGAATCCGGTAGGTCAGCGGCGGCAGGAAGGGCACCGGGACCGCGACGGAAACGTGGCGGGCCATCGGGCTCAGCCGCGCAGCAGGGAGCGAACGAGCTTCATGTCCTCCCAGACCTCCCGCTTGCGATCCGGACTCCGCAGGAGGAACGCCGGGTGGAACGTCGGGATGAGCTGCGCGCCGCGGAAGCTGTACACGTTGCCCCGGATCTTCGTGATCGACGCCCGGTCGTCGCGCAACAGCGTGCGGGCCGCGAACGAGCCCAACGCCACGATGACCCGCGGCCGGATGCAGTCGATCTGGGCGAAGAGGTACGGCTCGCAGGTCTGCACCTCGTCCGGCTCCGGGTTCCGGTTGTCCGGGGGGCGGCACTTGATCACGTTCGCGATGTAGACGTCGTCGCGCCGCAGGTCGATCGCCTCGATGATCCGCGTGAGAAGCTGGCCGGCCCGGCCGACGAACGGGATTCCCTCCCGATCCTCGTCCCGTCCGGGCGCCTCGCCCACGAACATCAGATCGGCGTCCGGATTGCCGACGCCGAAGACCAGCGTCGTGCGGCCGGCGTGCAGCTTGCACCGGGTGCACGGGCCGAGCTGCTCCCGGACGTGGTCGAGCCGCTCGCGCGGCGATCCCTCGGCCGGCGCGCGCACCTGATCGAACATCGACAGGGCCACGGCGCCGGATGCGGGCGGCGGGGCGACGTTGCCGGGCGGTGCGGACCCGGGCGGCGAGGCGACGTTGCGGGGCGGTGCGGATCCGGGCGGCGGAGCGGCGCTGCCGGAACCTGCAGCGCGGCTCTCCTCCCGCCCCGGCGCCTCCCCCGCGGCGGCCGCCGCCACTGCTTCGGCCGCATGCACGTCCGGCCCGAGGACGTCGACCTCATGCGCGTCGGGCCCGAGGGCTTCGGCCGCCCGCGCCACGGTCTCTCCGGCGTCGGCCGCGGGCGTGAGGGGACCGCCGGCGTCGGTCATCGGCGGCGCCACTGCCGCCGGCCCTTCGTCCGGGCGGCGCCGCCAGGCCGGGTCGCGGCTGACACCCTCGACCCCGAGCTCGCGGAAGAACTCGAGGTGCGCCTCGAGCTGCGCACGGTCCGTCACGTCGCACCCTCCGAACCGGAGGCGAGCGGCGCGAGGCGCGGCTCGACGCGGTCCAACAGCACGCGCGCGAGCTCACGCTTGGTCCCGAGCGGGATTTCCTCCGCCTCCGTGTCCGTGACCAGGGTGGCGACGTTCGTGTTGCCGCCGAACCCCGCGCCGGGGCGCGAGACGTCGTTGGCGACGACGAGATCGACCTGCTTGCGCCGGAGCTTCTCCCGCGCGCGCGCCACCGGGTCGCCCACCTCCGCCGCGAAGCCGACCAGCACCGGCCGGTCCCGGCCGGCGCGCCAGCGGCCCAGGGCGGCCAGGATGTCCGGCGTGCGGCGCAGCGTGAGGACCAGCTCGTCGCGGTCCCGCAGCAGCTTCGCGTCCCGCGCACCGCCGGCCGGCGTGTAGTCGGCGACCGCCGCCACCATCACCACGAGGTCCACGGCGTCGCCGTCGCCCGCAACGCGCGCCATCACCGCAGTCCGCATCTCCTCCGCTCCCCGGACGCGGAAGACCTCTGCGCCGGCTGGCGGCTCGAGCGCGGTCGGGCCCGCGACCAGGTCGACCTGCGCGCCCCGTGCGAGGGCCTCGGCCGCGATCGCGTAGCCCATCCGGCCGCTCGATCGGTTCCCGAGGTAGCGAACCGGGTCCAGATCCTCGACCGTCGGTCCGGCCGTCACCAGCACCCGCCGGCCCGCGAGGCTCCGTCCGGCCCCGAGCATTCGATCCGCGGCCGCGACCACGTCCGCGGGCTCCGCCAGGCGGCCCCGTCCCACCCAGCCGCACGCCAGGTAGCCCTCGCCCGGCTCCACGAAGCGCACGCCGCGCTCCGCCAGCCGGTCGAGGTTCGCGGCCACCGCCGGGTGGGCGAGCATGTTGGTGTTCATGGCCGGCGCGACGAGCACGGGGGCCGTCGTTGCGAGGTACAGCGCCGAGAGGAAGTCGTCCGCGATCCCGTTGGCGAACTTCCCGAGGATGTTGGCCGTCGCGGGTACGACGAGGAGCAGCTGCAGATCGCTGGCGAGGGCGATGTGCTCGATCTGGGCGTTGACGCCGGGGGCGAACTGGTCGCCGGCGACCGGACGCCGCGTGATCGCCTCGAAGGTCAGCGGACCGACGAATCGGGCCGCGTTCGCCGTCAGCACCGCGGCCACGTCGTGGCCCCGCTGCTGGAGGCCGCGTGCAACCTCGACCGCCTTGTAGGCGCCGATGCCGCCGCACACCCCGAGGGCGACCAGAGCCATTGCTACCGTCGCGGCCTCCGCCGCGCCCGCTCCACCGCCGCGAACCCGGCGCGGGTCACGCCCCGAACGTAGCGGCGATGTCCGACGCGGTCGCACGCATCGCCTCGGCCCGCGCGCGCTCCGCGAGCACGATGCTGCGGAGGCAGTCCACGCAGTCGTCCACGTCGTCGTTGACGACGACGTAGTCGTAGTCCGCGCTGGCCGCCATCTCGCGGCGGGCGGTCTCGAGCCGCCGCCGCAGGATGGCCTCGTCCTCGTTCCCGGCGCTGCGCCCTCGCAGCCGGGCCTCGAGCGCGGCACGCGACGGCGGCAGGACGAAGATGCGGGTGGCGGCGACCCCCCGGCGACCGAGCACGCGCGCCCCCTGGACGTCGATCACCAGGACCACATCGCGGCCCGCGGCCTGCTCCCGTTCCGTGTCGGCCGCCGCCGTGCCGTAGAAGTGGCCGAAGACGTCGGCCCACTCGAGAAAGGCGTTCTCGTCAATCATTTGACGGAAACGCGACCGCTCGATGAAATTATAGTCGACGCCGTCCACCTCCCCCGGCCGCGCGGGGCGCGACGTGTACGAGCGCGACCGGACCAGGTCGGGGACGCGGGCGACGAGCCGCTCCACGAGCGTCGTCTTGCCGGTCCCGGAGGGGGCCGACACGACCAGGAGGCGCCCGCGGCGCCCGTCGTCACTCGACGTTCTGCGTCTGCTCACGCAGCTTCTCGAGTTCCGCCTTCGCCTCGACCACGAGCGCCGACACGCCGAGGCCGTCCGCCTTCGACCCGATCGTGTTCACTTCCCGGTTCATCTCCTGCAGCAGGAAGTCGAGCTTCCGCCCGCAGGGCTCCGGCGCGTCGGACAGCGCCGACCAGTGCGCGAGGTGCGCCTCGAGCCGCGCCACCTCTTCGTGGATGTCCGATCGCGCGGCCCAGCGCACGATCTCCTGGGCCACCGCCGCCTCGCTCGCCGGGAGCTCCGCCGCCACCTCGGCGACGCGCTCCGACAGCCGCTCGCGCAACGCCGCCTGACCGGCCGCGGCTGCGGCCGCGATCCGCGTCACGAGGTCCGCCAGCGCCGCGCGGCGGCCGTCGAGGTCGCCGCGCAGGAAGCCGCCCTCCCGGGTCCGCATGCGTTCGAGCGCCTCGAGCGCCTCGTCGACCGCGGCGAGCGCGGCCTCGCCCACCCGCCGGTCGACCTCCGGGTCCGACGGCCGCTCGTGCAGCGACACGACCTGCGGGAACCGCAGCAGCTCGCCGGCCGTCCAGCCGCCCCGCGCGGCGCCCGCCACCTCCGGCCGCTCGGCCGCCCGCGCGAGGGCCGCCACCAACGCCGTGTTGATCTCGACGTCGATCGCCGGCGGCGCCTTGGCGGCAAGCGTCACGGTCAGCTCCACCCGCCCGCGCGCGAGGCGCCGCTGGACCCGGCTCCGAATCTCCTGCTCGAGCGGAGTCAGTGCCTGCGGGGCCCGGATCTGGACGTCCAGGTAGCGATGGTTGACGCTCCGCGCGGTGACACCGATGGTGGCCACCTCGTCCTCGCGCGTCAGCGACGCGAACCCGGTCATCGACGTGATCATGCGTCGAGCCCCAACGGTGCGGCGGCGTCGGCACCGGCTGTCGCCCCCCGGCGGCTGGCGTCGAACAGCTGCAGGGAGAAGAGCCTGGCGAAGAGGCCGTCGGGCAACGCCACCACCTCCTCGTGACGGC
>JAGWAJ010000106.1 GCA_021296475.1 Acidobacteriota bacterium
GAGCAACTGACGAGCATCGTCGGCAGCCGCGCCGACTGGCTGCTCCGGTTGTCGCACGGCATCGACGACCGGCCGGTCCAGAGCACGCGCAAGGCCCGCTCGTCCAGCTCGGAACGGACCTATGCCAAGGACCTGACCGACCTCGAGGACATTCGCCAGGAGATCGACGGCATGGCGCGCCGAACCGCAGCAGGACTCGAGCGCCGGAAGGTGGCCGCCCGGACCGTCACCATCAAGGTGCGCTACGACGACTTCACGACGATCACCCGGAGCGACACGCGCATGCCGCCCACGGCCGACGCGGACGAGATCGCCCGGCGGGCGGTGGCGCTGCTCGAGCGCACCGACGCCGGAGCGCGGCCGGTCCGTCTCCTCGGCGCCGGCGTGCACAACTTCACGACCGCCACCGACACCGCCCCCGCGGAGCCGAACGCCGCCCAGGAGTCCGCGCCGCAGGACGTGCCAGACAGGAGTACCGCGCCCGCGCGGACTCCCGACGCGCCGGGGAAGGCACGCGAGCGGCTCCGGGACGGGCCGGCGGAAGCCGGCGAGCGCGACGGCGCCGGGGGCGGGCACGTATGATCGCGGGGCAAAGCAGCATGGCAGAGTGGAGCTCGGGCGTCGCCGCCTCCCCGGACCTGCGGCAGCTCGGCTGGGACGACGAGTTCGAGCGGGCGTTCGAGGCGCTCGACGCGCCCGGCACGGTGCCCGCGCGCGTCTCGGTGGCGCACAACCACCTCTACCGGATCTTCACGGCGGAGGGAGAGCTGCTCGCCGAAGCGACCGGGCGGTTGCGCCACAGGGCGACGGAATCGGCGGCGCTGCCCGCGGTCGGCGACTGGGTCGCGGCCTTCGTGTCCGCCGCCGAGCCGAAGGCGAGCATCCGGGCGCTGGTGCCGCGGCGGAGCTCCTTCGCACGCAAGGCGGCAGGGGATTCGACGAAACGGCAGGTGGTCGCGGCCAACGTCGACATCGTCCTGCTCGTCAGCGGCCTCGACGCGAACTTCAACGTGCGCCGCATCGAGCGTTACCTGATGGCGGCCGCGGACGGCGGCGTCACTCCGGTCATCGTCCTCAACAAGGCCGACCTCAGCGACGACCCGGCGGCGCGGGTCGCCGAGGTTCGCGCCGTCGCCGGCGACGCCCCGATCCACGTCACGGACTGCATCGCCAACGCCGGCCTCGAAGCGGTGGAGCAGTATCTGGGCGCGGGGCGGACGCTGGCGTTCCTCGGTTCTTCCGGGGTCGGGAAGTCGACGCTCATCAACCGCCTGCTGGGCAGCGACCGCCAGCGCACGCAGAGCGTCCGGATGGCGGACAGCCGGGGCCGGCACACGACGGTCTACCGGGAGCTGATCGTGCGGCCGGCCGGCGGCCTCATCATCGACACCCCCGGCATGCGCGAACTGCAGAGCTGGGACGCGGACCGCGCGCTCGAGGAGACCTTCGCCGACATCGACGCGCTGGCCGAGGACTGCCGCTTCCGGGACTGCCAGCACCTCGCGGAGCCGCGGTGCGCGGTGCGGGCGGCCGTCGGCGAGGGGCGCCTCGCCCCGTCCCGGCTGGCGCACTATCATCGCCTGCGGGTGGAGCGCGAGGCGCTCGAGCGGCGCCGGGACGAGCTGGCGCGGCTCGCGGACAAGCGCAACACCAAGGCGCTCCATCGCCTGATGCGGCGGATGCCGCATCGCGGGTAACGGCAAGCACGGGCAACGACAAGAACGGGCAACGACCACAAGAGGAGACTGCAATGCGCAAACTGCGCCGAATCGTTCCGCTGCTCGCGGCAGCGGCCGTCACCGTCGTCGCGGCCGGCATCGGGGCGCCGGCCCCCGCTGCTGCCCAGCCGCGCTCCGCGCTGCCGGAGGGCGTTGCGCACCGCGCGGTCGACATCTGGAGCGAGGGTACCCGCATGGCGGGCGACCTCTACTGGCCGCGCGGCGCGACCGGCGATCTGCCGGCCATCGTCATGAGCCACGGCTGGGGCGGGACGAAGGCCGGCCTGGTCCGCAACGCCGCCATCTTCGCGGCCGACGGCTTCGCCGTGCTCGCCTTCGACTACCGCGGCTGGGGCGAGAGCGACGGCAAGCTGGTGGTCATCGGCGACATGCCCGAGCGCGGCGTGAACGGCGAGGTGCAGGTCTTCGCGCGGGAGATCCGCACCGTCGTCGACCCCGTCGACCAGACGCTCGACATCCGCCGGGCCTTCGACTTCATCGAGGGCGAGGCGAACGTCGACACGAGCCGGCTCGGCTACTGGGGCTCGAGCTACTCCGGCGCCCACGCCATCTGGGTCGCCGCCAACGAGCCGCGCGCGGCCTGCGCCGTGGGCCAGGTGGCCGCCGCCGACTCGCTCGATCTGGCGCAGACGTCCTGGAAGGACACCGGCATCGACATCGAAGCGTACGCGCGCGAGCAGGCCACCCGTCGAGCCCGCGGCGAGATCGCGCCGCTGCCCCAGGGCACGGACAAGGCGCCGAATCTCAACGGCTGGGCGCACCTCGACAAGGTGGTCGGCTACCGCCCGGTGGAGGACGCCTCGCGGATCTCGATTCCGTTGCTGGTCATCGACGCCGAGCACGAAGAGCTCTTCGATCGGCACCGGGCCGGCGCGCTCTCCGTCGAGCGGGCGAAGGCGAACGGCGCGCGCGCCGAATACCGCGTCATTCCCGACATCTCGCACTACGACATCTACCGCGAGGCGTTCGACGAGTCGGCGCAGATGGCGCTGGCCTGGTTCAACGACTGCCTGAAGCCGTGACCGCAGCGAGACGGCGTCCTGCCGCGCGGCGACGGTCGGCGACCCCTCCCCGGGGGCGTCGCCGGCGCTCCGCCGGGCTGGCCGCGCTGGTCATCGCCGGCGCCGGGGCCGGCGCGGCCCTCGTCTGGGTCTGGTCCGGCCGTGCGCCGGCGCCGCTGCTGGAGCGCACCGCCGATCAGAACGTGCTGCTCGTCACCATCGACACGCTGCGCGCCGATGCGCTCGGCAGCTACGGCGGGCCGGCCGCGACTCCCAACCTCGATCGCCTGGCGGGGGCCGGCGTCCGCTTCGAGTTCGCGCACGCACACGCGGTGGTGACGCTGCCCTCGCACGCCAGCATCCTCACCGGGCTCTACCCGTTCGAGCACGGCATCCACGACAACTCCGGCTACCGGCTGCCGGACGACAGCCGGACCCTGGCCACGATGCTGCGCGCGGAGGGCTTCGCCACCGGTGCGTTCGTCGCCGCCTTCCCGCTCGACAGCCAGTTCGGGCTCGACACCGGCTTCGACGTCTACGACGACCGCTTCGGGCACGCGGAGGGCCCCTCGGACTTCACGATCGCCGAACGGCCAGCCGAGGCGGTGGTCGCCGTCGCCCGCGCCTGGATCGAGTCGCAGAGCGGACCGTGGTTCGCCTGGGTCCACCTGTTCGACCCGCACGCCGTCTACCGCCCGCCGCCCCCCTTTGACGCGCGCTACGCGGGAAGCCCGTATCACGGGGAGGTCGCCTACACGGACCACGCGCTCGGGCCGCTGCTGGCGACCGCCGCGGACGGCGAACGTCCGACGTTCGTCGTCGTCACCTCCGACCACGGCGAGGGGCTGGGCGAGCATGGCGAGCGCACCCACGGGCTGTTCGCGTACGAGGCGACGCTCAGGGTGCCGCTGATTCTCGCGCAGGTCGGCAGCAGTTCCTCGGCCCCGCCGGACGACGGGATCGTTTCGGCCGAGCCGGCCCGGCATGTCGACATCGCCCCCTCGATTCTCGACGCGCTCTCGCTGGCGGCTCCGGGGCTGCCCGGTCGTTCGCTCCTCGAGCCGGCGCCGGGCGGCGCCGGCTCCGAGCCGCTGTCGTACTTCGAGGCGCTCTCCGCCTCGCTCAATCGGGGCTGGGCGCCGCTGCGCGGGGTACTGGCGGGGCGGGACAAGTACATCGACCTGCCGCTGGCGGAGCTCTACGACCTGCAGGCGGATCCTGCGGAGGCGGACAACCTGGCCGCGGGGCGCGCGGCGCGGGCGCGGGAGCTGGCGGCGCTGCTGGACGACCTGCCGGTGTCCGATCCCTTCGACCGGCGCGTGGCCGAGACCGCCGCGGTCGTCGAGCGGCTGCAGGCGCTGGGCTACCTTCGCGGGTCGGCGCCCGCGAAGGAGAGCTACTCGGCCGCGGACGACCCGAAGCGCCTCGCGCACGTCGACGAGGCGATTCACCGCGGGGTGGACCTGTTCCAGCGCGGGCGGGCGCGCGAGGCGATGGACGTCTACCGCGGGGTGATCGCCGAGCGACCGGCGCTGGAGCTCGCCCACCGGCACCTGGCGTTCCTGCACTGGTCGGTGGGCGAGGTCGACGAGGCCATCGCGGTGCTGACCCGCGCGCGGGACGCGGGCAACGCGAGCCCGGCCGCCGCGGGGCAGCTCGGAATCTACCTGGCCGAGAGCGGCCGCGCCGACGAGGCGGTGCCGCTGCTCGAGGCGCTGGTGGCGGACGAGCGGCCGGCGCTCGACCCGCTGAACGCGCTGGGCATCGCCTATGCGCGCCGGGGCGACGCCGACCGGGCCCTGCGGACGTTCGAGCGCGTGCTGGAACTCGACCCTGACAACGCCATGGCCCTGGAGAACCTGGGCACCGTGCACGTCCAGCGCGGGGACCGGGCGGCCGCCGCGGAGGCGTTCGAACGCGCCGTGACGCTCGCACCCCGCTCCTCGCGCGCGCACGCCGGGTTGGGAGTGGTGCAGCTCCAGGACGGCGATCGCCAGGCGGCGCTGGCGAGCTGGACCCGCGCCGTCGAGCTGGACCCCGCCAATTTCGACGCCCTGTTCAACCTGGCCACGGAGCTGGTCAACGCGGGGGATCTCGCCACGGCGCGCCCCTACCTGGAGCGGTTCGTCCGCACCGCACCGCGGGCCCTCTACGCCGACGACATCCGGCGCCTTGCCGGCGTGCTGCAAAAGATCCGGCGCTGACCGCATCAGCCGTCCGGCGTCGGACGGGCCTTCGCGGTCCCGACACCCGCTCTTGCCCCAATCCCTTCTACTATGACAATTCTGTCGCCGAACACGATGGAGATACGTGGCGGGAGCGTCCTGAGTTCTCGGGATTTCGAGCGCCGGTTCAGCCGCCCCCGCACGCGTGATGGAGGGCGGCGAAATGAAGCAGCGAATTCCCTTTGCGAATCTGGGCGTGGCCTCCGGGCTCGCGCTGGTCCTGCTGGCATCACCGGCCGGGGCTCAGGTCGATCTCGGCCGCATCGACCTTCTCGTCGAGGACACCACCGGCGCCGTGCTGCCGGGCGCCTCCGTGGCGATCACGGGGCCGGAAGATCGCTCCGACGTCTTCACCGACGTGCAGGGCGAGGCGCACCTGCTACGGCTGCCGCCCGGAACCTACGAGGTGCGCGTCGAGCTGCCGGGGTTCAGCGCCTACGTCGACACCGCGGTGCAGGTGCGGGCTGCGGCGTCGACCCCGATGGTGGCGAT
>JAGWAJ010000018.1:0-13107 GCA_021296475.1 Acidobacteriota bacterium
CCCGGCGCGCCGCCGTGGAAGCGCGGCGGGCCGCGGAGGCCGCGTTCGAGACGTTCTGGGCCGACTCGGTCCGGCGCGGCGGCCGATGGCTCGACGAGACGGCGGAGCCGGCGACGCTGAGCGATCGGATCGGGGAGCTGGATCTCGGAAGTATCGCCCCACCGGGCGACGGCCGGCGCAGCCTGACGCTGATCGCCTACCCATCCCTGCACTTCCACGACGGCCGCGGCGCGAACCGACCGTGGCTGCAGGAGATCCCGGACCCGCTGCTCAAGACGGCCTGGGGCAGCGGCGCGGAGATGACGCCCCAGACCGCGGCCGCCATCGGCGCGGACGACGGGCAGGTGGTCACCCTCGAGTCGGATCACGGGCGGATCGAGGCCACCGTGGTCCTCAATCCCCATTTGCCGATCGGGGTCGTGGCACTGCCGATCGGCCAGGGGCACACCGATTTCGGCCGCTACGCGACGGGGCGCGGCGCCAACCCGGTGGCCCTGCTCGATCCGGAGCCCGAGACGGCGTCCGGCGGCCCGCGCTGGGCCGGCACCCGCATCGACGCGACGCCCCGCGCCTTGCGGCGGCCACTTGCGCGCCTGCAGGGAACATTCGACCAGGAAGGCCGCGAACTGGCGCAGGCGGTCACGCGGGCGGCCCTCGCGGCCGGCGAGGTGCATCCGGAGGAGCCCCACTTCAGCCTCTACCCGGAGCACGAGCATCCCGAGCACCGCTGGGGCATGGCGATCGATCTCAACTCCTGCAACGGCTGCAACGCGTGCGTCGCGGCCTGCTACGCCGAGAACAACGTCCCCGTCCTCGGCGCCGACCGCATGGTGCGCGGGCGGACGATGTCGTGGCTGCGCATCGAGCGCTTCGTGGAGGAGCGCCCGGCCGCGAACGAGAGCGGGCCGGTCGACACGCGCTTCCTGCCGATGCTCTGCCAGCACTGCGACCATGCGCCGTGCGAGTCGGTCTGCCCGGTGTACGCCACGTACCACACGGAAGAGGGCCTCAACGCGCAGATCTACAACCGCTGCGTCGGCACCCGCTACTGCTCGAACAACTGTCCGTACAAGGTCCGCCGCTTCAACTGGTGGGACCCGGAGGTGCCGGAGCCGCTGAACCTGCAGCTCAACCCCGACGTGACGGTGCGCAGCGCCGGCGTCATGGAGAAGTGCACCTTCTGCGTGCAGCGGATTCAGGAAGGCAAGGACCGTGCGCGCGACGACGATCGCCCCGTGCGGGACGGCGACGTCGTCCCCGCCTGCGCACAGACCTGTCCGGCCCAGGCCATCGTCTTCGGCGACCTGAACGACCCCGACAGCCGCGTCTCGCAGCTCTCGGCCGCCGACCGCGGCTACCACGCGCTCGGCGTGCTCAACACCCGCCCCGCGGTGACCTACCTGAAGAAGGTGATCCCGTGAGCGTGGCCGACCACGCGGCCACCTACGGGCGGATCGACGCCGACATCCTGCGGACGATGCGGCCGCCGGGCCGCGCCTACTTCGCGGCGCTCGGACTCATCCTCGCGGGGCTGGCGTTGGGCGTGTACGCGTTCTCGACGCAGTGGCGCTTCGGGCTCGGGGTGGCCGGCTACGAGCACCCGATGCTCTGGGGCGTCTACATCACCAACTTCGTGTTCTGGGTCGGCATCGCCCACTCCGGCACGCTCATCTCGGCCGTCCTGTTCCTGTTCCGCGCCAAGTGGCGCACGTCGGTGGCGCGGGCGTCGGAGGCGATGACGGTCTTCGCGGTCATGACCGCGGCGCTCTTCCCGATCATCCACATCGGCCGGCCCTGGTTCTTCTACTGGCTGATCCCCTATCCGAACGAGCGGCAGCTCTGGGTCAACTTCCAGTCGCCGCTCGTCTGGGACGTGTTCGCGCTCACGACGTATCTGACCGTGAGCGCGATGTTCCTCTTCCTGGGCCTCATGCCGGACGTCGCGGCGGCCCGCGACCGCTGCACGGACTGGCGCAAGCCGATCTACCGCGCCCTCGCGCTCGGCTGGCGCGGCTCCACTCGGCAATGGATCCACTACGGCGCCCTCTACGGCTTCTTCGCGGCCCTGGCGACGCCGCTCGTGGTGTCGGTCCACAGCGTCGTGTCGTGGGACTTCGCGATGTCCATCCTGCCGGGATGGCACAGCACGATCTTCGCGCCCTACTTCGTTGCCGGGGCCATCTTCTCGGGCCTGGCGATGGTGATCACGCTGCTCATCCCCTTGCGCAGGTTGCTCGGGATCGAGGAGTACATCACCATCCGGCACTTCGAGAACCTGGCGAAGCTGATCATCGTCACGTCGCTGATCGTCGGCTACGCCTACCTGACCGAGTTCTTCGTCGCCTGGTACAGCGGGAATCCCTTCGAGCAGGGGACGTTCTACGACCGCATGTTCGGCCAGTACCGGCTCTTCACGTGGGGCATGCTCACCTGCAACGTCGTCGTCCCGCTGCTGCTCTTCGCCAAACGCATCCGGACGAACCTGGCGGCCCTGTTCGTGATCTCCATCTTCGTCAACATCGGCATGTGGCTGGAGCGGTTCGTCATCATCGTGACGTCGCTCTCCCACGACTTCGACCCCGCGAACTGGAGCGGCATCTACCAGCCGACCTGGGTCGAGGGCGCGATCACGGCCGGCAGCTTCTCGCTCTTCTTCTTCCTGTTCCTGCTGTTCGTCAAGAACTTCCCGGCCGTGTCGATCACGGAGATGAAGGAGGGCTCCGCCCACGCGGAGGTCTTCGACGACAGCCTGGCCCGGTGCCTGACGAAGCACGGCTTCCTCGATCGCTTCTACGAGCTGTTCCTGGCGTCGAGCGAGGAGGTCCGCGAGAAGTTCCGCCACACCGACTTCGCCCACCAGAAAAAGATGCTGGCCGACTCGCTTTCGCTGATGACCAGCATGTCGGGCGCGCCGCTGGACCAGCTCGAGGAGCTCGACCGCGTGGCGCCCCGGCACGGCAACCACGATCTCGACATCGGAAACGCGCTGTACGACCAGAGGCTCGAGTCCCCGGGCACTTCGACCGCGACGTCGACCGGGCGTGGCGGAACGTGCTCGCGGAGGGGATCGAGTTCATGCAGTCGCGGCACGAGCGCGCGGGAAGGAGGCCATAGCCGTGCGCATCCTGGGCGTGTACGACGAGCCGGCGAAGGCGGCCGTGGCGGTAGCCACGGCGCGCGACGCCGGCCTCGACCGCGTGGACTCCTACTCGCCGGCGCCCGACCACACGCTGGAGCAGCTCTCGGGCCCCCGCGTCAGTCCCGTCCGGCTGTTCACGCTGGTCGGCGCCCTGCTCGGCTGCACCGCGGGGTTCGCCCTGCCGATCTACACGGTGTCGGCGTGGCCGCTCATCGTCGGGGGCAAGCCGCTCATCGCGATTCCGGCGTTCGTCGTGATCGCGTTCGAGCTGACGATTCTCTTCGGCGCCATCGGAGGCATGCTCGGCTTCCTCATGCTGGCCCGGCTGCCGCGCGTCACGCGGGCGCGGCTCACCGACCCGCGCTTCTCCAACGACCACTTCGGCGTGGAGATCACCTGCGGGAAGAAGGACGGGACGTTCGTGCGGTCCCTGCTCGAGTCGGCGGGCGCGGTCGAGGTGCGCACGGATGCGTAGCCCGCCAATCGTCGCCTGCGGCTCCGCTCGGCGCCCAGCCATGCCTGCCAGTAGTGTGCACCGTTCTACGGCACAAACTACTGGCCCGCCAATCGTCGCCTGGCGGCTCCGCCCGGCTGCGGCCGCGCTGCTCGCGCCCGTGGCCGCCACGATCGTCGCCGTGGCGGCGTGCAGCCCCGCACAGGGCCCCCCGGATCCGGAGGCGCGGACCTGGATCCGCAACATGTGGACCGGACCGGCGGTGCTGCCGCAGGCGGAGGCGCGGCCGCACCCGGAAGGCTCGCTGGCGGTCGGCGCGCCGCGGATCATGAACCGGCGCGAGGCTCGGCTCGGGCTCACGAACCCGCTCGAGGCGACGGCCGCCGTGACGGCCGAGGGGGAGGCGCTCTACGCCACCTACTGCGCACTCTGTCACGGCGACGCGGGGACCGGCGACGGCGATCTCGCCTCGTACTATCGTCGGATGCCCGACCTGACGGCGCCGCACGTCCTGGCGTACCCGGACGGTTTCCTCTACGCCATCATCCGGGAAGGGGGCCGCAACATGCCGCGCCTGGGCGACGCGCTGAGTGCCCGCGAGCGCTGGGCGCTCGTCCACTACCTGGGCACGCTCGCCCCGCCGGACGCGGCAACGGAGGCGGACTCGCGGTGACCGCGGCTTCCGAACCGGCGGCTCCGGCCGCGCCCGCGCTCGTGCCGCCCCGCGCCCGCAGCGTGCTGCTGGGGCTCGCGGCACTCGGCGCCCTGGCGTTCCTCTACGGCATCGTCGTCGGCGACGCCGTCCGCTCCTGGCAGACCCTGCTGGTGAACTTCCTCTTCTTCGGCGGTCTGGCGCAGGCGGGCGTGGTTCTCTCCTGCATCCTGCAGGTGACCTCGGCCCGCTGGGGACGGCCGCTGAAGCGAGTCGCCGAGGCGACGGCCGCCTTCCTGCCGGCAGCCTTCGGGCTCCTGCTCGTGCTCCTGGCCGGCACGGCCGCGTGGGCGCCGTGGGTCCACGAGCCCGTAGAGGCGAAGACCCCGTGGCTGAACGTCCCCTTCTTCGTCCTGCGCGAGCTGCTGGCGTTCCTGGTGCTGGGCGGTTTCAGCCTGCGCTACGTCTACCGCTCGCTCCGGCCGGACATCGGGATGCTGGACGAGTCCGGGGAGCGGCCTGCGACCGGCCTCTCCGCGCGGCTCATCCGCGGCTGGCAAGGCCTCGACTCCGAGCGGGCGACCGGACAGCGCCGGCAGACGCGCTGGGCCGCCGCGGTGCTGATCGCCTACGGCTGGGTCTTCACGCTCATCGCCTTCGATTTCGTCATGGCGCTCGACCCGCACTGGTTCTCGACGCTGCTGGGGGGCTACTACTTCATCGGCAACCTGCTCATCGGCCTGGCGTTCCTCGCCGGCGTGGCCGCCGCGGGGCGCCGCCGGCTCGGCATCGCGGGCTACGTGGGCCGGCACCAGTTGCACGACCTCGGCAAGCTGCTGTTCGGGTTCTGCATCCTGTGGGCCTACCTGTTCTGGTCGCAGTACCTGGTGATCTGGTACGGCGACCTCGCCGAGGAGACGGAGTTCGTCTACCACCGGATGCACGGCGCCTGGGAGCCGGTGGCGTGGGCGGTGCTGGCGATGACGTTCGTCGGTCCGTTCGCGGTGCTGCTGAGCCGCGCCGTCAAGACCTGGGTTCCGGGCCTGACGACGGTGGCGGCCGTCGTCTTCGCCGGCATGTGGCTGGAGCGCTTCCTCCTCGTCGCGCCGTCACTGTGGCACGGCGAAGGCGTGCCCCTCGGCCTGCTTGAAGTGCTGGTCACCGCCGGCGTGGCCAGCCTGTTCGTCGTCTGCTACACGACGTTCCTCGATCGGTTCCCGACCCTCCCGGTGTCCGACCCGCGGCTCGCCCCGGCCGAGACCGAGCACTGACTGAAACTTCGCGGTCAGCCTCTCGACTCGTCGCCGCGCTCCGCGAGGAGCGCCTCCAGCTCCGCAAGCGCGTCGAGGTCCTTCGGACGTCCCGCCGCGCGCTTCACTCGGATCAGTCCCGGGAGGTCCAGACATCGGCACCGGCACCCGAACACCTCGACGTCCACGCTGTGGGGCAGAAGCGCGTGGTAATCCCCGCCACCGGTGACTTCGCCCAACAGGTCGATGTCGCCGATGGCGGTCGTCAACGTGAAGTTGAGCCCCGCTCGATCGTGGCCTCGCTCCACTCGAACGGCAGGCCGGGGGGCGCGCCCCGCGGGTAGGGGGAATGCGGTCTCAGGGCGGCGACGATGCGCCCGACGTTCGCGCGGCTCCTCGCGTAGACGAGGTCCACGTCCTGGGTGAGGCGCGCCGAACCGTGAATCGTCGCCGCGAGGCCGCCGACAATCAGGCATTCGATTCCGGCCCCGTTGAACGTTCGGACGATTCTCTCGAAGTCGGTCACCGTTTCGGCTTCCGAGCGCGCCCCGCCCGCCGCGCCTCTATCGCGAGCCGCTGCAATGCGATCAGGTTCGCAACCCGTTCCGTCACCGACCGGCGCAGGTTCTGGCGCAGCAGGGTGCGGTCGACGTCGCGCTTGTACGCCTCGACCACCGGGTCCGCTTCGAGTCCCGCGGCTCGCATCGACGGCGAACCGCGCGGAGCGGACGAGGTGGGGCCGGCATCACCCGCGTCCCCGGCATGGCGATCCTGCATTGGATGCCTCCGCCCTACGGACGCGCCGGCAGGTGGCCGTCGAACCACGCCACCATGGCGCCGATGTAGTCCGGCGGGTTCACGGCCCCCGGGAACGTCGGCCCGTGCCCGGCGCCGGGGATGCGCAGCAGCTCGACCGCCACGCCGGCCTTCTCGAGCGCCGCCTTCATTGCCTCGGCGTTCTCGTAGGGTACGACGTCGTCGGCATCGCCGTGGATCAGCAGGAACGGCGGATCGTCCGCCGTCACGTGGGTCACGGGCGATGCCTCCACGAAGCGGCGGTACTCCACGGAGTCGGGGCGCTCGGAACGGCGGAAGCCGAACAGAGGGTGGACGGCGCGCGGCGACGACAGAGTGAGATCGGTGGGCGCCGCGCGCGCCACGACGACCTGCACCTTCGCGCTCTCGCGATTCACGGGGCTCGCGTCCCCGGGCACTCCGTGCGCATCGAGCACGCCGAGCAGGCTGACGAGGTGGCCTCCGGAAGAGCCCCCCATCGCCCCGATCCGATCGGGATCGATCCCGAACTCCTCCGCGTGGCGGCGCACGAATCGCACCGCGCGCTGCGCGTCCTCGAGGTGGGCGGGATGCCGGAAGCGGGGCGACGCCCGGTGGTTGATCCCGAACACCGTGTACCCGGCCGCGGCCAGCGGCTCGGCGTAGATCTTCTCCTGTCCGCTCTCCTTCAGCGGGATGGCGTCCAGACCCAGCTCGCGGGTCCATCCGCTCCCGGAGATGAACACGATGCCGTAGCCGTTCGCGTTCTCCGGGTAGTACACATCCATCAGCAGCGCGAGCCCCGAGTGCATTCCGAAGACCACGTTGCGATCCACGCGCCCCTCGGCCCCGGCCCGGTCCGCCGCCATGCCGATCAGCCACGCCGCCACGACGCCGACGAGCAACCGTTGCCTCATGGTTCTGCTCTTCCTCCCGCAAGCGTCTCCGCGAGCTTCTCCCTCGCCCCGCCGGCCGGTCAGGCGCGGGCGACCGTGGGTCGAGGACCTGCATGCCGCCGGCCGCGTGCATCTCCGGACGCATGCGGTGACCTGCCTCGATGATAGCGGCCGTTCGGCGTCGCGCGGACCGGACGGCGCGTTCCGCTACAATGGCGCGCAGTGGGCCGCGTCTCCGGCCGGCAGACGAGGGGGTCGTGGAGGCTCCCGACGAGGGCCAGGAGTCTGCCCCGGAGAACGTGCCATGGAGGAGTTCGTGCCCGCGCAGGCTGTCAGTGCGCCCATCTCTACGCGCTCGCTCATGACAGCCGAAGAGCTGTTCGATCTGCCCGACGATGACTTCCGGTACGAGCTCGTCAACGGCGTGCTCGCTCGCATGACTCCGACGGGAGCGGAGCACGGGGTCGTCGCGGCGCGAACCGGTCAGTTTCTCAGCGAGCACGTGAGCGCTTTCGGACTGGGTGTGTGCTGCGGCGCCGAAACCGGGTTCATCCTGCGGCGCGCTCCCGACGTGGTCCGCGCCCCGGACGCCGGGTTCGTTTCCCAGCGGCGCATTCCCGAGCCGGGGGTGCCCACCGGCTACTGGCCGTTCGCTCCGGATCTCGCCGTCGAGGTCGTGTCGCCGACGGACCGCCCCACCGACCTCCGCGCGAAGATCGGCGAGTACTTCTCCGCCGGCTCGCAGCAGGTATGGGTCGTCGAACCGGCGACTCGGACCGTCCACGCCTACCGCGGGCCCCACGACGTGCAGGTGTTCGGCATCGACGACGAGCTGACGGGTGACGAGATGCTACCGGGCTTCCGCTGCCCGGTGGGGCGGCTCTTCCCCTGATCCCGGGCACGCGGCATGACCAGAGGCACTCCGTACCTGCTGGGCCGTCTGGCGGGCAAGCAGTTCCGCAAGGCGCAGTGGGTCTGGCAATCGGTCACCGGCAGCGAGGAAGACGCCATCCGGGCGGAACAGGGGGTGGGCCGCGACATGGCGGCCGCGGTTCGGGAGCAGGCTCGCGGCCCCGCGCCTCCGGAGATCCAGTCGCTGCTCGAGGAGATCACGGCGGCCCTCGCGGACCGCGTTCGCAGCGAGGTCCACCGATTCGAGGTCAGCGCGCTGGTCGGCGACCACCCGACCGCGTTCGCGCTGCCCGGGGGCTTCATCTTCGTCGCACCCGCGCTGGTGGACCTTGCCGGACGCGACCGCGACGAGCTGGCGTTCGTGATCGCGCACGAGATGGCGCACGTGATGCGGCGCCATGCGATCGACCGACTGCTGGGACAGAAGGTGATCACCGTCGCGACGCTGGCCACGCCGGCGACGCGGACCCTGGCGCCCTGGGTGCGGCAGGTCGGACTGCAGTGGCTGGAGAAGGCCTACTCGCGGGAGCAGGAGTTCGAGGCGGACGAACTGGGCGGCCGGCTGATGCGCGCGGCCGGGTTCGATCCGCTTGGCGCGGTGCGCGTGCTCGAGAGGCTGGGGGCGATCCACCCGGGAACGGATCCGGCCGGGCTTGGCGCCTATCTCTCCACCCACCCGCCGGTCGAGGCGCGCATCCAGGAACTGCGCGAGCGGCTGGCGCTCGGCGGCGCGGACGCCAGCGGCGGCGCGGGATGACCCGGGCGGCGGCCGGGCGGCCATCGGCCAGCGCTGCCGGATGAGCACCCGAAACCGGCGCGGCCACCGCCACGGCGCCCAGGGCCGCCGACAGACGGAAGGTGCGGTCTCGTCGCCTCGCGGCCGGGAATCTGCGCCGTAGAACGGCGCAGATTCCTAGTCCGCCGGCTGGATCGGGCCGCCGTCCTCGCGGGTCAGCTCGGCGCAGCACATGCCGTACGTCCCCGGCGCGCGCGACGGCTGGCCGACGGCCCGGATCCGGTCCCCGGCACGGATCGTGTCCGGCGTCCAGCCACGGCGGCCCATCATGACCGCGGCACCCATCTCGATCTCCCACGAGATGGTCTCCCCGTTCTCGTCCGCCTGGTCGACGTAGAGGAACGAATGCGGGTTCCGAAACACGAAGCGCGTGACGACGCCGACCGCCTCGACGCTCTTCGAGTTGTCGTAGAACGGCGCGCTCGCGTGGTGGGCGATCGCCGGCACGTACGTCACCGACGCTCCCGCGACTGCCGCCACGGCGATGGCCGCCACCCAATGCCAGACTCTCACGAGGCTACCTCCCCGGTGCGGACACCGGATTACTTGTACTTCGGGATGAGGAACTTCACCGGGTGCCGCGCCTCCTCCGGGTCGCAGTCGTAGGGGCGGAGCTTGTACCCCTCCGGCCCCGGCAGCCAGCGCGTCGTGTACGAGGCCGGCTCCCGCAGGAAGAGCGGGTCCTCGACCGTGAGCGTCATCTTCAGATCGTCCCCCTCGCGCCAGTACTCCTCGGTGACCTTCTTGAGCTGCGACGAGGGGATGCCGTTGTAGTCGTCGAATCCGGTGACGTCGAACGCGTAGTGGGTGGTGACGACGTGCAGCGCGCCGTCCTCGTAGTGGCCCACCGACACGCCCTGGACGCTGTAGTCCAGCGGGGTCGGCTCGCGCCCGTCGAGCCAGACCGTCCGCACCTGATCGTCCTTCTCGTAGCGGATCAGCACGCGGTCCGGCCACTGCACGAATTCCATCATGTAGGGGTCGTAGGGCAGCGCCGGCGGCGTCGACGGCACGCAGTCGTATTTCGGGGCGATCGCCTCGTCGAACACTTGCTGGAACGCGAGGGCGCGCTCGTTGAGCACCGGGAAGTTGTCGGGCGTCCACGGCATGTCCGCGCGCGGGGGCCGCCGTCCCAGACGCCGGCCAGATCGGGAATTTCGTCCGCCGACTGCGCGCCGGCGGGCACCGCGGCCAGTCCCCAGAGCAGTGCGGCGCAGGCGCCGAGGCACACGGCCCGCCCCGGCCGCGCCCGGCTGATCGTCTCCAGCATGGCTTCCCCCTTGAACACCGTCGGCGCCGCGCGCGGTCGGAATCGGATCGGCGCGCGCACGCCTCGTGCGGCGGATCTTACACCCTTCGCGGCGGTGCTGATGTAAGGTGCATGGTTGCGCGGCGGGTCCGCGACCGACGGCATCGTCATGGGCGATCGTCCTCATCAGGTCATCAGCCGCCCCGACACGGGGGCGCCTTCGTACACGGCGGAAGGCCGCATACGGCGCCGTTTCGAGCGGCGGCTGCGTCTCCTCCAGTTGCCGGAAGACCTTACGGGCTGGACCGTCCTCGATATCGGCGCCTGGCACGGCTTCTTCTTGCGAGCGCCGGGGCGCCGACCGCGTGCTTGCCGTCGACAGCTACGCGTGGGACCGCTTCGGCATGGGCGAGTTCGAGGCGGCGCGCGAGCGCCTCGGGTCGA
This sequence comes from Acidobacteriota bacterium, assembly GCA_021296475.1. Lineage (GTDB taxonomy): Bacteria > Acidobacteriota > Vicinamibacteria > Vicinamibacterales > UBA8438 > JAGWAJ01. The sequence continues at coordinate 10,567 of JAGWAJ010000018.1, forward strand.
AGGTCGAGCACCGGCGGGCCGACGTCCACGAGCTCGACCCGGCGGAGGTCGGCCAGTTCGACCTGGTGCTGATGCTGGGCGTCTTCTACCACCTGCGGAACCCCCTCGCGGCGCTCGAGCGCGTCGCCAGGGTGACACGGCGGCTGCTCGTCTGCGAGACGCACGTGCTGCTGCCGTTCGTCCACGAGCGCTACCCGCTGGTGCCGTTCTTCCCGGGGGACGAGCACGCGCGGGAGGCGCCGTACGAGATGTGCGCGATGCCGACCGTGGCGGCGCTGACGCAGATGCTACAATCCGTCGGTTTCAGAGAGGTCCGCACCGTCTACACCCCGTCATTTCGCCACTGGAAGAAGCTGGTCGCGCTGGTGACCAACCGCCCGCAATCGGGGCGCGGCATCGTGCACGCACGCGTCTGATCACCGCTCACCGCCCGACCCAAGGAGACCGCCGCGATGAAGATTGCCGTGCTCGGCATGGGGACGATGGGCGCCCCGATGGCGACGAACCTGCTCAAGGCGGGCTGCGAGGTCACGGTCCACAACCGCACCCGCAGCCGCGAGGAGCCGCTGGCAGAGCTGGGCGCGAAGCGGGCGGAGACTCCCGCCGAGGCCGCCGCGGGGGTCGACATCGTCCTCAGTTGCGTCTCCGACACCCCGGACGTCGAGGCGGTCCTGCTCTGCCCGGGGCACGGCCACGGCGTCATCCACGGCTGGTCATCGACTGCTCGTCGATCGCCCCCGCTGCGACGCGGCGGATCGCGGGCGAGTTCCGCGCCAAGGGCATCGGCTACGTCGACGCCCCGGTGTCGGGCGGCTCCGAGGGCGCCGTCAAGGGGACGCTGACCATCATGTGCGGCGGGACGGAGGAGGACTTCGCGCGCGCCGAGCCCGTCCTGCAGATCATCGGCGCCAAGGTGACGCGCATCGGTCCCGTCGGCTGCGGGCAGATCGCGAAGGTGGCCAACCAGGTGGCACGTTCATGGCGCTGGCCGAGGCGCTCACCCTCGCGCACCGGGCCGGCGCGGACGCGGAACGCGTCGTCGAGGCAATCGGCGGCGGCGTCGCCGGGTCGTGGATCCTCAACAATCGTTCCGACCGGATGCTGAAGGACGACTACCCGCTCGGCTTCCGGACCCGGCTCCACCGCAAGGACCTCGGCATCGCGCTCGAGACCGCGCGCGAGTTCCAGGTGCCGGTGCCGATCGCAAGCCTGGTGGCGACGATCGAGGACGCGCTGATCGCGCAGGGCTTCGGCGACGAGGACATGTCGAACCTGGCACGCTTCGTCCGGCAGGGCGCCGGCGTGCCGGGCGGGCCGATGAAGGACTGACCGCGCCGCAGTCGGGCGACGGCAGCGCGAACCGGACCGGACGACCGGACGACGGAACGCAGTCAGGAACAGCGATGGCCGGAAAGGTCTACCCCAGCTCCGCCGCCGCCCTCGAGGGCGTTCTGCGCGACGGCATGACGATCATGGTCGGCGGGTTCGGTCTCTGCGGCGTCCCGCAGAACCTCTGCGTGTCGCTGCGCGACTCGGGCGTCAGTGGCCTCACCTGCATCAGCAACAACGCGGGCGTCGACGGGGCCGGCCTCGGGCTGCTGCTCGACACGCGGCAGATCCGCAAGATGATCGCCAGCTACGTCGGCGAGAACAAGACGTTCGAGGGCCAGTTTCTCGACGGCTCGCTCGAGGTGGAGTTGAACCCGCAGGGCACGATGGCGGAGCGCATCCGCGCCGGCGGCGCCGGCATCGGCGCGTTCTTCACGCCCACCGGCTACGGCACGCCGCTCACCGAGGGCAAGGAGACGCGCGAGATCGACGGCCGCTGGCAGGTGCTGGAGACGGCGCTGCACGCCGACCTGGCGCTCGTCAAGGCGTGGAAGGCCGACGAGGCCGGGAACCTCGTCTACCGGATGACCGCGCGCAACTTCAATCCGCCGATGGCGGAGGCGGGCGCCGTAACGGTCGCCGAGGTCGAGGAGATCGTGCCCGCGGGCGAGCTCGACCCGCACCTCGTCCACACCCCGGCCGTCTACGTCGATCGCGTCGTGGTCGGCGAGAACCCCGAGAAGGTGATCGAGCGCCGCAAGACGCGCCCGGCGTAACGGCCGGCGGCGGGAAGGCACAGGAGACGCCCGTGGCCCTGAACCGAGAGCAGATCGCCCGCCGCGCCGCGCGCGAGATGAAGGACGGCCACTACGTCAACCTCGGGATCGGCATCCCGACGCTCTGCGCCAGCTTCATCCCGCCCGACGTGCGCATCATGCTGCAGAGCGAGAACGGGCTGCTCGGCATCGGGCCCTACCCTACCGAGGCCGAGATCGACGCCGACCTCATCAACGCCGGCAAGGAGACCGTCACCGCGGTCCCCGGGGCCAGCTACTTCAGCAGCGCCCAGAGCTTCGCCATGATCCGCGGCGGCCACATCGATCTGGCGATCCTCGGCGCCATGCAGGTCTCGGCGAACGGCGACCTCGCCAATTGGATGATCCCCGGCGCAATGGTCAAGGGCCCCGGCGGCGCCATGGACCTCGTCTCCGG
>JAGWAJ010000018.1:13195-42560 GCA_021296475.1 Acidobacteriota bacterium
ACACGATCGTCACCTCGCTCGCCGTCCTCGAGGTGACGCCCGACGGCCTGCACCTCCTGGAGCGCGCCCCCGGCGTCACGGTCGACGAGATCCGGGCCGCGACCGAGCCGGAGCTGATCACTTCGGGCGATGTCCCGGAGATCGCGGACGCATAGCGTTCCGCGGCCGTTCCGCAACCGTTGTAGACGCGGACGGCGGACCACGCCTACTTCGCCAGCCTGCGCCGGCAGATCGCCCAACCGATGCGCGGGCCGCACCGCCCGCCGCCGTTCGCGCGGGTCACAATTGGCGGTGCTGGTGCAGTGCTCGGCTCGGGCTCGTGTCGACCCGGAAAACAGACCGCCACCGGACGGTCGAACGTATCCTCCCGCTGCTTACGCAGGAATAGTGGTGTTCCGACTCGACAATCAGGCGCGGGATCACACGCTGGACTCTGGATCGTGGAAGAATCGCGGATCCGCGTGCGGGAGTGAGTAAAACCACCTGGGGCGAGAGACGGTCAGCGCTCGGCAACGGCCTGCTCGATGACCTCCAGCGCTCGCCCGACCGACGCGCGGCGCCAGCGCCGGCTCGCCGGACAGAAGCACTCGACCAGCTCGCGCTTCGGGCGCTCGTACGGACCGGAACCCGGCGTCGAGAACTGGTGGGCACGGTTCTCGGCCCGCAGGGCGCGGAGCACGCACAGGGACGCATACGTCCCGATCTCGACACAGGCGAACCGGTAGCGACGACCGTCCGCGTGACGGCCCAGCCACGCGCCCATCACGCCGCGGGCCGCGTAGGCTCCGCCCTCGGCCACGGAAACGACGCGCGCGGGGTCGAAACGCGCCCGGTACCAGCCGAGCTCGGGCGCGTGGACCGGCTCGACCAGGACCTGACAACCGGCGTGAGGTCCGAGGCCGGTGTGCAGATCCAGGTGCACGACTTCGCCGGCATCCCGCGTCCAGGCCCAGAAACGCTCCTGGATCATCCGGGTCGAGGCCTCCGGCGCATGACCGCCGAAGAAGAGCCCCCCCGGGTGGTCGTACTGTCCCTCCGCAACCGCGGCCCGGAGCGCCGGCAGGCCGTGGCGGCAGATGGCCCATGTCGCACGCGCGAGGAAGAAGTCCGTGCGGGAAGGCTGGGTGTCGGGGTTCAGCAGTGTGTGCACACGGCCGTAGAGGGGCGGCGCCCCCGCGTAGGGCTCCCCGGCATCGAGGAAGTTCCGATTGAGATCGACGTTGCGTTCGTTGGCGCGGCGGCGCCAGGCGAAGCCGTACGGGTTGAGGGCGTGCAGGAGCACGACGGCCGTTCCCGGCGGAATCGCGGTCCGGCCGGCGCGCACGCCCTGCAGCCAGGCCAACTGGACCGCCGACCCGAAGAAGCCCTCGACGCCGTGCAGCCCGGACGAGACGACGACCGCCCTCGCCGGCCGGGCGGCGCCGACGGAAGCGACATCCACCGCCAGCGACTCGCCGTCGGGACCGCGCCCGGAGAGCGGGAACCCTTCGAGCACGGCGTTCAAGTCCCGCGCGGCGGCGTGGAACCGGCGGCGGGCAACCGCGTAGCTCGGTGAGAACGTCGACGGAGCAGTCCGCTCCCCGCCGGCAGCCGCTAGTAGAAGAGCATCGCGACCACGAAGAGGACCACCGCGAACGTCACGACCCACTGCCAGATCTCCTGCGTGTCTTCGGCCGGGATCAACTGGAACGTGACGCTGCGGTGCGCGTTGATGGCGTTCTGGAGGAAGCTGTCGGCGGAGAGGCCGGCGCTGTCGAGGATGTACGAGGTGCCGCCGAGGCGCGTCTCGAGCATGCCGAGCCCGTCGGTGTTGATGGCGGTGCGGATGCCCTCGAGGTCGGCTTCCAACGTTTCGTCGTAGTCGACGCCTCGAACGTAGTCCTGGAGCACGATGTCGAGCTCGACGCCCGTCCGGGAGCCGATGGCGACCGGGTAGACCGTGAGGCCGCGCCGGCGGAACTCGGAGAGCGCCTGATCGAGGCGTGCGAGCTGCTCGGCGTCGGCCGCGAAGTCGCCGTCGGTGAGGAGCAGCACGACCCGGTCGGAGCGCTCCTCGGGCTGCCACTCCTCGTCGCCGCTCTCGAAGCGGTCCTGGTTGTCGAGCGACTGGTAGATGTGCTCGAACGCGGCCGCCACGTCGCTGTCCCAGGGGAACGCGTCGCCCGACAACACCGCCGGCGGTCCGACCTGCCCGACCTGCTCGATGAACCGCTCTGCGTTCGACGACATGTGGACCTGCCGCAGCGCAGTCGTCCCGAAGACGAAGAGCGCCACGCGGTCGCCGGGCGTCAGGATGTCCAGCGTGTAGAGATTGAGCACCTCGCGGACGGCGAGCTCCAACCGCGACGGACCCAGGTCCTGAACCCACATCGACGCGGAGGCGTCGATCGCCACCACGACGTCGACGTCTCCCCGCTTGAAGCTCGATCCGCCGAACACCCAGAACGGTCGGGCGGCGGCCACGGCGAGGACCGCCATGGCGAGGACGGCGACGAACCAGAACTTGATGTGCCCCAGCAGGGGGTAGGACGAGCCGTGCGTCCGCGGGGGCCGCAGACGCAGGCGCAACGCGAAGACCAGGAGTCCGATCGCGAGCAGCAGGCCCGCGACGGGCAGAACCGCCAGGTACTCGGGGTTCTGGAACTCGACGCTCTCGCGCAGTGCGGTAGGCACGACCTTCTCGAATCCCGTTCTGTGTCAGCGCGCCCAGACGGGCGCGTTGGGAATCGGCGCTGGCACGGTGTTCTCCAATGGCGCGTTCTACGGCGCCGACTCTAGCCCCGGCGGCGGCGGACGGGCGTCCCCTCACCCCGCATCTGCTCGAGCTGCGGAGGCTCGATCTCGCGCAACGGCTCGAGGGCCCGCCGCACGGCCTCCGGATCGCTCGTCAGGTCGTAGTTCCACTTGTAGTCGAAGCGGCCCGAGCGGTCGCTCCGGAGCGCCCGCTCGTAGTCGGCGTTGACGTCCTCGAGCACTTCCTGAATGATGCCGAGCTTGCGCGCCTCGCCGTTCTCGTCCTCGTCGGGAATGGCGCGGTAGCGCTGGCGCGCCAACTGGAACTTCGCCGAGCCGAGGAGGTGCGACGCCCGCGGGTCGTCGATCTCGTCGGCCAGATCGCGTACCACCGCCTCGAAGTTTCCCGTCAGGTAGTTGTACGAAGCCTGCTGCAGGAACGCGTCGGAGAAGAGGTACGCGTCGGCGAACCACTGCATTCCCCACGCGCGGCTGCTCTCGTAGAAGCCAGTCACGTCGCCGAGCTCGGCCTCCGCCCGTTCGAAGTCCTCGCGCTCGACGCTGTCGCTGAGCCCGTCCAGGTTGTCGTAGAACCCGGCCAGCGAGCTCGCCGGGATCGCGACCACCGCGAGGAACAGCAGCGAGAATGCGAAGCCGAGGAGGAACCGGAAGGCGCGCTCTCTGTCGAAAAGGTCGGTCAGTCGCATCGCGATCTCTTTCGTCGGTCGGCGGCCCGCCCGTCGCGGCACGCGACGAAGCGGCGGTCCGCCGCATCACCAGCCAGGAACTCGGGAAGCGTCAGGGCCCCGTGCCCCAGACGAGCTCGGTGACGAACCCGAGCGGGATCCCCACCGCCAGCAGCGCCATTGCCATCAGCAGGAACCGCGAGTAGATCGGCACCTTCAGTGCGCGATGGCGCATCTCGACCCGCACCGCCTCGCGCTCGTCGATCGCCTCGTAGGCCCGCGTCAGGCTGTCCTCGTCCGTGACGTCGAAGTAGTCGCCGCCGTACTCCCGGATCATCTCGATCAGACGCGGCGTGCTCGGATGCCCGATCATCGCCGTTCGCACGTCGCTCGTGTTGATGTAGATGATGTACGGCACGACGTTCCGCTGGGCGAGCGCCGCGAACTCGGTGTCGGGGAACTCGTCCACCGCCGCGTCGGTCACAATCAGCACGGCACGGTTCTGGTTGGTCCCGCCGCCAATCGCCGCCTCGTCCTGGTCGAACTGCTTCATGATCGACTGCAGGGGACGAATGATGTTGGTGTCGCCCTCGGCAGGCACGATGCGCACCTTGTCCGTCGGAACCACCATCGCCTTGTCGAGCCGTTGCGTCATGACGTACGGAGCGTCCCACACCTGGAAGTAGTACAGCTCGTCGTCCATGACGAAGTCGTCGACCATGTAGGGGTAGGTCGAGAAGAGCCAGAGCGAGACGCGATCGTTCTTGCCGGTCCGCATGTCGAGGAAGCGGAGGTGCGCATCGCGCGCGATCTCGGCTTTCGACTTGCCGGTGTCGGGGAACTCCCACGCCATCGATCCCGATGTGTCGACGAGGTCGACGCGCACGCGCGACTCGACGAAGCCGCTCACTTCCTCGGTGGCGGTCAGGAACGGGTCGGCGGCGGCGAAGATGACGAGCGCCAGCGCCCCTGCCACCAGCACCTTCGGCATCGTGTGGGCGGCCCGAATCCAGAGCCGCTTGCGGAACCTGGGAGCGATGGCATGGCCCGAGTGCTGCCGGCTGTACCGGCGGCGCCGCGCGGCGAGCCGCACGATCGTCGCCACGGCCGCGACCGCGACCAGCGTGGTCAGGGCGAAGGCCATCCCGACGTCGCCGTAGCGGACCTGCGCCAGCTCCGTCCCGAGCAGCTCGTCGACGCTGCCCGTCACAAACGCGACGAACTCGGACCAGTTCAACAGCATGGCAGCTTCAGCGCCCGACGAACGCCAGCATCCCGCGCCACAGCCGGATGTGGGGGCGCAGCGCGGTGAGTGACGCGTCGAGGGCGGCGACCTCCCGGGACGGGTTCTCGATCGCGACGTCGCCCCGCTCGAGCCCGTCCTGATAAATGACCAGCCGCGACGCCAGCGTGGAGAGCGCCTCTTTGCGGGCACCGTCCTTCAACCCGTCGACGTGCGCCTTGATGTCCCGCGCGGTGTCGCCGGAGTTGATGTCGGGCAACTCGGCGCGGAGGTAGTCGCGGGCCGAGATGACGAGCTCGCTGACCGCGGCGGCGCCACCGCCGTTGGCCGCACCGGCCAGTGAACGCAACTGCCCGCGAAGGGTCCGCCGCGCCTCCCAGATCGAGGGCGGCACCGGAATCTGGGACTCGATCCGATCGAGCTCCTCGGCCTCGCGCGCCGCCTCCAGGGAGACGACCTTCGGCTTGCGCGCCAACCGGACCAGGAACACCAGCCAGAGGAGCAGCGGCAGCGGCGCCACGGCCCACGCCAGCGCGCGGAAGAAGACCGCCTGTCCGCCGAACTCGCCGAGCTCGATGGTGTCGCGGATGTCGAGGATCGGCAGGTCGTTCATCGTGGTCACGTACCGGACCAGCCCCTGCCCGCCGTCGATCTGCTGGATCTCGGCGTCCTCGATGTCCTCCCCCAGGTCGCGCACCAGGTAGTAGAAGCCGAACGACGGCACGACATAGACCGCCTTCTCCGGCGCGATGAGCCGCATGCCGTACGCGAAATCCCAGATGTGCTCGTCGTCGAGCTGCCGCTTGCGGATCTCGAGCGAGACCGCCTCGAACGGATGGATCGGCAGGTTCTCGGGGACCATGCGGTCCTCGAGGATGATGATCTCGCGCCCCTGGGCGATCAGGTCCGGAAAGCGGACCCGATAGACCTGCGTGATGACGTCCCCCGTCTTGACGACGGTGGGCTCGATCTCCAGCGTCTCGACCCGGACCGGGGACGCGCCCGCATCCTGGGCTCCCGCCGACGCCGCCGCGCCGCCCATCAACACGCCGACCGCTACTGCCGACACGAGCATCTGTCTCATCATCATTCGCCTGCCGGTCGTTCGCCGCCGGGACGTCCGATCACCGCTCACCGCGCCGTTCGCGCGATCAGGAAGCGCGGCAGCTCCTCCGCCTGATTCTCCGGCGTCAGCACGACCGAATCGACACCGCTCTCGTGCTTCAGCCGGCTCTGCAGAACGGCCCGCCGTTCCTCGATATCGCGGCGGATCGCGCCGGCCTTGCGCGCGGAAATCACCGTCTGTTTGCCCGTCTCCATGTCCGAGATCCGGATGTACCCGAGCCGGCTGCGGAGCCGGAACTCGTCGGGGTCGTCCAGAATGAGCATCATCATATCGTGCTTGGCCGCCACCAGGCGCAGCAGCTTGAAGTCGATGGCGGCGTTGTCGTTGACCAGGTCGACCACGTCCGAGATGAAGATGACGGAGTGCCGCATCTTCAGGCGTGAGGCCATGAACAGGAGCGGCAGGGAGAAGTCGGCGGCGCGCTTCTGCGGGAACTCGCGCGCAAGCTCGATCTTCTCGAAGATCTGCTTGGCGATGTAGAAGACCTGCGAGGTGCCGAGCTTCGGCTTCACGAACAGCTCGATCCGGTCCGAGAAACCGAGCAGGCCGACCGGATCGCGGACGTTGGCCCGCGTCAGGCCGATGTTGCCGATCAGGTCCAGCATCAGCAACGCCTTGTTCGAGGCCTGGGAGAGCTGGAACAGGGTGGAGGTCGACAGATCGACGCAGACGAGCGTGCGCAGCTCCTTCGGCTCCATCCGCTCGATGCGGAAGAGCTTCTCGGGGAACGTCCGCAGGCTGAGGGTCCACGCGATGTCCTTCAGCGGCTGGCCGGGCCGCCACTGGTCGACGCCGACGATGTCGTACCCGGCCCCCTTGAAGCCGCTTTTGTGCTCGCCGTAGTGGATGCTGGTCGACTTCTTCCGCGTCTTGATGCCGTGCTTGATGTCTCGGAACCGGGCGAAGACATCCTCTACTTCCACGGAGGGACCTCCATGTCCTGAACGATCTGGTTCAGGAGGTCCTCCTTGACGACCGAGAACTCCATGCCCTCCCTGAGCACCAGGCGGTGCGCGAGGACGGGCTCGGCGACCGCCTTGATGTGGTCGGGCGTGATGACCATGTCGCCGTTGAAGAAGGCGAACGTCCGGGCGACCGCCTCGAGGTGGAAGTGGACGCGCGGCGAGACGCCGACCCTGATGTACTCCTTGACGGTCCGGGCGGCGCGGCCCTGGACCCGGTGCGGGCGGGTGTTGCGGATCAGCCGCACCTTGTACTGCTGCGCGTACTCGGACATCGACACGTTGTCGAAGATGTACTGCGCGATGTCGAGCACCTCGTAGAGGTTGGTCAGCTTCTCGACCTTCTTGCCGACCACGTTGCGGGCGGTGATGTTCAGCTCGTCCTCCTCGAGCTCCGGATCCATCATGTTGATGGAGAGCGTCGTGCGGTCGAGCTGCGCCACCGGGTTCGCGAACGTCCCCTCCTCCTCCCCGAAGATGTTCTCCGTGCAGATCACCATGAAGAAGCGGGGGCCCTCGATGTCGTTGAAGTCGCCCGAGAGCGGAAAGAGCGGCAGCATCTTCCCCTCGGCCAGGTTGCCGTAGTCCGAGCTGAGGGTGGCGGAGCTCTCCTCCATCCCCTCGAGCACCGCCGCCTTCGTCTTGCCCGACAGCCGGTTGTCCTCGTCGATCAGGACGATGTGGGCCATCAGCTTGCCCGGCTTGAAGTGGATCCTGCGCGTGCCGTCGACCTCCTCGACGATCGTCTCGTAGCCGAGGATGTCCTCGGGCATGTAGGTCGGCAGCCCCTGGATACGCTCGAACTTGGCGTCGATGGCCATCGCGCAGGCGCTGACGAGGTCGGTCTTCCCGGTGCCCGTCGGGCCGCGGAACATCACGTGCGGCTGGCGCAGAAGCTTCCCCTGGCTCAGCTTGTCCGTGTAGGGCAGCAGCGTGAAGAACGCCCACGACAGGATGCGGGCCGCGTTGTCCAGGCCGTAGAGCCACTTGGTCGACTCGCTCTGGAAACGCTGCACGACCTCGTTGGCGTGGTCACGGTCAATCGTCGGTTTGGCTTCGACAGTCATTGGCGAATTCGACTCCCGGGGGGCGCAGGCTGAAGTCACGTCGCCCCGACGGACGGCCAAGCATATCAGTTTCCGTCATCTGGCTTTTGGCCGCCGGGAGTGCGACCATGGCACGGAACCGGTCGCGCAGAGGCGGCCTCACCGGGGAGGAGCGGGCAGATGGCGTTGATGACGGCGGCGGACTACACGGCGAGCCTCCGCGACGGACGGACGGTGTACTACCGGGGAGAGCGGGTGGACGACGTCACCACCCACCCCGTCATCGGTATCGCGGTCGAGCACGCCACCATCGACTACCGGATGGCGGACGACGCGGCGGAGCGCTCGCTCGCGGTCGTCGACGGCCCCGAGGGTCCGTACTCGCGCTACTACCACATCCCGCGGAGCGCCGACGACCTGCTGCGGCGGAGCGCCCTGATCGAGCGGGCCACCGCCCTCGGCGGCACCCTCGTCGTCCTGATCAAGGAGATCGGGACCGACGCCCTGTTCGCCCTGCGCCTGATGGCCGAGCACCTCGACCGGACCCGGGGCACGGCGTACCTCCCCCGCGTGGAGCGGTTCCATGCGTACTGCCGCGATCGCGACCTCGCCGTCGCCGTGGCGCAGACCGACGTCAAGGGCGACCGGAGCCGGGGGCCGGCGGAGCAGGACCATCCCGACTACTACGTCCGGGTGGTCGGCGAGGACGAGGCGGGCATCACGCTCCGGGGCGCGAAGGTCCACACGTCGGTCTCGACCAACGCCCACGAGATCATCGTCCTGCCGACCCGCAACCTGAAGCCGGGCGAGGAAGCCTACGCGGTGGCGTGCGCCGTGCCGGCCAACGCGCCGGGGCTGACGATGCTGGCCAGCGGCTACGGAGGCCGCAAGGGCACGGCGTTCGAGCAGCCGGTCAGCTCGCGCCACAAGATGATGGAGACGCTGACGGTGTTCGAGGACGTCAAGGTGCCCTGGGACCGCGTCTTCCTGAACGGCGAGGTCGATGCCGCGGGGCCGCTGGCGAAGACCTTCGTCGAGTTCCACCGCTTCACGGCCGTCAGCTACAAGCTGCCGCTGGTCGACCTCTTCGTCGGTGCCGCGCACCTGATGGCCGACTACAACGGCGTCCTCTCCGCCGGGCACGTCCGCGACAAGCTGGCGAAGCTCATCAGCTACGCGCAGATCTGCCGCGGCATGACCCGCGAGGCGGCGCGCGAGTCGAAGGTCATGGGCGGCATCGCGGTCCCCAACGCGGAGCTCATCAACATCGCCAAGCTCCACTTCGCCACGGGCTACCACCAGGCGCTGGCGTGGGTGCAGGACATCGCCGGAGGCCTCCTGGTCACGGGCCCGAGCGAGGAGGACCTCGCCGACACCCGCCTGCGGGAGCTGATCGACCGCTACTTCGGGGCCGCGAAGGGCGGGGCCGTGGATCGGCTGCGGCTGATGAACCTCATCGCCGAGATCACCGCCAGCGACTTCGGGGGCTACCAGGCGGTGCTCGCGGTGCACGCCGAGGGCAGCATCGAGGCGGAGAAGATGACCATCTGGCGGCAGCACGACATCGAGCCGAGCATCCGCTACGCCAAGCGCCTCGCCGGCATCGACTGACGCCCGCCGGACGAGCGCCGCGAGCACGACCTCGAGGCGGGCGTCCGCCGCGCCGGCGCTCGCCCGCATCGTCCGTAGCGGCCGCCGGGTCTCGATCGAGGTCCCGGGGCCGCTGGCGTCAGCCGGCCAGGAGTCTGCGCCGCAGAACCTGCGTCGAGGCCACAGGGCGCCCGCGCAGACCGCATCGCGCGCATCGCGCGCGTCAAGGGCACGCGAGCTCGGCCAGCGCCGCGGTGCACATCGTCAGGTTGAGGCGGAGCTGGTCGACGGTCATGAACTCGTGGTCGCTGTGACCGGTGTAGACCGCGCCGGGCATCGACGGGCCGAAGTTGACGCCGTTCGGCAGCAGCCGTGCCTGCGTCCCGCCGCCGACCGCGATCGGACCGGCGTCGGGGTCCCCGGTGAAGTGCCGGAACACCCCCAGCAGGATTGGGACGTGCGGAGCCGACTCGACGTAGTACGGCTCGCCGATCTGCACGGCAGCGTCCAGCCGGGCGCCGGTGCGCTCCCGCCAGCCGTCCAGCGCCGCCCGGATCGCCGCCTCGACATCGGTGCGGCTGCGCCCCACGGGGCGGCGGACGTTCAGCCCGGCTGTGAGCGCTCCGTCCGGCCCCGCGTCGAGCGTCGTCAGCGCGAGCGTGAGCGGCCCCATGAAGTCGTGCGCGTGCGCCAGGTCGCCGAAGCGCTCCGCGTGGTCGCCGGTACCCACCAGGTCGTTGATCAGGGCGACCATCAGGCCGCCCGGGGTCGGTGGCCACGCGTGCGTGCCGAGCAGGGCGGCGAGGTGCGTGATGGCGTTCCGGCCCTCGCGCGGCATCGAAGAGTGCGCCGCCAGTCCGTGTGCGCGCACGAGCAACCGTCCGCCCCCGGGACCGCCCCGGCCGCGGGCGCCGTCCGCCTCGAAATCGAACGTCACGTCCCACGCGGGGTCGATCGCCGCCCGCAGTCGCGGCGCCAGGTCGGGCCCGGCCCGCTCGATGAGCGCCTCGGCCTCCCCGGGGATCTGCGTGCGGAAGGCGCCGCCGCGGATGGACGCGATGCGGGGCTCCCTGCCGCCGCCCTCCTCCCGGTCCGGCTCGGGCGACAGCGTCAGGCGGATCGAGCCGGTGCCCTTCTCGGCCGTCACGACGGGGTATTCGCCGTCGAGCGCCACGTTGAGCGGCGGGGGCCGCCACGTGCGCAGGAACTCGCGGAACGGGGTCCAATCGGATTCCTCCGTCATCGAGACGATGAGCTCGACGCGCCGGCCCCGCACCGGCCCCCGGTCGGCGAGCGCGCGCATGGCGAAGAGCGCCGTCGCGATCGACGCCTTGTCGTCCTCCACGCCGCGGCCGATGAGCCGTCCCGGTTCCGTGACCGTGTCGAGGCGGAAAGGATCGCCGCCCCAGCGGACCGGGTCGGCCGGCTGCACGTCGGCGTGCGTCAGCAGTCCGAGACGATCCGGCGCCGCGCCCAGCCCGATGACGACGGCGGCGCCGTGATCGGCGTAGTCGAGGTCCAGATCGCCGGCCCGGCGGGCCAGGTACGCCTTGAGTCGGTGGAACTCGGGCAGGTCGACGTTCGCCATCGGCGGCGCGGCCACGGTCCGGAAGGCGACGAGGTCGGCGAGCAACGCGATTGCCGCGTCGCCGTAACGGGCGGCGGCGCCGGCGGCGAGCGCAAGCGCGGCGGGCGACGGCGGAACGGCCGCCAGGGGCCCCGCCGGGTCGGCCGCGGAGCGTTCCGGCGGCTCGGCCGCCGAGCGTTCCGCCGGGTCGCTCGAGGAGCGGGCGGCGGGAGACATTGGCGCAGGCCAGTCTACACTGGGGCGCGGCTTGGCCCCAGCCCGTCCCCGGAAGGCCACGCGACGCCCGGCTGATCAGTGACGACCCCGAACGCGGCGGCGCCCGGCACGGCGGACGGCGACTCCTTCCGGCGCATCTGGTCGCTCGCCTGGCCGACCGTCGTCTACAGCCTGCTGGAGCTCAGCCTGGGCGCCGCCGATTTCCTGATGGTGCGCGGGCTCGGGAGCGACGCCAGCGCGGCCATCGGCCTCAACCGGCAGATCACGTTCCTGATCGAGGCGGCGGCGCTGGCGGTCTCGACCGGCGTCATCGCGCTGGTCAGCCAGGGGATGGGGGCGAAAGACAGCCGTCAGGTCGACGGCGCGATCCGCCAGAGCCTCCGCCTGGTGGTTCTGCTCGGCGTTCCGGTGACCCTGCTGGGGTACGCCGCGAGCGGTCCGCTGCTGGCCCTGATGCAGGCGAGCCCCGAGACGCTGGTGCACGGCGTCCCCTACCTCCGCATCTACTTCCTCGGAACCCTGTTCCTGTGGGCGAACCTGGTAGCGGCGGCCGTGTTCCGCGGCGCCGGCGATCCACGGACGCCGCTGAAGCTCGTCAGCGTCATGAGCGTGCTCAACGTGGCCCTGAACTACGCCTGCATCAACGGGGTCGGCCCGGTTCCGGCGTACGGCGTCGCCGGCGCGGCGCTCGGCACCGTCGGGGCACGCGTGGTCGGGACGGCCGCCTATCTCGTGCTGCTTGGCCGGGGCGCAGGCGGCGTGCGGCTTCGGCTGCGCCCGTGGCTGGACCTCGACGGGCCGCTCCTGCGCAGAATGCTCCGCGTCGGGGCGTGGCCCGCCCTGGCCGGGGTGATGCGGAACGGAGCCCGCGTGGTCTTCGTCGGGATGCTCGGCGCCGGGGTGTCGGGGGCGGCGCTGCACGCCGCGGTCGGGGTCGGGCTGCAGGTGCGCCTCATCGCGGTGCTCCCGGCCCTCGCGTTCCAGGTCGCGGCGGCGACGCTGGTCGGGCAGGCGGTCGGGGCCGGCGATCCCGACCGGGCCGAGACTCTCGGCAACCGGAGCGTCCTCCTGCTCGCGGCGATCATGGCCGCCGTCACGGGCTTGTCCATCCTCGCCGCACGCCCCCTGGCGGAGCTGTTCCTCGCCGACCCGGAGGTGGCGGCCCTGGGCGCCACCGTCATCCGCTGGTTCGCGGTCGCCCAGCTCTTCAGCTCGCTGAGCATCGGCACGCAGGGGGCGCTGACGGGGGCGGGAGCGACGCGTCCGATCCTCGGCTACACCGTCGTGACGCAGTGGGGGGTGCTGCTGAGCCTGACGGTCGTGCTGTTCGTGGTTCTGGGGTGGGAGCCGGAGGGCGCGCTGGTCGCCTGGGTCGTGGCGCCGGTGCTGCAACTCGTTCTGATGCAAAGACTTTTCCGCCAGGGCGGCTGGCGCAACCGGCGCGCGTAACTTTCTCGCGCCGGGGGCTTGCAAGGCCTTGACCGCGGTGGTATAGTCCGCACTTCGAGCAACGTGGTCGTCCATTCACCGACGAAGGAGTCACCAATGACCTGGACCAAGCCCGAGATCAAAGAGATCGTCCTCGCGATGGAAGTGACGTACTACGTCAACGCCCGCTAACGCGAACTCCATTCGCGTACCAGTTCAGTAGGCCGGCGGCCCCGCTGGCATGCACCACCGGGGTCGTCGTTGCCTGCTTTTTTGTGTACGCCCGCACGCCTCCCCAGCACATTTCCAGTGATCGGCGCCGACCGCCTGCCTTCATGCGGGCGACCGCTCGCCGGAGGCCGATCCGTCATCCGTCACTCCCGTCGGGGGCTGCCGAGGAAGAACCCGCTCCCCGGCGCGCCTACCCGGAGCGACGCGCGGCCGATCGCCGGCCTCAGGTGACGTTGTGGTAGGGGGGCTTCTTCTCGACGTAGGCCATCCACATGCAGTCGAGCATCGTCCAGAGGACATCGAGCTTGAACTGGAGCACCTCGAGCATCCGCTCCTGCTGCTCGCGCGTCGTGTAGTAGTCGAGCGTCAGGTTCAGCCCGTAGGCGACGTCCCGCCGCGCCTCGGTCAGGCGCTGGCGGAAGTACCGGTAGCCCTGCTCGCCGATCCACGGGTAGTGCCGCGGCCAGTTGTCGAGGCGCGCCTGGTGGATGGTCGGCGCGAAGAGCTCCGTCAGGGAGGAGCTGGCCGCGACCTCCCACGGCTGTTGCCGCGCGAAGTTCACGTAGGCGTCGATGGCGAACCGGACGCCGGGAAGCAGGCGCCGGAGCGACCAGAGCTCGTCGCGCGTCAGCTCGACCGCCTCGCCGAGCTGCAGCCATGCCTCGATGCCCCCCTCCGTGCCGGCGGCGCCGTCGTGGTCCAGGATGCGCTTGATCCACTCCCGGCGGACGTCCCGGTCCCAGCAGTTGGACAGGATGGCGGCGTCCTTCACGGGAATGGCGATCTGGTAGTAGAAGCGGTTCGCCACCCAACCCTGGATAGCGTCCTGGTCGAGCTTGCCCGAGTTCATCAGGAGATGGAACTCGTGGTTGACGTGGTAGAACTTCTCCTTCTCGCGCAGCTTGCGCTCGAACTCCCGTCGCGTCCATGGCGCCCTGGCCTGGTCGGTCATCATGCTTAGAGGGTGATGTCCATCCCGTCGTGCGCGACCTCGATGCCGGCCTCGCGCAGCGCGGCGCGCTCGGGCGAGTCCTCGTCGAGGATCGGGTTGGTGTTGTTGATGTGGATCAGGATCTTGTGGGGACAGGCGAGCGGCCGGAGCACGCCGACCAAGCCCCCCTCGCCCGACTGGTTCAGGTGCCCCATCTCCTGCGCCCGCTTGTCGCTGATGCCTTCGCGAGCCAACTCGTTGTCGGTCCAGACGGTGCCGTCCACCAGCACGCAATCGGCAGCCTCGAAGTAGCGCAGCACGTGAGGCTCGACCTCGCCGAGGCCGGGCGCATAGAAGAGATTCTTCCCGTTCCGCACGTCCTCGATGCGCACGCCGACGTTGTCGCCCGGCACGGTGCGGTGACGGCGGGGAGAGTAGGGCGGGGCCTCGCTGCGGAGCGGGACCGCCGTGAACCGCAGCCCGTCCGCCCGAGGAATCGTGAACGAGGTCTCGTCCGTCGGGACCTCGTGCCACCGCACGCCCTGGAAATGACCGAGGATGTTGAACACGGGGTAGCCGGTGGTCAGGTCCTCGTGCACGGCGCGGGTACAGTAGACGTCCCAGGGCTCGGTGTGCTCGCGGAGCAGCAGCAGCCCGGTCGTGTGGTCGATCTGCGCGTCGACGACGACGATGGCACAGATGCCGGTGTCGCGCACGGCGCGCCCCGGCTGCAGCGGCGCGAACGACGCCAGCTGCTCGCGGATGTCGGGCGACGCGTTGAACAGCACCCAGTCCGCGCCGTTGGCGCTGACCGTGAT
Organism: Acidobacteriota bacterium; assembly: GCA_021296475.1. Taxonomy (GTDB): domain Bacteria; phylum Acidobacteriota; class Vicinamibacteria; order Vicinamibacterales; family UBA8438; genus JAGWAJ01. The sequence goes on from JAGWAJ010000018.1 coordinate 27,794, forward strand.
GGACGACTGCGTGCGCGCCGTCCCGTTCAGGGTGCCGTCCCGCAGGCGGCGGCAGTTGCTGCAGTTGCAGTTCCACTGCGGGAAACCCCCGCCGGCGCCCGACCCGAGGACGTGTACGTGCATCTTGACGATGGACGGCACCGCGGCCCGCGAGCCACCGGCGGCGCGCCGAGAGGCCCGGCAGCCGAGCCGAGGCAGCCTGTCGGGAGCTTACCACGGCCCCCGGGCGGCCCCCGGCTCCGCCCGACACCGATCCGCCTCGACCGCCATCACCCCAGCGCGCCGTCTTTGCCGTTGTATGATGCGGGCGGGAGCGGCCGGGCGCCACGTGGCGCTGCGGCCCGCGCCGGCGATGAGCGAGGATCGCGTCATTCGGCGGCCGGTGCTGGCCGCGCACGCGCGCTACCGGTGGGACAAGCTGCGCGATCAGCACCAGCTCGTCTTTCCGGAAGGGATGATCGTCCTCAACGACTCGGCCGCCGCCATCGTGCAGCTCTGCGACGGCCGGCCGACGGACGAGCTGATCGCGGCGCTCGTCGCCAAGCTCAAGGAGCCGATCCCGGCCTCCGAGCTGTCGGACGACGTGCAGGGCTGCCTGCGACACCTGGTCGAAAGGGGACTGCTCCGTGACGACGCTGAATAGGCCGCTCGCGCTGCTGGCCGAGCTGACGTACCGGTGTCCCCTGCAGTGCCCGTACTGCAGCAATCCGCTCGAGCTCGGCCGCTACCGCCAGGAGCTCGACACCGAGACCTGGATCCGCGTGCTCGGCGAGGCGTCCGAGCTCGGCGTCGTGCAGATCCACTTCTCGGGCGGCGAGCCGCTCGTCCGCCGCGACATCTACGACCTCGTCCGCGAGGCGCGCCGTCTCGAGCTCTACTCGAACATGAGCACCGGCGCCACCGTGGTCGACGGCACGACGCTCGACCGCCTGCGCGAGGCGGGGCTCGACCACCTGCAGGTCAGCCTGCTCGACACCGACCCGGACTCCAACGACCGGCTGGCCGGCACCCGCTCGTTCGACCGCAAGCGGGAGGCGGTCCGCGGCGCGAAGGAACGCGGCTTCCCGGTGACGCTCAACGTCGTCCTCCACCGCCAGAACCTCGACCGGATCGAGGACGTGATCCGGATCGCGCTCGAGTGGAACGTCGATCGGCTGGAGCTTGCCAACACCCAGTACACGGGGTGGGCGTTCCGGAACCGCGCCGCCCTGATGCCGACGCGCGCGCAGTTCGAGCACGCCCAGGCCGTCGTCGAGCGCGCCCGCTCCGGCGAGGCGGCCCGGCTCGACATCCTGCACGTGCTGCCGGACTACTACCAGGAGCTCCCGAAGGCGTGCCTGCAGGGCTGGGGCAACGTCTTCATGAACGTCGCCCCGGACGGCGCCGTGCTCCCCTGCCAGACCGCGCGCGAGATCACGGGCCTCGAGTTTCCGAACGTCCGCGACCAATCGCTCCAGGCGATCTGGACCGACGCCCCGGTGTTTCAGCGCTTCCGCGGCACCGACTGGCTGCCGGAGCCGTGCCGGAGCTGCGACCGCCGCGAGGTCGACTTCGGCGGCTGCCGCTGCCAGGCCTTCCTGATGACCGGCGACGCCGGGGCCACCGATCCGGTCTGCCACCTCTCCCCCCACCATCACCTGGTGGGCGAGGCGCTGAAGGAGGCGGAGCGAAGCGATCCGCCGCTCCAGTACCGCGTGATGTCGGTCTGACGCGCCCGGACGCGCGTCTCGCCGCGCCCCACTCACCCGCCTCTCGCCGCGCCCCGCTCACCCGCGTCGCGGAGCGGCTACCGGACGGCAAAGACCCCGGCCACGGTGCGCCCGCCGTCCGCGCGACGGCGGCGGACCGAGGGGACGTCGCCGACCGTGAACTCGAAGGTGCCGGTGCGGATCGGCGTGAAGCTGAACTGGGCCGTGCCGCCGACATCGAACTCGATGGCGCGGAACGCCAACGCCTGCAGGTGCACCTCGATCCCGTTGATGGTGACGAGGCGCAGGTGCGAGTTGCGCAGCAGCTCGTCGACCTCGAGACGCCACGACTCCGTGCCGTCGCTCGTGACGTTCAGCCGGTAGTACTCGCCCGTGACGAGGTCGAGCTCGGTAGTCGAGAGCATCGGGCCGTCCGCGCCCGTCGCAATCTCCAGGTGGATGTCGAGCGGCGGTCCGGCGGCCAGATTGCCGCCCACCTGTGCCTGTGCGGCGACCGCAGCGAGCAACAGCGCCGGGCCGCAGGATGCAACGACGAGGGTGCGCAGCAGCATGCCGCAGGTTATACCCGAACGCCGCCCCGCGAGCCACCCGTAGAGCGGCACCGCGTGGCGGTGCTCGTGTTTGGAGACCCCGATTCCGACCCGCGGAACGCGCCGTGCTGTGGCAGAATGGCCTGATGAGAAGGCCGGCCGTCGCGGCGGCGGCGCTCACCTTGATCCTGGCCCTCGTCGCGGGGGCCGCGTTCGCCCAGTGGGGCTGGCGGTCACGCCATCCGCCCCGCATCCGCCCCCCGGAGCAGCGCGACGCCGGTTTCTCGTTCTGCCGGCTCATGTATTCCAGCGAGTTCGTCGGGCGCGGCATGGGCCGCTGGTCGACCGACTACCCCTTCGCCGACATCAACTTCATGATCCGGCTGTCGGAGATGTCGACCACCGACGTCAACTTCGACGCTGACGACGAGCCGATCCACTGGGTCGTCCCGGTCACCGACGACGCGCTGTTCGGCTGCCCCTTCATCATCGCCTCGGCGGTCGGGTCGATGGCGCTCTCCGACGAGGAAGCGGGGCGCCTGCGCGAGTACCTGCTGAAGGGCGGCTTCCTGTGGGTCGACGACTTCTGGGGAAGCTGGGAGTGGGCGCAGTGGGTCAGCCAGATCCACAAGGTGCTGCCGGCGGGGCAGTACCCAATCGTGGATCTGCCGATCGAGCACGAGCTGTTCCGGACCCTGTTCCACATCTGGGAGGTGCCGCAGATCGCCAACATCGGCTTCTGGCGGCGCTCCGGGGGACGCACGTCGGAACGCGGCCCCGACAGCGCGGAGCCGCACTTCCGCGTGATCTTCGACGAGCGCGGGCGCATTCTGGTGGCGATGACCCACAATACCGACATCCAGGACGCCTGGGAGCGCGAGCGGGACGACCCGCGCTTCTTCGAGTCGTTCGCGCCCGACGGCTACTCGCTGGGGATCAACGTCCTGGTCTACGCGATGACGCACTGACGTCCGAGGCGGCGAGGCGAACCCGTGCTGCCTCACGGCTCAAGGGCTTCCAGGACCTCCGACGGCGTCGGTATCCGGCGTGGCGAACGGGTCGACGACCCGAACGTTGCCCAACACCTGCCCCTCCGGATCAACGTCGATGCGCCGGCACGGCCTCCCGCTAGGGCGCGGCGGCCTGCGTCTTCTTCGAGACGAGGTTGAAGAACGAGAACAGGTGCTCGACCACCTCGGGGTGCCGCGAGATGAACAGCGAGTGGTCGCCGCCCGGGATCTCGATGTAGAGATGCTGCATCCCGAGCTCCCGCATCTTCGCCACCGACTCGCGCGCTCGCGCGGCAGGGACGACGCGGTCCTCGGAGCCCTGGATCACCAGGAACGGGAGGTGCCGGATGGCGTCCGCGTCGACATAGTCGGCGGTCATGCTGCCGCCGGCGACGGCGGCGAGCCCGGCCCAGACGTCCGGGTAGCGGCTGGCGAGATAGTAGGTACCCGCGCCGCCCATGGAGTGGCCCCAGAGATAGATGCGGCTCTCGTCGATGGCCAGCTCGCCGGTGACGAGATCGAAGACGTTCATGACGTCCTGCTCGGCCCGCCGGTCCTGTTCCGAGTCGCCGCGGTAGCCGTACCCGCCCCGCCGCGTGTAGCCGAGCGGCGTCACTACCACGTACCCGTGGTGCTCGGCCTGATCGAGGAGCCCGGCGTAGTTCATCAGCCAGTCGTACTGCCGCCCGGCGCCGTGCAGCGAGACCAGCAGGGGCGCGGGCCGGGCGGGGTCGTAGCCGGAGGGCACGAAGAGCGCGTACGGGATGGTCTCGCCCGTCTCCTCCATCACGTACGTGCGATGCTGGACGCGCGGGTCGTTGACCGCGTACTCGTCGTCCCGCGCCTCGCGCTGGGCAAGCGCATCGGCCGGGACGAGGGCCGCGCAGGCGACCAGGACCGCGAGCGTCACGATTGGATGCGCCGGGTGACGGTTGTTCCGCATCATTCTCTCCCCCGCACAGGGAGACTGCGCCGCAGAACGGCGCGGACTCCCGCAGGCATGGATCGGCCGGAATCGGAGCCGCAAGCGACGGTTCCCGGACCGGGACACCGCGCGTGCATGATACGGTGGAGCTGGCGCCCGGGGAAACGCGCCGCCGGCGTGGCGTCTCCCGCTCGAGGCGCCGCCGTCCCGGCCGGGTGGCCGGCATGAGCGGTACCGCATCGGGATCGACAGGCCGGGGTCGCTCGGGACGCCCGGCAATCCAACGTGTGAGGTGCGCGATGAGAAACGGAACCGCAGCCCTGCTCGCCGCGGTCGTCGCCGTCGGCGGGCTCGGCACGCTGGGCGCGGGCTCGGCCGCCGGCGAGGACATCGAGATCACCGAGTGGGTGGTCCCGTGGGAGAACACCCGGCCGCGCGACCCCTATGTCGACGGCCAGGGACGGGTCTGGTTCGTCGGGCAGCGGGGCGACTACCTGGCCCACCTCGACCCGGCGACGGGCGACTTCCGGCGCTACGAGCTCGACCCGGGCACGGGCCCACACAACCTGATCGTCGACGACGACGGCTTCGTGTGGTACGCGGGCAACCGCGCCATGCACATCGGCCGCCTCGATCCGGAATCGGGGGAGATCGAGAAGTTCCCGATGCCGACCCCGGACGCTCGGGATCCGCACACGCTCACCTTCGACCACAACGGCGACATCTGGTTCTCGGTGCAGGGCGGCAGCTTCGTCGGCAAGCTGGGCACGGAGACCGGAAGCGTCGAGCTCGTCCCGGTCGAGGGCCGCGGCCGGCGTCCCTACGGAATCGTGGTCGACGCGAACAACCGCGCCTGGTTCTGCCAGTTCGGTACGAACCGGCTCGCCACCGTCGATCCGGAGACGCTGGAGCTCGAGGAATTCGAGCTGCCCCGGGCCGAGGCCAGGCCGCGCCGGCTGGCTCTCACGTCGAATGGACATCTGTGGTACGTCGACTACGCGGGTGGTCACCTCGGGCGCTTCGATCCGGACACCGGCGAGGTCCGGGAGTGGGCGGTTCCCGGCGGGGCGGAGGCCCGGCCCTACGGGATGGCCGTCGACGCCGAGGACCGGCTCTACTTCGTGGAGTCCGGGATCCGGCCGAACCGCTTCGTGGGCTTCGACCCGACCACCGAGGAGTTCTTCGCGATGACCGAGATCGCCAGCGGGGGCGGGACGGTGCGCCACATGTACTACCACCCGCCGACGGGCGAGATCTGGTTCGGCACCGACACGAACAACGTCGGCCGCGCACGCGTCGTGCCGTAGGCAATGGCTGGCGGCGGCCCCCCAGCCGGTGGCAAGCTACCTCGAGGGTCCGCCCGCGGCCCACGTCGGCGGGTTCGGCAGCGACACCTGCCACGCCTGCCACTTCGAGAACGAGCTCGACGCGCCCGGGGGCTCCCTCGCGCTCCGCGGCGTGCCGGTAGCGTTCGCCCCCTCGGCGACCTATCGGATCACGAGAGCCGTACCGGTCGTCTTCCACGCTGCGGCGAACGCGGCCAACGACGACGCCTCCGAGTTCGGCGATTTCATCTACACCGCGTCGGCGACGACCCGTCCTGCCGGCCCCTGACCGCGGCGTGGCGAATGCGCCGCTCAGGGCCGGGCCCGCCGCACAGCTCCCAGCGCGACCGCCGCGGCCTGCGACAAGCATTCCTCCAACGTGCGCCCCGCCGTGTCGATGACGTGCGCAGTCTTCCACGGCTCGTACTGCCGATCCAGGACCTGCTGCCAGGTCGGGAGCACCAGACCGGGTATGTCGGCGACCCGCGACTCGACCCTGCGGCGGTGCTGGCCCCGGTCGCTGCAGACCACCTCGATCTCGACGAGCCTCACCGCCATGCGCGCCGCCGTCTCGCGCCAGTAGGCGCGAGTGACGGCCAGCGGATTGACCGAATCGACGATGACGGTGCGTCCGACGCGCAGGTTGTCCTCGGCCAGGTCGCGAGCCGCAAGGTACCCCTCCGGCCCCGACACGGTGAAGCCCGCGTTCCGCATCGCCTGCTCGATCGTGTCGATGCGCAGGTGCACCGCGCCGAGCCGCCGGGCCAGCGCCCTGGCCAGGGCCGACTTGCCCGCGCCGGGGAGCCCGCCCAGGGCAAACAACATCGCCGGGTCCGGCGGACGCCGCTATCGAGACGCCCCCTGCGAGGGTTGCTCCGTCCTCGGCGTCAGTTCGCCAACGGGTCGGGCCGGACCTGGAACTTCACGATGCCCGGCTTGGCGCCGACGCCGCCCTCGATGTGCCAGGTCACCGCGGCTCCGTAGGTAGCCCAGACGCCGCGGCCCTTCCAGCCGGCGTCCGGGTCGTCGATGCGGCCGTCGAGGCCGCGGCTGAAGAAGCCCTGCGGGTACGGTACCCGCATCACCACCCACTCGCCGGTCTCCGGCAGCAACGCCAGCAGCGAGTCGGAGTTCGAGCCGTTGGCGATCGGGACGTTCGCGCCGAGACCGAGCGTGTCGTGCTGGTCGACCCAGTTGTAATAGTGGTAGTCGGCGCGCATCGGCGGATCGGTGCCGGGGATGACAGGCCCCGGCGTCGGATAGAGCGTCCAGCCGTCGACGCAGTGCCGCCCGTCGAGCACGTCCGGCCCGTTGCGGACCTCGCACTCCGTCCGGTCGAACGACGCGAAGTGGCTGCTGCCCGACAGCGCCGTCCAGACGACGCCGTGGCGGTCGATGTCGAGACCGCGCGGCCCGAAGCCGGTCGCTTCGCGGGGGACGTTCGGGTCGAGGGCCGAAGGCACCTCGTAGACCTCGGTGAGGCAGGTCTCCGGCGGGTCGTCGCCGATGTCCATGTAGGCCAGGCGGCCCGGGAAGCGGTTGGAGACGATCCAGACCCCGGTGTCGTTGAGCGGATCGGGCACGATGCCGTAGCTCCCGACGACGAGCCGCGTGTCCCGGCCGGGGTCGAACGCGTCGATCTGCCCGCGCCGGTTCGGTTCGTTCCACGGCTGCGTGATCACGCCGTCGCCGTTGGTGTCGATGACGGTCGGGCACCAGCCTTGCGAGGCCTGCTCGTCGCCGGTCTCGTCGTAGACGGCGGTCCTGAGCCACCCGACGGCGGCCCCGCCGCCGCTGAAGAACAGCGTGTGGTCGTCGTCCTCGGCGAACTGCAGGTGGTGCGTTCCGAAGCAGGTGTCGATCATCTCGAACGACTCCGACGGCGGGTCGTAGTAGACCGCGCCCCGGTAGCCGCGCTCGATCGGGAAATAGCGCGCGAAGCGGTTGTCGGACCCCTCCTTGCACCAGTCGGGGTTGGGCCGCGGCCGGATGGCCGACGTCAGCCAGACCCGGCCCTGCTGATCCATCATCGGGTTGTGCGGGTTGGCGGGGTCGTTCCAGATGAGCTCGTCGCCGAAGAAGCGCGACGGAGCCGGCATCGAACGGGCGATCATCGGCGCCACCGTCGCCGGATCGACGCGCAGCGGCACGGGCAGGCTGGTCGCCTCGTGTGTCACGGGGTCGAGCATCGTCAGCTCGTCGTTCGAGATGTTCACGCCGTAGATCGGCCCGTTCGCGTTGACGGTCGGGTTCCGCTTGTCGGTCGCGATCTCGTCGTGGATGTAGTCGATCTCGTTGCCCCACTCCCACATCTAGATGACGACGTTGCGCTCCGCGGCGGGCGCGGCGGCACGGCGCCGGCGGCGATGCGGTCGCTCCAGTCCGCGAACATCTCGAGGCCGCGGGAGCGGCCGAAGCGGTTCATGACGTTCGTCATCTGCGAGCCGCGCTGCCCCATCTGCACTCGGTGGTCCCACGCCGCGAGGGTCGAGTCGAACTCGTCGCGGTTGTCGATCTCGCGGACGATGCGCGAGCCGAGCTGGTGGCAGAGCATGCAGCCCTGCTTCTGGATGTCGACCCACTGGCTCTGGTCGATGAGGGTGGTCGCGATGCCGTTCCCGTCGGCCCCGGTCCCGGGGAACTCGGACGACGCCGGCGGCTCGATCAGCGAGTACCAGTAGTTCGCCGGATAGACCTTCGCCGCCTCGGCCTCCGTGGCCGCGACCACCGCCTCCAGGGCCAGTTCGTCGCCCGGCCCCGCCTCGACGCGGGCCGAATCGACCAGCCCGTAGCCGCGCACCCAGACCTCGTAGCGGGCCGGCGGGAGGTCGGGGATCAGGAAGCGACCGCCGTTGCCGGTCACCACGGACTTGATGAAGCGGGTCGCGAGGTCGTCGGTCTCGGCGATGACCCAGACGCCCTCCTCCAGGCCGGCGGTGCTACGCACGACACCGGTGATGTCGCCTCCCTCCGGGAGCGCCTGTCCTGACGCGGCCAACGCTGCCGCGGCGATGAGGGCTGCGAGCGCCGTGGCGACTACCGAAGCCGAGAACGGCCCCGCCCCCCGGCGCCGCCCGCGCCGCGCCGCCGTCCGATTCGCGTCCGCCGCCGGAATCGTGCTGGTCTTCATGGCGCGCGCTCCCCTGCTGTGCGGGTGTCGGTGTGACCTACTTCCTGGCGCCGGTCCACCGGCCAGCGCCGTACCAGACGAAATTCCCCTCGTCGCCTGCGATCGTCTCGCCGTCGACTTGGCCCGTCAGGGTGATCGGCAGGTCGCCGTCGAGATCCGGGACGATGAAGGTGAAGTCGATCGAAGCCCCCTCGACCTTGCCCTCGAGCGGCAGGACCGTGCGGTCGCCGATGTCGATCTCGCCGGAGAGCGCGTCACCGTCCTGCTCGAAGGTGGCGGTCCACGAGGCCTCGCCGATCTGCGTGTCGAGGTGGATCTCCCACACCCCGGAGACGTCGGACTGTGCGTGGGCCGCGGGCGCCGCCAGAGCGAACGAAAACGTCAGGGCGACGATGGAGAGGGCGGAGAAGACGCCGGTCGTGCGCGCGGGCGCGCCGGCCGCACGGTGCGGCGCCGCGGCGGGCGCGGAGATCGATGAGTGTCGCATGTCGTCGCGCGCCCGCCTGCGGGCGCTCCTCACGTGCGTTCCGGCTGAGGCGGGGCCGCCCGGCGACCCCGCCCAGAGTCACCGCTACGGCTGCCCCGGCGCTTCGTCGACCGTCTTGGTCAGCCACATGATCCCGAAATTGAAGAACGGCTCACCATCGATGGAGATCTGCTGGTTGATCCGGTAGGCGGCGGGCGAGACGAAGTAGCTCCGGCCCTTGAGCACGAAGGTCCGGTCGCCGTACGCGATCTCCGGCGTCTCCCAGAACGTGCTGTAGTAGCCGCCGAGGTCGCCACCGAGCGGGCCGTACTGGAACATGGAGAATCCCGCATCGTAGCGCACGAAACGGGCAATGCTCTGGCCGCCGAGCCCGAACTCGTAGAGGATGATGCCGTCGCCGGTCATCGTCACGCCGTCCTCGTTCTCCATCGCGACGGAGATGCGGAGATAGCGGTTGTCGATGTGGGTGACGGTCTCGGTCCCGCTCCACTTGCCGGGCGGGAAGAGCCCGGTTTCCGGAGGGTTCCACTCGATCTCCCAGTCGCCGAGGAAGTAGCGTGGATCGAAGGGCGGCATCATCTCGGTGCCGCGCGTCGGCCCCTGCTGGAGGGCGGCCCCGGCCGCCGCGGCCGCCCCGGTCGCCGGGCGGCCAGCCGAGCGGAGCGCCGATTCGGCTTCCGGATGGCGGGTTGCGCCCCCGGCCGCGGCCCCCGGAGCGGCGGCGAGGACGAGGAGGACCGACCCGACTGCCAGCGACTGCATGCCCATGAGCTGCCGTCCTGCTCCGGCCGGAAGAGGAGTCCGAACCCTCGACCGCAGCCGGAGCCCGGCCATTCTACCCCGGTCCGCCCCGGCCGCGGGTGCGGATTGATCCGGGCGGACCGGCGTGGTAGAAGGTGCAGGCGCAACGGCATGTGCCGGCGGCCGTCCACCTGGCCCGCGCGCATGCGCCCGCGGTCGTGCCCCGCGCCGCCCCGCGCGGCGGCGGCGCCGCGCGGGCACGTCGAGCGCGGGAGACCGGCGGTTCCGGATCAGAGAGGCAGGTCGCAGCACGCATGTCGAAGCTCAGCATCCGGACCGGCCCCCGCACCGCGCCGGCGACCACCGCCGTCATCGCCCTGGCCACCGTCTTCGCCCTGGGCAGCGCCGAGCCGGCCGACGGCGGCACGACTCCCCGCCTCGTGCCCGGAGGGGCGACCCAGGACGAATCCGCGCCCGCCGCGGTCACCCTCGTAACGGTGGTCGGCTGCCTCACCGAAGAGCCGGGAGAACTGCCGTGGATCCTCGAGCGCGCCACGGCCGGCGAGCCGACCGAGCAGGCGTTCACGACAGAGGAGGAGCTCGCCCGCTCGGCCGGCGAGACTCTCGGATCCCTCCGCTACCGGCTGCTGGGCGTCGGCGAGTTCGGCGTCGAGTCGCACGTCGGCCACCGCGTGCAGGCCAAGGGCCTGAAGCTGCGCTACGACGACGAGTTGCGCCTCAACATCACGTCCTTCCAGCACCTCGCCCCCACCTGCGAGTAGCCGACCGCACGGAGATCGCGGCTCGCGGGGTAGAATGTGGCCCCGCCCGGCCGTTCGGCCGGTGCGCGCGCCGCGGCACCGACACAAGAGGAGCGCCCGCAAATGACTGACGCGACCCCGGCCCGGTGGCAACCGCTCCTCGGTGGGGTGCTGATGAACCTGGCGCTCGGCGTGATTTACGCCTGGAGCGTCTTCGTGGCGCCGTTCGGCGAGGACTTCGGCTGGAACCGCACCCAGGTGTCGGTGGTCTTCACCATCGCCATCCTGTCGGTCGGTTCCTGGTTCGTCGTCGCCGGTTTCCTCCAGGACCGGTTCGGACCGCAGAAGGTCGCCGCGTTCGGCGGCATCCTCTACGCGCTCGGCTTCTACCTGGCCAGCCAGACGGAATCCCTCATCTGGCTGTACATCACGTTCGGCGCGATCGCCGGCGCCGGCAACGGCTTCGGCTACGCCATCCCGATTCCGGTCTGCTCGAAGTGGTTCCCCGACCGCCGCGGGCTCGCCGTCGGCCTGGTCGTCGGTGGCTACGGCGCCGGCTCCGGCATCTACGGCCCGCTCGCCCGCGAAGTGCTGATCCCGGCCTACGGCTGGCAGGGGACGATGCAGATCTCCGCCGCCGTCTTCCTGGTGATGACGCTCGTGGCGGCCCGGCTGCTGCGGAATCCGCCCGCCGGCTACAAGCCGCCGACCGCGGCGGCAGCGGCCCCGGCAGCCGGCGGCGCCCCGCGGGCGGCCGCCGTACCCGTCGGGCACGAATTCGCCACTGGCGAAATGGTCCGGACGCCGACCTTCTACCTGCTCTGGATCGCGTACTGCCTCGGCGCCGCGGCCGGGCTGATGGTGATCAGCCAGCTCGTCCCCGTGGGCGAGGCGGCCGGCCTCGGCGCCGCGGCGGGGCTCGGCCTCACGATCGGCGCCATCGGCAACACCGGCGGGCGCGTGCTGTCGGGCTGGATGTCGGACACGTTCGGCCGGCTGAACACGCTGCGGCTCATGGTGCTGCTGTCGGCCGTGGCGCTGCCGCTGTTCTTTCTCCTCGCCGGGCAGGTGGCGCTCTTCTACCTGCTGCTGGTCGTCATCTACTACTGCTACGGCACCCTGCTCTCGGTCTTCGCCTCCACATGCGCGGACTTCTACGGCACGCGCAACATGGGCGTGAACTACGGGCTGCTCTTCTCGGCGTGGGGCGTTGCGGGCATCGTCGGACCGGTCATCGCCGGGCGCGTCTTCGACGCCACCCAGAGCTACGAGATTGCGTTCTACCTCGCGGCGGGGCTGTCGGTGGTCGCGCTCGCGGCCCTCATGGTGGCGAGAGCGCCCCAGGCACCGCCCGCGGCGTCCTGAGTGGAGCGCGGGGCGGGACATGTCTGCAGCTTCCAACGACGGCCCCGGGGGCATCGTCGCAGTCGTCGGCGACCTCGGCGACCGCCTCTGCCGCTTCACCCAGCGCTGGATTCCGGACTCGTGGGTCGTCTGCATGCTCCTGACCGTGGCGGCCATCGGCCTCGCCATGGCCGGGGCCGGGGCCAGCCTCAACGAGTCGGTCCTGGCCTGGGGCAACGGCATGTGGGCGCTCCTCGAGCTGGGGATGCAGTTCTCGATCGCCATGATCGCGGCCCACGCGTGCGTCTCGTCGCGCCCGGTCTTTCGCCTGCTCGATCGCCTGGCCAGCCTGCCCGACCCGAGCCGGCCGGTGCAGGCCATCGCCCTCATCGGCATCTACTCGCTGACCACCGCCTACGTGAACTGGGCGCTCAGCGTGGTGGCGTCGGCGCTGTTCGTGCCGTTCCTCGCGCGGCGCAATCCGAAGGCCGACATCCGGCTGGTGATCGCGGCCGCCTACCTCGGGATCGGGACCATCTGGCACGGCGGCCTGTCGGGGTCGGCACCGCTGATTCTCGCCACGCCCGGCAATCCGCTGCTCGCGCCGGCGAGCGGGGAGCCGGTGATCGACCGCGTGCTGCCGGTCACCGAGACCCTGTTCATTCCGTTCAATCTCGTCTTCATCGCCATCCTGGGTGCGGTCGCGCTGGGAACGGCGATGCTGCTCCACCCTCGCCGCAACGTCCGTACGCTGACGAAGGATCAGATCGACAGCATGATGCCGACGCTGCCCGAGGAGCAGACGCCGGAGACGCCGGCGGGCCGCATGGAGGCGTTCCGCGGCTGGACGATCCTGGCCGCGATCCTGATCGGCTATCCCCTCGGCTACTCCCTCGTCACCCGCGGCTTCGGCGCCACCTGGACCATCAACGCCTACAACGCGTCGTTCCTGGTCGCGGCGCTGCTGCTCCAGGGCCGGCCGTCCAACCTCGTGCGCGCGTTCGGGAACGGCGCTCGCACCGCCTCCGGCGTCATCCTGCAGTTCCCCTTCTACGCCGGCATCTTCGGCGTCATCAACAACACCGGCCTCGGCGCCTGGCTCGGCGAGCTCTTCGTCACCTTCGCGACCGCCGAGACCTACCCGGTCGTCGTCTACTTCTATTCCGGCTTCGTGAACCTCTTCGTGCCGTCCGGCGGATCGAAATGGCTCATCGAGGCGCCCTACCTGCTCCCGGCCGCGCGGGAGCTGGGCGTATCGGCCACCACCACGGTGCTCGCCTACGCCTATGGGGACGCCACCACCAACCTCATCCAGCCCTTCTGGGCGATACCGATCCTGACCGTCACGCGCCTCAAGTTCGGCGACGTGCTCGGCTACACCGGCATCATCGCCATCATCTGCACGCTGCTCAGCGTCGTCGCGATGCTGATCATCCCGACGAATCTATGAGGCGCTCGTCCGGCTCCGGCACCCGAGACGAGAACGTGTTGCACAGACCCATGCGCCCGACGAACCACCGCGGATCCGCCGCGCCCGTCGGTCGCCGCCGCTTCCTGCAGGCCGTGGGCGCCGGGGCAGGGGCGGCTCTCGCCGGCGGCCGGGGATCGACGGCGCGCGCAGCCGAACGGGCGCCGGCCGTGCAGCCCCAGCCTGCGCCGGACGTGACCGTGGTCGGCGCCGGTACGTTCGGGATGTGGACGGCGCTCCACCTGCAGCGCCTGGGCGCCCGCGTGACGGTGGTCGACGCGTATGGGGCTGGGAACTCCCGACAGACTTCCGGCGGGGAGACCCGCGGGGTCCGCACGTCGTACGGTGACCGGCCCCACGGAGCGCAGTGGGCCGGCTGGGCGCGGCGCGCTATCGAGCGCTGGGTCGCGTGGGACGAAGAAGGGCGCGACCGCCTGCTGCCCCGCCTCTTCTTCCAGACCGGCGACCTGATCCTGCGCGAGGCGGCCAACCGCTACTTCACCGAGACCCGCCGGCACTGGGACGCGCTCGGCACGCCCTACGAAGTGCTGGGACCGGACGAGGTGGAGCATCGCTGGCCGTGGATTCGCTACGACAACCTCGGCGTTGCTCTCTACGAGCCGGACGCCGGGGTGGTCCGCGCGCGGCGCGCCATCGAGTCCGTCGCCCGCGTCTTCGAGGACGAGGGCGGCACGATCCGCATCGAGCGGGCGGCGCTCGGGGCCCGCGATGGCCGTTCCCTCCGCGCCCTGCAACTCGAATCCGGCGGGACCTTGTCGGCCGGGACGTTCGTCCTCGCCTGCGGCCCGTGGTTCCCGAAGGTCCTGCCCGCGCTCATGGGACGTCGGATTCGCATTGCCATGGGCCACGTCTTCTACTTCGCCGTGCCCCCGGGCGACACCCGCTTCTCCTATCCGCACATGCCCAGCTACGGTGTCCCGGGCTGCACCGGCTGGCCGGCCCTGCCGCCCGACCATCGCGGATTCCGCGTCCGCACCGGCGGCCGCCCGCCCGAGGATCCCGACATCTCCGATCGCTGGATCGCGCCCGAGCACCACGACCGCCCGCGCGACATCCTGCGGCGGCACTTCCCCGACCTGGCCGGGGCGCCGATCAACGAGACCCGCGCCTGCCATTACGAGAGCAGCGTCGACAGCAACTTCATCATCGACACCAATCCGGACCTGGACAATGTCTGGCTGGCCGGCGGCGGATCGGCCGAGGCCTTCAAGTTCGGCCCCGTGCTCGGCGACTACACCGCCCACCGCGTGCTCGGCGACGACCGCGAGCCCGACCTGGCGGCCGGCTTCCGTCTCAAGGAAGCGGAGTTCGAGGCG